>SVSU01000005.1 GCA_015064135.1 Oscillospiraceae bacterium
AGATATTCGATTGAGCAGTTGATAAATATGAACATTGATGATATATACCAAGAATATCTGGTCTTTACTGAATCGAAATCGTGACCGAAAATTTTACTTTGTGAGACATATTGAAACGTTAGCAGGCCAAAGCCTCCCTTGTGTAAAGGGAGGTGGGAGGGATTGTAATGCAGAGGCAAAGCTCGTTATAGAGCTTGACGGTTCGGGGCATTATACCGAGGATGGAAAACAATACGATGAAGAAAGAACTGCTTTTCTTGAAGAATACGGATTGATGGTTATCAGAATACCAAATACGGAAATACATAAAAACTTTCGTGGTGTCTGTGAATATATTAATCAGCTCGTAGAACAATCCCTCAGTCAGCTTCGCTGACAGCTCCCTTTACACAAGGGAGCCTTTTTTATGTTCACCTATAACTTGTCAATTTTCCTGACAAGCACTGCATTTGTGTCCACGAATGCGAGAATACGGCATACCTCTTTCGAGATATGCCGTATTTCTGAAAACTGTCCTTAAGAGTACGTCCCAAACGGACTTGTTTCTTCTTCATATGGGGGAAGGTGGATTCGAACCATGAACAAGAGCTGCTTCGCATCTCTTGTTTGGGAGAACGGTTAGGGGAGGCGATAATATAAGTTTGGCGTCGTTCTCCCACGGTGCTTCTCACCACCTTCGCCGCATGAACAAAAAAACAAGCCCAAACGGACTTGTTTTTTCTTCACATGGGGGAAGGTGGATTCGAACCACCGAAGGCGTTGCCAGCAGATTTACAGTCTGTCCCCTTTGGCCACTCGGGAATTCCCCCTGGAGCTGGTGATCGGAGTCGAACCAACAACCTGCTGATTACAAATCAGCTGCTCTGCCATTGAGCCACACCAGCATATTATATAATTTTTCATCATTTCCGAGTGCTTTGCTTTGTGCATTTAAGCATTTCTCTCGGGAACGGTATTATTATATCACAACAAAACTCTTTTGTCAACACTTTTTTTGCTTTTTTTAAAAAGATTTTTTTGAGACTTTTTTGTCCGTTTTTTCTGTCATTTTTTCCACGGGATGCTGTCCGAGCTGATCTTTTCTCCCTGCTGTTGACAAAACAAACATAGGACAAGATTTATTTACAAAAAAACCCTTGTATAAACGGGATTCATGTTATAACATTAAGAATAAGTTATATAATTCATCACCGCATATTTCCGATGGTTCGGCGGCGGTTTCTTGATACCGGAGAGGGTTTATGTTTGGTTATGTGAAGCCCCATGTGCCCGAACTTCGGGTGGGAGAGTACGAATTGTTTCGCGCCGTTTACTGCGGCGTCTGCCGTTCTATGGGGCGGCACACGGGGACAGTCTCCCGTTTTACGCTGAACTACGACTATGTTTTTCTGGCGGCGGTTCGTATGGCGGTGAGGAATGAGGTGCCTGAGTGCGCGGCGCGGCGGTGTATCGCCCATCCGATGAAAAGGCGGAGTATGGCGGAGGATAATGATTCTCTTGCTTATACAGCGGCGGCAGCGGCTTGTATGCTTTCCGAGAAAATGTCAGATGATATTGCCGATGAGGGGGGCTTCAAGGTTCTGCTCTCACGAATGGGAAGCCCCGTTGTCCGCGGAATGGTACGCAGGGCGGGGGAGCAAAACTCGCCTTCGGCATCGAGAATAAGCGAACTGACGAAAAAACTTTACGACCTTGAGGCGGCAGGATCCTCCTCCGTGGACGAGACGGCGGCTGCC
This sequence comes from Oscillospiraceae bacterium, assembly GCA_015064135.1. Lineage (GTDB taxonomy): Bacteria > Bacillota > Clostridia > Oscillospirales > CAG-272 > UMGS1696. The sequence goes on from SVSU01000005.1 coordinate 1,737, forward strand.
TTCGGGGATGTGCTTGCATATGTGTTTTCCTCGGGACTCAGCGGAAGCGAAGAGACGATTGCCCGTGAGATCGGGCGTGCGGCAGGGCGGTTTATCTATGTCTGCGATGCGGCGGATGACTTGGTGGATGATATAAAAAAAGGGCGCTACAACCCCATACACAAACTTTGGGGGGAGATGGCGACGGAAGACAGAGACGGAAAGATTGTAATGTCATCCCTTACATCTGAATCGGTACGCACTGCAACGCGTATCGATCTTGAAAAATTGGGCCTTGCAGTGGAGCTTCTCCCTCGCGGAAATCCGCTTTTGCCCATTATAAAGAACACTGTATATCTGGGGATGCCGAAGGCTATGGACAAAATTCTCGGAGAACCCACAGAAATGAATGGAGTTTATAATTGATGAGAGATCCGTACAGCGTGCTTGGAGTTTCAAGAAACGCTACTGATGACGAAATAAAAAAAGCCTACCGTAATCTGGCAAAGAAATACCATCCCGACAATTACAGCGGAAGTGCTATGGCTGATACCGCCGAGGAGAGGATGAAGGAGATAAACGAGGCATACGACGCAATCCAGAAGGAGCGCTCGGGCGGCGGCTCCTATGGAAGCGGCGGCTCATATGGCGGCGGATATTCCGGCGGATACACCTACAATCATTCGGGAAGTACATCCTTTGCCGAGGTGCGCCGACTGATTTATGAGGGACGGTATTCCGATGCGGAGCTGATCATTGATTCCACCCCTTCAAACGACAGAGGGGCGGAGTGGAACTACCTGAAGGGCTGTCTCCTCGTTCAGCGCGGACTTTATTACGATGCCCTCAAGTATATTGAGATCGCCTGCTATCTTGATCCTGCCAATATGGAATACAAAGAGGCGAAAAATCGCATGAGAAGCAGGTCGGGCGGCTTCGGGCAGGAGTACACCACCATGCGCGGTGCGGATGACTGCGATTGCTGCGGGACTTGTACTTCTTTGCTTTGTGCCGATGCCTGCTGTGAATGCTGCGGCGGCGACCTCATCGGATGCTGCTGACGGAAGGTGAGATAATGGATAACAAAAAGAAAAGCGAAGCAAAACGCGCGGCTGTCTGCGGCATTCTCTGCGCCGTATGCGTGGTTCTGCTGTATCTCGGAAGCGTGACGGTATTTGATCTGTCCGTGATCGCCCTTTGCGCCGTTTTTACCATGGTTGTGAAAGTGGAATTGGGCGGAAGCGTGTATCCGTGGCTGTACACGGCGGTGACGGGGGTGCTTGCCCTTATTCTGCTGCCGTCAAAGCTCCTCGCCGTTGAATATATCCTCATCGGCGGTATATATCCCCTCGTTAAAGCGGTGTTTGAGAAGTTTCATCCCGTGGTTTCATGGGTGCTGAAGATTTCCGTTATCGACTGCATGGTTCTGTTGGAAATTATTGTTTCACGATTTGTTTTCGTGGCGGAGGAGGCGAGAATCGACCTTACGGTACCGGCGATTTTGCTTGCCACGGTCTTTGCGGTGCTCTATGATATTGCTCTTACGGTTGTAATCTCTGCATACATATTGAAAATACGCAAAAGATTGGGACTCCAAAAACTATTTTAGTACAGTGTTCACAAAAATGGCTCCATTTCGTTGACAATGGAGCTTTTTTTATTGTATAATATATATTATAGGATATAATTGTGATCCCGTCTCCTTTTTGAGGGGCGGAATTGCGGATTTTTGGAGTGGAATTATGTTGAAAAGTATGACCGCCTTCGGCAGAGCAAGGGCAGTGACCCCCTCGGGAAGGCTTGATGTTACAGCGGAACTGAGAAGCGTGAACAGCCGCTATCTTGATTGTACGGTCAAGCTGCCCAGAATGTACAGTTTTCTTGAGGATAAGATAAAGGGGCTTCTGGCGGAGCGCGGCATATCCAGGGGGAAACTGGAGGTATACATCGGTATTGATGTTATCGAACAGACGGGTGTTGAGATAAGCCTTGACCGTGAGGCGGCACGTTCCTATATCGCGGCGCTTACCTGTCTCCGGGATTCGTTTGGTTTAAAGGATGACATTTCCGTTATGACCGTGGCGCAGAACAGGGATCTTTTCTCCATGAAAAAGCCCGAGGACGATCTGGAGCGCGATTGGCAGGAGGTGCGTCCCGTATTGGAGGAAGCGATTGAGGCATTCAACGCTATGAGAATGAGAGAGGGCGAGAATCTGTGCGCTGATCTTCTGAAGAAGGCGGAGACCATCGAGGGATATGCGGCGCAGATCAAGACTCTCTCCGAAGCGGATATCGCAGGATACCCCGCAAAGCTTGAGAACCGCATCCGTCAGCTTCTCACGGATTTTGACGTGGAGATCGCGGAACAGCGCATACTGACCGAGGCTGCCATTTTTGCGGACAAGGCTGCCATTGACGAGGAGCTTGTCCGTCTCGCTTCCCATTTTTCCGCCTTCCGCGAGATCATTGCATCAAACGAGGCTGCCGGACGGAAACTGGATTTTCTTCTGCAGGAGATCAACCGCGAGACAAACACCATCGGATCAAAGGCGGCAAACACCGAAATTGCACATATCGTGGTGGATGTAAAGACAGAGCTTGAGAAGATCCGCGAGCAGATTCAGAATCTTGAGTAATCAACAATAAAACTATTGCAGGAAGGCACGGTTTGGAGAATGAAATTTATAAATGTCGGGTTCAACAATATGGTCAATGCGGATCGCATCATCGCGGTCATTGCATCGGATTCCGCCCCTGCCAAAAGGCTTATTCTCGATGCAAGGGACAGCGGACGGAGCATTGACTGTACCTGCGGCAGAAAGACCCGCTGTGTTATCATCACGGACAGCGATCATGTGATTTTGTCTGCACTTCAGAACGAGACCATCTCGGGCAGACTGGCAGAGCATGAGGATGATGGCGCAGACGAGGCTGAGGAAATATAAAATTGAGGTATTGACATGAAAAGAGAAGGTATTATCTTTGTGATCTCCGGCCCGTCGGGAAGCGGAAAGGGTACCGTCTGCGAGGAATTGAGACGCATCAATCCCGACACGGCAATCTCTGTCTCCGCTACGACAAGAAGCCCCAGAGAGGGGGAGGTGGACGGTGTCAGTTATCATTTTATAACAAGAGAGCGTTTCGAGGAGCTTATTGAAAAGGGCGAGGTTCTTGAGTATACACAGTACAACGGCAACTATTACGGAACCCTTCGCTCCGAGGCAGAAAAGATCATCTCCGACGGCCGAGACCTGATCCTTGAGATCGAAGTGGACGGCGGCGGACAGGTAAAACGGCTCATGGGAGACAGGGTTTGCGGAATCATGCTCATTGCCCCCGATGCCGCAGAGCAGGAGAAGCGCCTGCGCGGACGCGGTACGGAGAGTGAGGATGTGATAGCCGGTCGGCTTGCAAGGGCGAAGGCAGAGATCCTTGAGGCTCCCAATTACGACTACATCGTCATAAACGAAACGGGAAAGACAGCGGAATGCGCGGCGGATATTATGGCAATAATGAGATCGGCTCATTATGCATACAGTCGGATGAAGGAAGTCACCGACGGATATTTCGATAACAAATAACATAACAATAAACAGAAACACTATAAGGAGAAAGAATATGATTTACCCTTCTATTGCAGAGCTCACAAAGGAATCCGGAATCAACCGTTACACTCTGGTTATCGCGGCGGCAAAAAGCGCGAGGGTGATTACCGATGAATATGTAAGACAGAGAGAATACGCAGAAAAGCTGGCACTTAATAAGGAGGCTGACAAGAATAAGAATCTTGCAACGCTTATTAAGAAGGAATACCGTGATGATAAGGCGGTGAAGCTGGCGGTTGCGGGACTTTACAGCGGTGAATTCAGAATTCTCTCCGAGGAGGAAGCGAAGGAAGCTTCCGGTGCGGAGGCAACCGACGGGGCAGCGGAAGCAGCTGCAGACGAGAGTGCCGTGGAAGCGGATGCTCCCGTTGAAGAATAATTGACGAAAAAACAGTTTTGAGGAGGAGGTGCTTGTATGGCGGAAACCGCTTTTGTTCATATTATTGATGTGCCGTACCATGCGGATAAGCCGTACGAGTACTATATTCCCGGTGAAATGCGTGACAGTGTTCAGCCGGGAGTTCTTGTTGAGGTTCCCTTTGGGGGAGGAAACAGGAAGATGTCTGCGGTGGTCAATTCCTTGAATGAGACAGCTACTGTGGAAATGACGCTGAAGCCCATACAGAGTGTGCTCAGCGAAGGGCCCCTGTTGTCTTCCGAGATGATGGATCTTTGCGCCTTTGTAAAGGAATATACCCTCTGTACCTTTGGAGATGCGGTTCGTGCGGCAGTTCCGTCAGCGGCTTTGTCGAAAATCAAGGTTCATTATATTACGGGAGACCGAACCCTGGACTGCGAAGACGAGGCAACGGCGGAAGCCGATAAAATGGGCAGGGAAGAAGGTGCCCTGTTTCGCTTTATCTGCGAGAAGCCAAGATCATCCAAGATAAAAATATCGGATGCGTTCGATTTTGACGTGGGGAGGCCCCTTCAGAAGCTGGAAAAGGCGGGGCTCGTTCGCAAGGAATACGAGATCAAGGGTCAGGCAGGGATAAGACAGCGTGCCGTGGCAGATATTGTGCGCGGTATGCCCATGGATTCGGCGGTGAGGCTGAGAAGCGAACGGCATCAGCGTGTGCTTGCCTACCTTATGGAACACGGACCGTCGGATTTTGATGAGATCTCCTTCGGGTGCGATCTCACGAGGGCGGCGGTGAAGAGTACGGCGGAAGCCCTCAGGGGAAAAGGCATGGTAACTGTGAGTACGGAGGAGGTATACCGTAATTACTTCACCTCGGAGCATTTTAGTCGCCCCCCGTCCGAAGCGGATGCCGCACCTATGGTTGACTCCCTGTCCGAGGAGCAGAGGGCGGCTTACAATACCATTACAGAGCTTTATGAATCGGGCTCCCCGAAGGCGGCACTTCTTCATGGGGTGACGGGCTCGGGCAAAACCAGCGTTATTATGGCTGCCATTGAGCGCGTTCTCGGAGACGGTCGGGGTGTTATCATGCTCATTCCCGAAATTGCCCTGACTCCGCAGACCGTTGGCGTTTTCATCCGCCGCTTCGGCGACAGGATCGCGGTCATCCATTCGGGACTTTCGGCAGGAGAACGGTTCGATGCGTGGCGTCGTATTCGTGACGGAAAGGCGGATGTGGTTATCGGTACCCGTTCGGCGGTGTTTGCTCCCGTCAATCGGCTTGGGATGATCATTATCGATGAGGAGCATGAATATACCTATAAGTCGGACACAGCTCCCAAATATCATGCTCACGATGTGGCGAGATTCCGCTGTCGAGAGCACAATGCGGTAATGCTTCTGTCCTCTGCGACCCCGTCCGTGAGCAGTTATTATAAAGCAAAAAGCGGCGTATACACCTTGATCGAACTGAAAAATCGCTACGGCGGTGCGGTTCTTCCCGAGGTGGTGATCTGCGATATGCGCGGCAGCGGAGAACTGATCAGCGGCGTGCTGGCAGACCGATTGGCTGAGGATCGGAAAAACGGCAATCAGGCGATCCTGTTTTTGAACCGCAGAGGGTACAACAATTACGTTTCCTGCAGAACCTGCGGAAAGAGCATTAAATGTCCGCACTGTTCCGTGACCATGACATACCATATGCGAAGAAATGCACCGAAGGGTCGAGAGGCGGACGATGCGGCAAGACGAAACAACGGATATCTTGCCTGCCATATGTGCGGATATCGCACGAACGTTCCCGAAAAGTGCCCCCATTGCGGAAAAGAGCATTTTCTCTTTATGGGATGCGGCACACAGAAGGCGGAGGATGACATTGCGGAGGAATTCCGTGATTTCAGGGTCATCCGAATGGATCTTGATACAACTCAGGGGAAGCATTCCCACGAGGAGCTTCTCGGAAAATTCAGAAACGGTAAAGCGGATATCCTGCTCGGGACCCAGATGGTAACGAAGGGGCATGATTTCCCGAAGGTTTCAACGGTGGGCGTTCTCAATGCGGACAGCTCATTGATGATGGACGATTATCGGGCAGCGGAGCGAACCTTTGCCATGCTGACCCAGGTGATCGGACGTGCGGGAAGGGGAGAGGTGCCCGGGTGTGCGGTGATCCAGACATGGAATCCCGACAATGAAGTGCTTGCTCTTGCCGCCCGACAGGACTACATATCCTTCTATGAGGGCGAGATCCGCATCCGAAAGGGACTTTGCTTCCCTCCGTTTTGCGACATTGCGGTGATTACACTGTCAAGCAGTGATGAAAACCATCTCAATGTGGTGACGCTCAGAATGAGAGAGCAGATCATGATGCATATTAACGAAGATTACGGCGATGTGCCCCTTGTGGTGTACGGCCCCTTTGAAGCGCCTGTTTATCGGGTTCAGAATGTGTATCGGATGCGTTTTGTGATAAAATGCAGATTGAATAAGCGGACGAGAGCCTTTATCTCACAGCTTATGGGCGAATTCAGCAGGGCATCCGCGGATAAACGGACGGGAAAGAGCGCAAGGCTTACCGTTTCCGTTGACCTGAATCCCACAACGGTGTAGAGATGAAACAGATTTAAGCAATAAGGAGAAAACCGATGGCAATTTTGAATATTGTAAAAGAAGGAGACGAAGCGCTCCGCAAGGTGTGCCGCCCCGTGACCGAGATCACCCCCAGAATCAAGCAGATACTGGACGATATGCTGGAAACACTGATCGATTCCGGCGGAGTAGGCCTTGCCGCTCCTCAGGTGGGGATTCTCAGACGTATAGTCATTGTGGATGATGGGGAGAAATATATTGAACTCATCAATCCCGAGATCACAGAGCGCGAGGGCGAGCAGGAGGAGATGGAGGGCTGTCTCTCCGTACCCGATGTATGGGGAATCACCCATCGTCCCATGCGCGTAAAGGGTCGTGCGCTGAATCGTGACGGTGAGGAGTTCACCTTTGAGGGGGAGGGACTGACTGCGCGCTGTTTCTGCCACGAGCTTGACCATCTGGACGGAAAGCTGTTTGTGGACGAGGCACTCCACATCCTCACTCCCGAGGAAGTGGAAGAAAGAATGGGCTGATATGAGAGTATTATTCATGGGTACCCCCGATTTTGCGGCAGAGTGTCTGAAAGCGGTATATAACAAGGACGGTGTCACGGTGGTCGGTGCGGTTTCTCAGCCCGACAAGCCGAAGGGAAGGGGCATGAAGATGATCCCCACCCCTGTGAAGGAGTTTGCGGAGTCGGTGGGCATTCCCGTGTACCAGCCCGTGACATTGAAAGACGATGCGTTTCTCGATGAGCTGAAAGCGCTTGATCCCGAGCTCATCATCGTTGCGGCATACGGAAAGCTTCTGCCCTCATATGTCCTCGATTATCCGAAATACGGCTGCGTGAATGCTCACGGTTCCCTTCTGCCGAAGTACAGAGGGGCGGCTCCCATTCAGCGTGCACTTATTGACGGGGAGCCCGTGACGGGTATAACCGCTATGTATATGGCAGAGGGGCTCGATACGGGGGACATGATCCTCAAGCTTACCACTCCCATCACGGACGAGGACGATTTCGGCACCCTCCATGACAGACTTGCCATCCTCGGCGGTGAAGCCATGTGCGCGGTCATCGACTGCATCAACAGCGGAACCGTTCCGAGAGAGGTTCAGAACGACGAGGAAGCGACCTATGCGGCAAAGATTCTGAAGGAAGATACCATGGTGGACTTCAGCCGACCTGCCGGGGAGATTTTCAACATGATAAGGGGGCTTTCTCCCGTCCCTCTTGCGGTGACACACACACCCGACGGAAAACTGCTGAAGCTGACCTCGGCGAAAAAGACCGATGTGAAGTCGGAGGCGGTCCCGGGGACGGTTGTGTCCCTTGAGGGCGGCGCGATTACCGTGGCCTGCGGTGAGGGATGCATTGCCATCACAGGTGTAGTACCTGAGGGAAAGAGCAGAATGGGGGCGGATGCCTACATCAACGGCAGAAAGATTGCTGTCGGGGATATTTTAAAGTAAAGAAAGGAATTGTCATGCCTTATTTTTACGGAATTGATATGTCGTACATCGTTTATGTTCTGCCTGCGATCCTTTTTGCATTGTGGGCGCAGATCAACGTGAAAAGTACGTTCAAAAAGTACAGCAAGACAGCATCCGAGAACGGAATGACGGGCCGCGATGCTGCAAGACTGATCCTTGATGCAAACGGACTGCATCATGTTCAGGTTACCCATGTACAGGGAGACCTGACCGACCATTTTGACCCGAAAACCAACATTATCAGATTATCCGACTCCACCTATGAGCAGGCGACAGCGGCGGCGGTGGGGGTTGCGGCTCATGAGGCAGGGCACGCGGTACAGTATGCGGAGGGCTATGTTCCAATGAAGATCCGTTCCGCTATCATTCCTGCCACAAACATCGGCTCAAACCTTGCCTTCCCCCTGGTCCTTCTCGGAATCGTGTTCAGTATGCCCGGCATTTCCTACATCGGAATACTCCTGTTCGGGCTTTCCGTGCTGTTCCAGCTTGTGACGCTCCCCGTTGAGTTTAATGCAAGCCGACGGGCTATGGCTGCCATCAAGGATTCGGGAAGAGTGTCCGAGAACGGCGAAAAAGCGGCGAAAAAGGTGCTGACCGCGGCTGCCATGACCTATGTTGCGGCACTGGCGGTAGCGCTCGGGAATATGCTCCGACTTATCGCCTTGGTGAATCGCGGCAGAAGAAGATAAAAAATCAGATAAAAATGAAACAGACAACAAATCCGAGACAGCTTGCTCTCGAATCTCTCACGGCGTGTGAGAAGGACGGGAAATTTGCCAATCTTGAGGTGAATGCATCCCTTGTATCATCCGGTCTTTCGGAGGCTGATGCAGGGCTTTACACCCGTTTGGTTTACGGTGTGCTTGAGCGAAAGATTACCCTTGACTATATCATAGACGGCATATCCGACCGCCCTTCCGCCTCCCTTGACTGCGATGTGCTGACCGCTATTCGTCTGGGGCTGTATCAGATGCTGTATATGGACAGGATCCCCGACCATGCGGCGGTTTCCGAAAGCGTTGAGCTGGTGCCGCGCTCGAAAAGGGGCTTTGTCAATGCGGTGCTTCGGACATTTCTGAGAAACGGCAAGGCGGTGTCCTTCCCAACGGAGGGGGACTTTGCGTATCGGCTGTCGGTGAAATATTCCTTCCCCGAGGAGCTGTGCCGTCTGTATATGGACTGCTACGGCGACGAGTGTGCCGAGGGGATTCTTGCAGCGTCCAACGGGGAACCCCCTTTGTCTCTGCGAGTGAACACCCTGCGCTCCGATATCGGGGAGATAGCGGAAAGGCTCTGCGGCAGAGCATCGGAGATTGCACCGAGTATTGTGCTGACGAAGGAATTTTCCGCTGCGGTAAAGGAAGGCATTGCTTCAGGGGACTTCTTCGTTCAGGATGAGGCATCCCGAATCTGCACTGCCGTTCTTGATGCAAAACCGGGTGAGACTGTGGTTGACACCTGCGCCTGTCCCGGCGGAAAAACCTTTTCTGCGGCACTGGATATGGAGAACAGGGGCACGGTTTATGCCTTCGACCTTCACAAAAACAAACTGTCCCTCATCGAAAAGGGAGCGAAAAGGCTTGGTATCGGCATTATCCGAACGGCGGAAAACGATGCGCGCTGTCCCGTCCCCCACCTTGTGGGAAAGGCTGACCGTGTGCTTTGCGATGCGCCGTGCTCGGGCCTTGGGGTCATTGCGAAAAAGCCGGATATTCGATATAAGTCTCTCGATTCCGTAAAGAGACTGCCGGAGATACAGTACGATGTGCTCTGCGGTGCGGCGGAGTATGTTAGGGAGGGCGGGGTGCTTGTGTATTCCACCTGTACTTTGAATACGGCTGAAAATGAAGAGATAGTCAGGAAGTTTCTTGTTTGTCATAAAGAATTTGCTCCCGAATCCGATGAAAAATACGGATTGATTGACGGTATGCGCACCTTCTTTCCCCATAAAGACGGATGCGACGGATTCTTTATTGCGAAAATGCGGAGGAGAGAGAAATGACGGAAGAAAAAACAAACACGGCAAATGCTCTCCCCGATATTATGTCCATGACACGGGAGGAACTGAAGGAGTTTGTGGTCTCCATTGGCGAAAAGGGCTTTCGTGCGGAGCAGTTGTTCCGATGGATGCATAAGGGTGCGCCTTACGAGGAGATGACAAACCTCTCCGCCGCCTTTATACAGAAGCTGAAGGAATGTGCACAGTACCGCCTTCCCATCATTGAGCAAAAGCTGGTCTCAAGGGAGGACGGAACCATCAAATACCTTATGTCCCTTGTGGACGGGGAGTGCGTGGAAAGCGTTTTCATGCGTTACGAACACGGCAACACCCTTTGCATATCCTCTCAGGCAGGCTGCAGGATGGGATGCAAATTCTGCGCCTCTACTCTGAACGGAAGGGTACGCAATCTGACCCCGTCTGAAATACTCGGTCAGGTGTCGGCGGCAACCCACGACACGGGAGAGCGCGTGGACGGCATCGTTATGATGGGAATTGGCGAGCCCCTCGATAATTACGACAATGTGATACGGTTTTTGCATCTTGTCTCCGACGAAAAGGGGTTAGGTATCGGGCTGAGGCACATTTCACTTTCCACCTGCGGTGTGGTGCCGGGGATATACGCGCTGGCAAAGGAGGGGCTTCCCGTGACCTTGTCGGTGTCCCTTCATGCATCCCGTGACGATGTTCGTTCGGAGCTGATGCCCATCAATCGTAAGTATCCCATAGCAGAACTCCTTGCCGCCTGCCGTCATTACTTCAACGAAACGGGACGGAGAGTTTCCTTTGAATACACCTTGATTGAAGGAAAAAACGACGGGGAAGCGGATGCGGTGTCCCTGGCGAAGGTGATGAAAAACGGTATGCGCTGTCCCTGCCATGTGAATCTCATTATGCTCAATGAGGTGAAGGAGACGGGGCTTCGCTCTGCCGGCAGACGGAATGCCATGCGTTTTGCCGAGGTGCTGAAGAAGAACGGAGTCAATGCCACTATCCGCCGTAAGCTGGGTGGGGACATTGAGGCATCCTGCGGACAGCTTCGATTGCGGGCAAAAGGTGGGCCGCAAAAGGGAGAAACGGAAGATTGTTAAGAAAATAGACATAGAAATGCAGTGTAAAATGTTGTATAATATATATAATGCAATGGCGAAGGGATGTTTTTTCGCATTAGCGGAGGTTTAATTCCTTCCCCGAAAGCAAGTTGGAAACATAAAAAATTTCAATGAGGTAGCCACATATGTTATTTTACGGCAGTACGGATGTCGGAATGAGACGTGCCGTGAATCAGGATAATTTTATCATAAGAAAATATTCGGATGATGTGATCTTTGCCGTGGTCTGCGACGGAATGGGCGGTGCGGCAGGCGGAAGCATTGCCAGCAGAACGGCAGCGGAGGCTTTCTGCCGAGAGCTTGAGGCGGCAGAGACCACATATCCCCTGTTTTCCGATCTCGGCGAAGAAGAAATTGCCCATATTCTTGTGAGTGCGGCAGAGGAAGCCAACCATGCCGTATACAAGATGGCACAGGATGACGAAGAACTCAGCGGTATGGGAACGACTTTGGTGGGCTGTCTTGCAGTCCCCGGCAGAATCTATACCGTCAATGTGGGCGACAGCAGAATGTACATGGATAAGGGAGACGGAATGTTCCAGGTTACAAGGGATCATTCTTATGTACAGTATCTCGTGGACATGGGAAAGCTGTCAAAGGAGGAAGCGCGAGCATCCAAAAAGAAGAATATTATCACAAGAGCCGTGGGTACGGAACGGACGGTGGAGGTAGACTTCTTCGTTACCGAGTACGACGGCAATGCCGTGATGCTTCTTTGCTCCGACGGGCTGACAAATCATGTGGAGGAAGCGGAACTGGAGGTCATTCTCAGGGGAGCAGATTCCGAAGAAGGTATACAAAAGGCGTGCGAGGAAATGATATCCTGCGCCAACAGCCGCGGCGGAACAGACAATATTACCGCAGTTGTAATTGTACAAGCCAAAGAAGAATAAAACAGGAGAGATTCCCTCGATATTATTTGCAGGGTGACAATATATGGTTAGTATATATGCAAAATATGTAGGCAGAGTCTTTGACAACCGCTATCGGATCGAACAAGTCATCGGAATCGGCGGTATGGCTGTTGTATTCAAGGCTACGGATCTGCTGATGCGCCGTGTGGTTGCGGTGAAGATCCTGAAGGATGAGATTTCCTCGGACGAGCAGTCTGTAAAGCGGTTCAGCAATGAGTCAAAGGCCATTGCCATGCTTTCACACCCCAATATCGTGAATATCTACGATGTGTCCGTGAGAGCCAATATCAAATATATCGTCATGGAGTTTGTGGAGGGCATTACGCTGAAGAGTTATATCGAACGGCGCGAGGTTCTCAATTTCCGTGAGATGATAAGCTATACTACGCAGATCCTGAAAGCGTTGGATCATGCACATAAAAAGGGCATCGTCCATCGCGATATCAAGCCCCAGAACATCATGCTTCTGAAAAATGGCGTCATCAAGGTCATGGATTTCGGCATTGCCAAACTGCCGAATGCAGAGACCATTACCATGACCGACAAAGCCATCGGAACGGTATACTATATCAGTCCCGAACAGGTGGAAGGCGGCGAGATCGACGCGAGAAGTGATATTTACACACTGGGTGCCATGATGTATGAGATGGCGACGGGAAAGCTTCCTTTTACGGCGGATACCCCCGTGTCCGTGGCACTGATGCAGGTAAACGAAACGGCTGTCCCCCCGAGACAGATCAATCCCCAGATTCCCGTGGGACTGGAGCAGATCATTGTCCGCGCCATGGAAAAAAATCCCGAAACAAGATATCAGAGTGCGGCGGATATGCTCAACCACATCATGCGGCTGAAGGAAAATCCGAAGATCATGTTCAAGGAGAACAAGGTCATAAAGAGACGGGAGGAGAGGAAGGAGGGCAAGCCTCACCACGCAGTCAGCCACTCCATGTTCCCCATTATCATGGGTGTCACCACCGCTTTTCTCATTGTTGCGGCGATCAGCGGATATTATATTATTGATACGCTGTTCCTGAACGGGACGTCCAAGAAATATGAGACCATTGAGGTGGAAAATTTTGTGGGCGCCACCTATACGGAAGAGCTTGCGAACTGGTTTGAAGGAAGCGAGTATTACTCCCTGCTCAATCTGGAATATTCCTACGATGACAATATTGAGGCAGGTCGGATCATAGCTCAGGAGCCGGAAGCGGCAGAAAAGAAGAAGGTTCTCGCCGGAAAACAGCGTTGTGAGATGGGTCTGACCATCAGCCTCGGCAAAAAGACGGTGCTCCTTGAGGATTATACGGTAAGAGATTACCGCGAGGTCAAAGCGGAGCTTCAAAAACTTGATCTTGTGGCAAAGGTGATCAATGTGTACAGCGATGTGTACGAGATCGGCTATGTGGTAAAAACGGTTCCCGAAGCCGGTGCTGTTATGAATCTGCGCGATGTGGTGGAGCTCCATGTCAGCAAGGGAAGCGATCCCGTAAAGACTATGGCGCCCAATTTTGTCGGATTGACTGAGGTGGAGGCGCTGGCTTCCGTTATCGGCAGCAAGTTTGAGGTTGGGGAAGTTACCTATGTAAAGAGCGCACAGACTGTGGGAACCGTGGTGTCCCAGAGCGTTCCTGCATGGACTGAGGCACCCCTTTATTCCGCCATCGATTTTGAGGTAAGCGGCGGTATGAATTACAGCGGAGACGGCAAGACATTCCCCTATGAGGGAGAGACCGCTGCACTTCCCGAGACCGAGCCTGTCCCCGATGTTCCGAGCAGTTCGGAAACCGGCGGCGAAACCCCGGAAACCGAGTGGGAGAGCGAAACCGAAACCGAGGCGAACATCGTCGGAGACGGCAATTCTTCCTCGTCTGCTCCCGGCGGACATATAATCATCACACCCGGCTTTTTCGGATAAGGGGGGACTTTACCATACACGGTATTATAACAAGAGGGGTTGGCGGGCTTTACGGAGTCCGCCTCACTCATAATGAAGAAGATGCACCCTGCGGCGAGTTGTCGGGCAGCGAGCTGCTGTGCCGCGCAAGAGGGATTTTTCGTCTGAACGGTATCACACCCCTTGTGGGAGATGTTGTGGAGATAGAACGGGATACGGAGAACGAACTGTCTCAAGAAGAACGGGAAACGGAGCAGGAAGAAGGGGTAAGGGTAGACTATGTTATCGACAGGATATACCCTCGCTCAAGTGCACTGATCCGTCCTCCTGTGGCAAATCTGACCCATTTGTTTGCGGTCATTCCGGCAGCTCAGCCCAAGCCCGATCTTCTGACAGCGGATAAACTGACGGTTATTGCGGAGAATTACGGGATCGAGCCCGTTATTATCATCAACAAAGCGGATCTTGACGGCGAGAACACGGCAATCCTTTCGGAGATATACGGAAAAGCAGGGTACAGAGTGTTTGCCCTCAGCGCCGAGACGGGAGAGGGGGTGGATGCGCTCTACCGATACATCGAGGAGACGGCATCGGGAGAAACTCCCATGCTTTCCGCTTTTGCAGGAGTCTCGGGTGCCGGAAAATCCACTCTGATGACGGGAATGTTTCCCGACCTTTCCCTTAAAACGGGAAAAGTGAGCCGAAAGACGGAGCGAGGCCGCCATACTACACGGCACGTTGAACTTTATCCCGTGGAGATAGGCGGGGGAATGCTGTACATTGCGGACACACCCGGCTTTTCCATGCTGGATTTCACAAGATTCAACTTTTTCCCTACGGATGAGCTGGCGCTCAGCTTCCGCGAATTTGCGGATTGTGTGGGAAGGTGCCGATATACCAAGTGCACACATACTAAAGAAGAAGGCTGTGCCGTTATAGAGCGTGTGGAGAAGGGAGAGGTTCCCATCAGCCGACACGAGAGCTACATTAAAATATTGGAAGAAATGAAGAAAAAGCCCGACTGGGAACGGCAGAAGGAGGAAGAAAAAAACCTTCGCCGCGGCAGTCAGGGTCAGACGACACACAGACAGGGCAGAAAACATGGTAAACGATAACAAAAAGACGGAGGGCAGCGGAACTGCCGTAATACTTACGGGAGGCGGCTGTGATCTTGAACGTGTTCTGGCTCGGCGGCTTGTCCCCGGGAGTGCTCTTGTCATTGCGGCGGACAGCGGATATCTGAAAGCTGAGCCCCTCGGTCTCATCCCACGGATTCTGGTTGGAGATTTTGACTCCATCCCCACCGATGCCATGCCGGATTCGGCGGAGGTGCCCGAGATCATTGCTGCACCATGCGAAAAAGACGAGACCGACACAATGCTTGCCTGCGAGATAGCTATGGAACGGGGCTGTTCGAGAGTGCTCATCGTCGGGGGCTTCGGCGGACGGTGCGATCACGAGCTTTCCAACATTTTTTGGCTTGAGAATTTGAAAAATCGTGGTGTGGATGCCGCTATGACCGACGGCAACGGACTGATTACGGTGATTCGGGATGAAACGGTGGAACTTGAGAAACACGGCGGCTACTTTTCCGTCTTTGCTCTCGATTCCTGTACTGTTTCCCTGAGTGGATGCAAATATCCGCTGGTAAAAACAAAACTGCACAGGGATATTCCTTATGCGGTGAGCAACGAGATAACGGAAGATCGCGCTGTTGTTTCGGTGGAAGGTACGGCGATTCTGTGCAATGTGTTTGAGAGGTAAGGATGCGGGTAACGAAGATCAAATATTATAATTTCCGCAATCTTTACGACTGCGAGACGGAATTTTCCGATGGAATCAATGTCCTATGGGGCATGAATGCCCAGGGGAAATCAAATATACTTGAAGGAATCTATTATTTCGCAAGAGGCAGATCCTTTCGGGGGGCAGGAGACCGTGAACTGATTACCTTCGGTGATAGTTTTGCAAGAATGGAGCTCAGTTGTCTCAGAGAAGGTGCGGAGCATGAGATCAAATTGGAGGCTGTTCTGCCAAAAGCCGGCAAGCGGAGCCTGTATCGGAACGGCGCAAAGCTGACCTCCGTTGTGGAGATGCTCGGCAGCTTCCGCGCGGTGCTGTTTTGCCCTGCTCATCTCAATATTGTGACAGGCGGCCCCCTTGAAAGGCGAACCTTTCTCGATATTGCCATTTCCCAGTTGTCCCCTGCCTATCTTACATATCTGAGACGGTACAGCAAAATCCTTGCCGAACGGAATGCGCTGCTCAAACTGGCATCGGGCGGAAGAGGTGTTACGCCGGGGGAATGGGAAGTGTATGCATGGCAGATGGCAGAGTGCGCGGCGGAGATCGCGGCATATCGGATGGAGTATGTTGAGATTCTTCAGGATGCCGTGGAGGAGTATTTCAACGGTATGACGGACGGCAGAGAGAAGCCTGCGCTGGTGTATCAATCCCATGTGCCGACGGAGGAGCTGCCGAAGCCTCTTATGGGAGATGTTGTTTCATCTGCCGAGTCGGCAAAAAAAGGAATATTTGAGAAGCTGACCGCAAATGTTGACAGAGAGATCGCGTATGGTGCTACCTTGTGGGGGATCCATAAGGACGAGGTGAGGCTGCTGCTGAACGGGAAGGAAGCGAAGCTGTACGGGTCTCAGGGACAGCAGAGGAGCATGGTATTGTCAATGAAGCTGGCGGAGGGACAGATCGCGAGGCAGGTAGGCGGAGAATACCCCTGTCTGCTGCTTGATGATGTATTCTCGGAGTTGGATGAGGAACGAAGGCGGTATATCCTCGGAAAAATCAGCGGACGGCAGATCATTGTTACCTCCTGCGAGCCTGACATTATTCCCGTGAACAACTATGATGGGGATATTGCATTTCATCATGTTGTCTCGGGGAATGTGGAGTGAAATTTGAAGCCGTGATCTGCTTTTTCGGAGGTTTTTATGTACATACAATCAATAACAGAGCAAAACGGCCTCGTCACCGTCACCATCTGCGGCGGAAACGATGCCTTTGAAACTTTCTCCGTTTCCGTTGGCAGGCTGAAGCGTATTTCTCCCCCCATTTCTGAGGGGATGACCGTTGACGAAGGTCTGTACGGCAAGATCGAGCACGCTTCCGCTGTGACCGCCGCTGTACGAACTGCCGCCAATCTGCTTTCCGCATCCGACAAAAGCGCAAGGATGCTCAAACGCAGGCTCATCGAAAAGGGAATATCGGCAGAGGCGGCGGAGGATGCCGTGGAGTTTATGATCCGAAAGGGCTATCTTAACGAAGAAAGACAGGCGTCGGTTTATGCCGAGGCTGCGGTACGGACAAAACTGTACGGGAAACGGCGTATTATGAGGGAGCTTTATGCCAAAGGATATGACCAAAGTGTCATTCGCCAAGCTGCAGACGGAATTTCCGATGAGGAATATGATGCCGCTTTGCGAAAATATCTTGATAAAACGCTCAGAAAGTCGTATAATGTAGACAGTACGAAAATCAGAAAGATTGCCGCGGCGGCACAACGGCTGGGTCATGCTCCGTCAGCCGCCATCAGGTACATCAAAAGCCACATGGCGGAAGATGATCTTTTTGACGGTGAAGTTGATTGAATATACCCCGAAAGGAATAAAACATATGGCGGAAACATGGAAGATAGGATTTATCTCCCTGGGATGCTCCAAAAACCTCTGCGATACGGAGGTCATGCTCAAGCACGTTCTTGACGCGGGCTACGAGATCACCCCCGAGGAGACGGAAGCGGATATTGTGATCATCAATACCTGCGGATTTATCGAAAGCGCAAAAAAAGAGTCCATCGACAACATTTTGGATGTGGCGTGGCTCAAGAAAAATCATACATTGAAGGGAATTGTCGTGACGGGATGTCTGGCGGAGAGGTACCGCGAACAAGTTCTCCGTGAGATTCCCGAGATCGACGCCGTGCTCGGTGTGGGCGGTATTCATAAGATCGTGGAAGCCATCGAATCCGTGGCGGCAAACTACAAGGCGTATTCCAAAAAAGGTAAGGCAGCTCTTGTTCCCGAAGATAAGAAGTATGTCTGCTTTGACTCATATGAGAAATGTGCTCTCGGCGGTGAACGGGTTGTGACCACGGGCGGCGGCATGGCATATCTGAAGATTGCCGAGGGCTGCTCAAACCGCTGTACTTACTGTGCCATTCCCCTGATCCGCGGCGGACTCAGAAGCCGTACCATGAAGGATATCGTGGAGGAGGCGGTCTGCCTTGATGCGATGGGGATCAAGGAATTGAATCTGATCGCTCAGGACACTACCTCCTACGGCATTGATATTTACGGACACTACGCACTGCCGGAGCTTATCAGAGCCATCTGCGATGCTACAAAGATTCCGTGGATCCGTCTACTGTACTGCTACCCCGACAAGATCACCGACGAGCTTGTGGCGGAGCTTCGTGACAACGACCGTCTGGTGAAGTATATCGACATACCCATTCAGCATATTAGTGATTCGGTTCTGAAGCGCATGAACCGTCACGGAACATCCGATACCATCCGCGATGCTGTCGCAAGGCTGAGGAGGGAGGTGCCGGGGATCGTTCTCCGCACCACTGCCATTGTCGGATTCCCCGGGGAAACGGAGGAGGACTTCACAGCTCTTGCGGAGTTTCTGAAGGAGACCAAGTTTGAGCGTTTCGGCGCCTTCACCTACTCCCGTGAGGAAGATACACCCGCGTATGATTTTGAGGAGCAGGTGGACGAACAGACAGCACAGGACAGATACGACATCCTTATGAAGGAGCAGGTACTCGTCAGTGAAGCATACAACAATTCCCGTGTGGGAACGACAGTGCGTGTGATCTGTGAAGGATTCGACCCCGTTTCCGAAGCCCATTTCGGCAGAAGCTACGGCGAGGCGGCGGACATTGACGGAAAGATCTGGTTTACCACCCCCGACGATAAGATTCGTGTTGCGGAGGGCGAGATGCTGGATGTGAAGATCACCGATGCGCTGGACTACGACCTTGTGGGCGAAGCTTTGCTGAATATATAACTAAAACGAAAGAGAGGACTGAATATGAATCTTCCCAATAAACTGACCGTGCTCCGTATGATTATGGTGCCCATTTTCCTTGTTGTACTGGTGGTACCCCTTCCCATTGGCGAGACTGCAATGCGAATCGCGGCGGCGGTGATTTTCGCCCTTACATCCCTTACCGATATGCTTGACGGCAAAATCGCGCGGAAGTACAATCTTGTTACCGATTTCGGAAAACTGATGGATCCCCTTGCCGATAAATTCCTCGTAATTGCCGCAATGGTGGGCATCCTCGTCCGTTTCGGCTACCTCAGCGACATATTTGTATGGGCTGTGGTTATTGTTGTTTTCCGCGAGCTGGCTGTGACCTCCATTCGCTGCATCGCGGCACAGAAAAAAGGACTTGTTGTAGCGGCAAGCTGGCTCGGCAAGGTTAAGACCACAACACAGATGATCTGCGTGATCTCCATCCTTCTCGAACCCGTTATTCTGCCCTTCAAGCCCTTTACGGAATGGCATCTTCTGTCATACGTCACAACGGCTGCCATGACCGTTATGACCCTTTGGTCGGGAATCGACTATCTGAAGGCATACTGGCCCCTTCTCGACCCCGAAAAGTAATATCAATCTTCAAGGTATCGCTCGCCGTAGAACAAATACTGCTGAGCGATACCGGCATATTTACCGAAAGCGGACACGTCAATACCCCTCGGGAAATGACGGGCGAGGGAGCGTTTCATCCATACATCGACGGGGAAAGCCTCTGTTCTTCCGAAGCCGAAAAGGAGTGTACAGGAGCCCACTTTCGGGCCGATTCCGTTTATCTTCATCAGCATGGAAAGGGCGGTATCGTAATCGGCGCAGTTTCCGACAGCGTTGAGGTCTACCTCGCCCGAAAGCACCTTTTCAGCCGCATCGAGAATGTATTTGCCTCTGAATCCGGCGCGAAGTGAGGCAAGTCCGTCAAGCCCTGCGCTGCATATGGCTTCCGCAGACGGGAATGCATATGTACCCGGGAAAGCGGTTTCACGGCCGAGGGTACGGCAAAGGGAGGCGATTATCTTCTTGATTCGCGGAATGTTGTTGTTCTGGGAGATGATGAAGGAGATCACCGCTTCCCACGGGTCCTGACGGAGGATTCTTATGCCCCTGCCGCAGGATATGGCGTTTGTCATTACCTTGCGGTCTGCCTCATCGGTGAGGGAGTCTGCGAGGAATTTGTCGATGGCGTCGTAATCGGTATCGAGGGAGAGATATGGAATCCAACAGGAGAGACATTCCTCGGGTGTGGCGTTTATGACTGTGAGCACACCTTCGTCGGCGGAGTTTTGGGCAAAGGCTGCATATTTCCCGAAGGCAACACCGCCGATTACCGGGTCTGCGGAGAAGTCGGGAACAAGACGGTGCAAATCCTCCGTTGATAATGAGTCAAAGCGAAAGGACTGACCGCAATCGAAGGTTTTTGCGGCGGAAAAAGAACCGCATCCGCCTATTTGGGTTACGGGAATATTGTTGATTGTGGATGAGTCGATAATGAAAGGCATCCTTTGACCTCCGAGTCCCTGATTTATATTGTTTTTGAAAGCATTTTAGCATAAAATCATTTTAGCATAAAATCATTTTAGCATAAAATCATTTTAGCATAAAATCAAGTGAACTGCAACAACAGAGAGAGTAAAAAAAGACCTGTGGAAAGGAAAAAATATGGAACAGATTTATACTATACCCGTCAATGAAGCCTTTGAAAAATCGGCGGCTGACCATAGCTGTGGATGCCCCTTCTGCCTTATGTACAACAAACTGGAGGATAACGAGCTTGACCTTATTCTGGGAGCGTCCATGATGGAGCCCGATGTGAGACAGAAAACCAACGAGCAGGGCTTCTGCAAGGATCATTTTGAGCTTATGTTTACCCGTGGTAAGCGCCTCCCTCTGGCACTGATGATGGAAAGTCATCTTGACAGCGTGGCAAAGGAGATATCCTCGGGCAGTACGGCAGGACTGTTCGTTGCCAAAACCGGCGAGAACGCGGCAAAGCGCCTTGATTCCCTTGCCCACTCCTGCTATGTCTGCGACAGGATTGAGTATAACTTCTCCCGTATGATAGAAACAGCAGCGCTTCTTTGGCAGAAAGACCCCGAATTCCGCAAAAAGACCGATGCCGCCCCCTTCTTCTGCCTCCCCCATTACGGCAGATTCATTAAGGCCGCAAAGGAACGCATGGCGAAAAAGGAGTTCGGCGAGTTCTATAAAACCGTTTCCGAGATGGAAATGCGCTATTTCGATAAACTCCGCGAGGATGTGTCCTGGTTCTGCAAAAAATTCGATTACCGATACGCAGAAGAACCCTGGAACGATGCCAAAGATGCCCCCGAACGCGCAAAACTCTTCCTCACAGGTAATCTCCACGTCCACGAAGACGAACGCAAACCATCCGGCGGCCTGACCTGAGTGCTGTGAAGGATGTGTCAGGAGAACGATAGCTGAAATGATAGTGGGGGAACGATGGGGGTGGCCTCCCCCAAACCCCCCGTCGGGGATATTATCCCCGAACCCCGATAAACACAAAAAACTCCCATTCTGAAAAATGGGAGATTTTTTGTGTTTGGGGTCTGGGGGCAATGCCCCCGGCAGGGGTTTTAGGGGAGGATCCCCTAACGTCCCCCTTCGCTGTCATTTTCAACCTAACATCCCTTGCCACAGCCTTACTCGGTGCGCAGGGCGATGACGGGGTCTTTTTTGGCGGCTACGCGGGAGGGGATGAGGCCTGCGATCATGGTGAGGCAGGTACTGATGAGGATGAGAATAACAGCGCCTGCGGTGGGGAGTTTTGCAAGATTGGGGATATCGGTCAGGGTTTCGATGATCATATTTGCCGGGATACACAGGAGGAGTGTGACAATAATGCCGATGGCGCCTGCTGTGAAGCCGATGATCAGTGTTTCTGCGTTGAACACACGGGAGATATCCTTTTTGGATGCGCCGATGGAACGGAGAATACCGATCTCCTTTGTTCTCTCAAGGACGGAGATATAGGTGATGATTCCGATCATGATTGAAGAAACCACCAGTGAGATGGAAACGAAGGCGATGAGGACATAGGAGATCACGTTGATGATGGTGGAAATGGAGGACATCATCAGTGCAACGTAATCAGTATAGTTGATGATATCTTCGTCCCGTCCGTCGTTAAGGCAGGCTTTATTGTAGTCGTCGATCATCTGCGAGACTATATCCTTTGCCTCGAAGGTATCGCAATAAATGAGAATGGATGTGGGCTTTTGGAGGTCAGCATAGCCGAACAGAGTAAGATTTTCCTCATAGGTGGACTCAGATACGGTGTCGGGCATATAGTCGGCGAACTGTTTTGCCACATCTGCATCGGAGAGAGCAGAGAGCACGCCGTCAAGCATTGCCGAAAGTTCATCCGTGCTCTTTGTGCCGAGCACCGCCTGTGTTTCAGCTGCGTACTGCTCCTTCACAGCGGCGGACAGTGCAGCCATTGCATACATTGTACGGTCGTCCTCGCTCATTGATGCGATATATCCGGCAACAGACGCCTCGTCCATGCCCGTCTGCGCTGTCATTGCCTGTGTGAGAACGGCATTCAGTTGCTCGGGGGACATTGCCGCTGCCTGTTCTGCCGCCGTCCGCTGTGCATCTTCTTCCGACATTTCCGAAACGGAGGCGGTATAGATCGCCGCGCGCTCGGCTGAGGTCATTTTTGCCATGGCACTGCGGATGGCTTCTGCCTGCTCCTCTTCGGTCAGCACTTTTGTTGTTCCGTCGTCGAAGGGAAGCCCTGTGATCACATCAGTACCCTCATTTGCGAGCTGTTCTTTCACGAGAGCGCTGTCGTTGGTTTTGTTTATTACATATTCGGTGAGTGCCGCTGTGTATCCGATGGCGCCCTGGAGAGATGTAGCAACTGCGGCAGGATCGGGACGGATGATTCCTACGACTCGGACAGTCTCCGCTTCGTCTACGATAACCTTCATGTATGATTCATTCTCACCCATATACTTCCATGTGCCGTCGTCCTGCTTTTTGTAGGAATCGGTGGGGAGAACGAGTTTGAATTCCAAATTCAAAAGATCCTCGTAAGTCCAGACGGTGCTTTCGGCATTGAAGGGCTCTCCCTTTGAGACCGCCTGCATCATTTCCGTCAGTTCATCGGAGTCTTTCAGACCAAGAGCATACAGGTACACATCGTTGATCTCGTTGTTTTGGTCGATGACAAGCACTACTTCGTTGTATGCATGGGGCCAGCGTCCGGCAACCACATCATACTGCTCGTCAAGCAAGGCTTCGTTGTCGATCATTTCTGACCAGATACTCATTGTTCCCGAAGTCGCCATGAGGGACGTCATTCCTCCCGATGACTGCATTTCCTGCGCCCGGGGCATCATATCGGAGAAAAGGTCGGGGGGATTCACCTTTGTCAGCTTTTCCGCTGTGTCCGCCGCGTAGATTGTGGGAGGCACACCGTATTTGTATGTGATGGATGAGGTATGCTCAAGAAAACCTGATTCCTCGCTTTCGATATAGGTGCGGAAATCGGTCAGATTGTTCGCGTGAACGTCGGCGGACATCATAGAGTCCATCAGGTCGTGCATGAGGGTGCTTGAGTAAACCTTGCCTTCCTCATGCTCCACAGAAGCTTCACCTGCGCCCATCATGGCATTCATGAGGCTTGCCATATCCACCGTTTCCTTCTGGATGGTGATGGGATAGGTGGAGAGGGTGTCCTCCTGCACCTTATCAATATACAAATTGATACCGTGGGAGAGGGAAAGGATGAGGGCAATGCCGATGATGCCGATGCTTCCCGCAAAAGCGGTGAGGAGGGTGCGCCCCTTTTTGGTCATAAGGTTGTTTGTGGAAAGTCCGAGTGCGGTGAGGAAGGACATCTGGGTTTTCGAGAATTTTTCCTTTTTTGTGCGTTGCTTTTCGGATTCTTTCGCCGCTGCCTCGTCAGCTTCCGAATAGGGGTTGGAGTCGCTTATGACACTGCCGTCGAGGAGGCGGATGATTCGCGAGGAATATTTTTCCGCAAGCTCGGGGTTGTGTGTGACCATGATAATCAGCTTGTCCTCGGCGATTTCGCGAAGGATCTCCATGATCTGTACGCTGGTTTCGGAGTCAAGAGCACCTGTGGGTTCGTCGGCGAGGAGAATGTCCGGGTCGTTGACCAGCGCACGGGCGATGGCAACACGCTGCATCTGACCGCCCGACATCTGATTGGGCTTTTTCTTCAGTTGGTCTCCAAGCCCCACTTTTTTGAGAGCATCCTCTGCCCTCCTGCGCCGTTCCGCCTTCGATACACCCGACAGGGTCAGTGCCAGCTCAACATTGGCGAGGACTGTCTGGTGCGGAATGAGGTTGTAGCTTTGGAACACGAAACCGATGGAGTGATTGCGATAGGAGTCCCAGTCGCGGTCCTTGAATTCGGAAGTGGGGATGCCGTCTACGGAAAGTTGACCGTCCGTGTAGCGGTCGAGACCTCCGATGATATTGAGAAGTGTGGTCTTTCCGCATCCCGACGGGCCGAGAACGGAGACAAATTCGCTTTTCCTGAAACGGAGAGACACGGAACGTAATGCTTGAACTTCAGAGTCACCTGCTAAATAGGTCTTACAGATATTGGTGAGTGATAGCATCTGCCTGTCCTTTCGGTGGTATTATTAAAATTATTGTTTGTGGGTTTAATTATATAACTTTTTGTAGCCGTAATCAATAATAATATGTGTATAATCTGGAAAAAATATGTGGGAACACCCTTGCGGAGCATTCCCACTTTTTGTTTATTTGCTGAGATAGAAGATGCAGGCGGAGTCTGCCATATCGGAGCCTTCGTGCCGACCTCTCGGCTTGACAATGCTGCAGGTACCGTCATCTTTTTTGCCGATGAGCTCGATGGAGTTATATTTTCCCTTTTCGCGAAGGAGACTTTTTTCGATGCGGACAGTCGATCCGTCTTCCATCCTTTGTTCGCCGATGAGGGTACCGTTTACGAGAATATCACAGGAATGTATGGTTTCCTCATCCTTTACCGAAACGGTCAGCTCAAGACAGTCCCCGACCTCGGCGCAGTTGGTAATAGCGATGCGTTCCGAGGGGATATAGTATTCGAGAGAGGTGAGCAGGGCATCGGGCGAAGCCATTTTTTCACCCATCCATTCCCGTCTGTTCTCAAGCCATAGGCGAAGCTGCTTCACTTCCCAGTTTATGCTGCCGATTTCGTACTTCCAGCGCTCAAAATTCATTTTTGCCTCATCTGCGATTTCCTCGCTGATAGAGGTAAGCTGAGTCATCATGTCGTCGAGATTGCCTTGAATATCTATCCATCGTTCATACAAGAGAACCATGAACCAGGGGTCGTTGTACAGTGCGCGATACCAGTATTCTCTGTTCTGACTCTGATCGTGCTCCCAGAGGTCGTATCTTTTTGAGACGACATCCAACTTTATATGGTTTCCCGAGGACCAGTCCATATCCCAGATGGGGCCGAATGTGAGAAGTCCGTCTACATCCTTATACATAAAACAGCTTTTGTAGAACAGTTCGACATTTTTGAACATTTGGTTGACCATGAAAAAGTCAAGGAAAGAGTCGATATCCAGATATTCCGTATAGTGTTTGGATTCACTGCTCAGGCGCAGGGGGGAGTAGAGGGCATCTTCCATGTTTTGAATATAGTCTTTCAGATATCGGGCCATTTCTTTGTTTGTGGAAAAAAATTCGGGGCTTTGAACCATCAGTTTCATGCCATGATCGGTGGTGAATTTGGATATCTCATCGTAATAGTCGTCATTTTCGATGAGGTACCCCCCGGTAATGTTAAAGGATGAGGTATCGTAATAGTCCGATATTGTGTATTCCCCAAAAATTCCGCTTGTGACCCAGGAGAGATTTTCCTTCATTTTTTGTGCCAGTTCAAGTTTCTGAATTTCCGACAAACCTTCCCTCCAGGCGATGGCTGCGGCGATTTTTTCCGCGGTTTCCTCCCAGTTGAAGATATCCACCACATTTTCATCCACGCGGATGCTTTCACAGAGGAGATACAATCCGCAGTAGTCTCCGTTGAAAATAACATTGACAAAGAGTGATTGACACCCGGCAAGTCCAAGGGACAGACCGAGATCATAGGAGAGCTTGTTGCGGAGATTGGAGCGATCATAGTAATTTGCAAGAAGAACCCAATGCTTGCTCTTTCCCAGACCGAACAGATCGGCTCTTGTGTCCAGTTTGATGCGGAGAGGGCGTTTTTCGGCGTAGGCTGTGGTGTTGCCCCTTACTTTTACCTGAATGGCATCATCGTATTCTGTTTTCCGATATTCTTCCGTGGTATAGACATTGAGGAATCCTTTGGCATAGGAGCTTTTCGGAAGTCCGCCGATGGAGGAGGGGCTGGTAATGGCAAGGGTGGGGAGGGAGCTGTTGTAGTAGGTCAGATTCTCATGCCCCACGGCTTTAAGGGTAATTTTGCAGTTGTCCATTTCCTCGGTGAGCTGCAGTCTGCCTTCCGATTCGGTGACGGAGCTCACGGCTTCACCGGTGTTCATTTTTTCGGCAATCCATGTGAATTCCGTCCCCTCGGGATAGTTTTTTGCCCACAGAGTATGGTTGGCAAAATCGGAGATCAATTCCGGCTCCGCAGCAGAGACGACCTGAAGAAAATAGTCTTTTGACTCATCTTCCGTGTAGGCGGTAAGTGTTACGGAGAGCTTTCCTGTTTTTGGCGGTGTTACCGAGGCGATCCTTCCGTCGATGGAGATCACCTTTTCATTTCCCGAGAGCCATTTTACCCGTTTTCCCGATACTGTGTCCGGGAGGATAAAATTTGAACTTACCGAGTTGATATTTTCATTTCCCGTAAAGTTGACGGGAAGAAAATCAAGTACTTCAAACAGAGGGCTTTCGCCGACTATACCCGGAACGGGAACCAGCCCCCGTTCAACTCTCCAGCCCTCATCGAGGGGGAGCTTGCCGTTCGTCATTGCAACAAGGCTTTTTTCCGTGCCGAGAGCGTTTGTGTCAGAACCGCTGCCTGCGGTGTAGTATACATTCTTTTTGGTAATAATTCCCGAGTCTCCTGTGGAAACAGCATTTCCGTTTCCACCCTCATGAGTTACGCTGCCCACACAGACTGCATTGGCGAGAGTACCGAGATCACTTCCGCGGATCCGTCCGATAAGTCCGCTTGTGTAGTTGGATCTTCCGTTATTGTCGCCGATGACGGTCATGTTTGAGAATACGTTGGTGATGTGTATGTTGTTGTTGCTGCATCGTGAGTTTTCGATGGTTCTGCATTGTCCTATGAGTG
This sequence comes from Oscillospiraceae bacterium, assembly GCA_015064135.1. GTDB lineage: Bacteria > Bacillota > Clostridia > Oscillospirales > CAG-272 > UMGS1696. The sequence goes on from SVSU01000005.1 coordinate 29,023, forward strand.
AAGCGACTCCGAGCAGGTCTCCCGTTTCGTTTGAGATATCCACCTTTCCCGAAACGAGGGCGATGTTGTCGATGGTCACATAGCCGTTTGCCTGACCGATGAGTGCCGCATAGGATGCCGAACCGAGGGCAGGACCTGTGATCTCCGCATCCTTCAGAATGAGATTCTTTATGACGGCAGGATCATACCTCAGCTCGGAAGCCACCGTGCCGAACAGTCCAACATGAACTCTGTCCGTGGTGGAAACGCTGATCGTCAGTCCGCAGATGGTGTGACCTCTGCCGTCGAAGGTGCCCGAGAAAACATTCGCCCCATCCACGATGCCGCATTCGCTGACAGCACCTGCAATGGGAGTAAAGTTGGTGAGGTGGGAAAGGTCGATATCTGCTGCCAGCGCATAGTCACCGTGCAGCGGATAGGCAGGATCGGTGCCGATTTTCAACAGGTCCTCGGCAGTGCGGATCACGATGGCATCAAGGGAATCCGCGTCGGGATCGATGGTGCCGTCGGGGCGTTTTTCTGTTCTGCCCGGAAAGGGAAAATCAGCCTCGGTTTCCGCAGTTTCTGCCATGGGCTCCCCCGCTGTATTGCATGAGACGAGAAGCAGTGCGGCAATGGCAGCTGCAGCAATGGCGCCTGCTCTCTTCATTATTTTTTTGTTCATGGAAGCGGCATATCCTTTCTTTGGAGATGCTTTTATAATTGTGTAATCAGATTTTAATATAAATTCTTTTCGTTTTCAAGTCGCCGAAGAGACTTTTCGGGGAATTTCATATAAAGTTTACATCTGAAAAGAGAAAAAACAGGGACGGGGGGGCATTTGTTTGGCAGAAAATGAAAAAGTAAGGAAAAAACAAAAATAAATTTGCGTTTGCTATTGCATTTCCCGTGGAAATATGATACAATAGACAAGCTAAGTAATTTTCAATTACAAATATGGGTAAACTAATCAATCGGAGGCAAGCATGGAAATCGCAATCGGCATTATTCTTATAATTTCCGCAATTTTCCTTATCATCGCTGTTCTGATGCAGCAGGGAAAGAACCACAATCTGTCCGGTGCTATCGCAGGCGGCGCAGAAACTTTCTTCGGAAAGACCAAGGGTTCCACTCTTGATAAGAAGCTGTCCAAGCTGACAAGCGTTGTTGCAGTGCTTTTCTGTGTCGTTGTTCTGATCTCCTTCCTGATGCAGGACACCGAAACATACGGAAGCTACGATGCAAACGGTGTTGTTCCTTCTGAAACTACCGAAGAAACAGCAGCGGTTGAGGCAGAGGATACAGCAGCAGAAACTGCAGCGGCTGAAACTGATGCAGCAGAAGCGGAATAATTTAAGAGAATATCGAAGCGGATTTTCGGAAAAGATGATCCGCTTTTATATTTTTCCGGGATTGCAGACGAGCAGACATGAAATCTGAATATTCGGAGAAAGGATATAGATTTGGCAGGAAGAAAAAGCATGAGAAAGCGTGAGCGAGATATCCGCCGCGCTATGGGAACAAAACGAAAGAACAGCAAGAAACAGGCAGAGAGAAAACCCGGAGGAGAACCGTCTTTTCGCCGCGGACAAAAACGCAGGAATATGACCCTTGAGAATGTGGAGTGTATATTCAGTTACAGCGGACGCGGATTTGGCTTTGCGGAGCCTTTGGAGACGGTGGGCGGAGGACGGGCGGAGGATATCTTTATCCCTCCTCACGATACCATGGGTGCCATGACGGGAGACCGCGTCCTTGTGACTGTGAAGCAATCGGGGCAGCGTGCATCGGGAGAGGTGACTGCTATCACGGAGCCTGCGGTCAGTTCCATTGTGGGGACACTTCATGTGAAGGACGGATATGCCTGGGTGAGCCCCGATGTAAGCCGCATGAATGTGGCTGTCTGTGTGCCGCTGAAGGACTGCGATACCCTTGATATCGGTGAGAACACAAAGGTGGAGGTCATCCCCGACGGTGCTCCTGCTTTCAATCGAGCCATGTCCATTCATGTTGAGCCTCGGGCAGATGTGCCGTTCTTTGACACAAAGGGACGTGTTTCCGAGGTGTTCGGTGATGCTTCAACGAGAGAGGCGAATTACGCGGCGGTGCTTCATGAATCGGGGATCCGCACTGTGTTTCCCGAGCGTGTGCTGAAGGAGGCGGAGACCTCATCGAAACAGGCACTTTCGGCGGAGGGACGGCAGGATCTTCGCGATCGCAGAATCTTTACCATTGACGGTGCAGGTGCGAAGGATCTGGACGATGCCATTTCCATTGAAGAAACGGCAGACGGATATATTTTAGGGGTGCATATTGCGGATGTTTCCCATTATGTGCCCTACGGTTCCGCCGTGGAAGGGGAGGCTGCCGCCCGTGGTACCAGCGTTTACTTTACCGACAAGGTGGTGCCCATGCTGCCCGAATCACTGTCAAACGGAAGCTGTTCTCTTAATGCAGGGGAGGACAAGTATGCTCTGAGTGCGGAGATCACCCTTGACAAAAAAGGGGTGCGCCGCGGAACGAGGATATTCAAGTCCATCATCCGCAGTACGGTGCGCGGTGTGTACAGTGAGGTAAACGATCTGTTTGAAAAAGGGGAGAACAGTGAATTTTACAAAAAGTACAGCGCGGTGTACGGCGACCTTGTTGTTATGCACAGGCTTTACGAGATGCTTCGGGAAAAAGGCTATGAAAGAGGCGTGCTGGAGCTTGAGGACAGCGAGTCTGTGATCCTCCTTGATGAAACGGGATTCCCCACAGATATCGTAAGGAGAGAGAGAGGGGACGGGGAAAGGCTCATTGAGCAGTTCATGCTTCAGGCAAATATGGGAGTCGCGGAAACCTTGTCCCACCATAAGCTCCCCTGCCTTTATCGGATTCACGAGGAGCCCGACGAGGAGAAGATCAGAGATTTCGCTCTCTTTGCCCACAATATCGGTCTGAATACCCATAATTTGTCGGGTACAATGAAAGTTTCCGCAGGAAAGACGGCGGAGCATGAGAGCGCAGAAGCCTCGACAGGGCTCTCACCAAAAGCGCGGAAGCTGTCCGAAAAGCTGATGATGATCCTCTCGGAAGCGGAAGAGAAGAAAATTGCGGATATCGTATCCTCCGTTCTGCTTCGTTCCATGATGAAGGCAAAATATTCGCCCGTATGCACAGGTCATTTCGGATTGGGTGCGGATATGTACAGCCACTTTACCTCCCCCATCCGACGCTATCCCGACTATTTTGTTCATTCCGTGATCACGGCGGTGCTGAGAGACGGGGATGAAAGAGAGATTGCGTATCGGAACGGGGATGGGCAGAATGCGAAAGAGCCGCCGTCGGCTGCGGTGTTCCGAAAAGCGGCAGGAGACCGCGCGCAGCTTTCCAACGACTGTGAGATGCGCGCGTTGACGGCTGAACGTGCCATTGAGGATCTTTATAAGGCGCTCTATATGTCCGACAAGATCGGAGAACGGTTTGAGGGGGTCGTCTGCTCCGTGATCCGCTTCGGAATGTTTGTCCGACTGCCGAATCTTATTGAAGGTCTGGTTCCGTCGGCGCTGTTTGAAAATGCGGTGGTCAACGAGGAAATGTATACCCTTCACTCGGGAGGAAAGACCTATACGCTCGGTTCCGTAATAACGGTTGAATTGATTGAGGCAGATGTTTCCACGGGAAAAATAACTTTTAAACCCGTGTGGGAATAATGTGCGGCTGAGATTGTAAGCGAACCATCCCACACCCGAGAATTTCCCTTGCGGAAAATTCTCCAACGAGTAGATTTAATTTATCGAGTGGGAATAATGTGCGGTTTGAACTGCAGGCGAACTGTCCCACACTCGATATCATAGACTATTTTGATGGAATAATGACAAAACACGATATTTTAAAACAATACTTCGGGCATGATGCCTTTCGTCCCGGTCAGGAGGAGCTGATAGACGGCATCCTCGGCGGACGGGATGTTCTCGGCATCATGCCCACAGGCGGCGGAAAGTCCATGTGCTATCAAATCCCGGCTATGCTGACAGAAGGGATTACGCTGGTGATCTCTCCCCTCATCTCGCTGATGAAGGATCAGGTTATGGCACTGAAAAATGTGGGCGTTGGTGCAGCCTATATAAACAGCACTTTGACCTTTGAACAACTGAAAACGGTATACAGACGCATTGGTGAAGGGGCATATAAGATCATTTATGCTGCCCCCGAGCGATTGACGGCCGACGGTTTTCTTTCCGTTATGCGAGGGGCAAAGATATCTCTCCTTGCGGTGGATGAGGCGCATTGCATTTCTCAGTGGGGGCAGGATTTTCGCCCGAGTTATCTGAAGATCACGGAGTTTCTTGCCCTTTTGCCATCCAGACCCGTGGTGGCGGCATATACCGCGACGGCGACGGAGAGTGTGCGGCAGGACATTGTGAGGATCCTCGGCTTGCGGGACCCTTATACCGTGGTGACAGGTTTTGATCGCCCGAATCTGAGCTTTTCCGTAGAGAAGCCGAAGAACAAAACAGGCCGACTGCTCGATTTTATCAGGGCTCGGGGAGATAAAAGCGGCATCGTTTACTGCGCTACCCGTGGGGCTGTGGATAAGGTATACGAAAAGCTTAGGGAGGAAGGGATCCCTTCGGCAAGATATCACGCAGGCATGGAGGACAGCGAACGGGCGGCAGAACAGGACGATTTCGGTTACGATCGCAAAACGGTGATGGTTGCCACAAATGCTTTCGGAATGGGTATCGACAAGTCCAACATCGGCTGGGTGGTTCACTACAATATGCCGAAAAGCGTGGAGGCATACTATCAGGAGGCAGGACGTGCCGGGCGAGACGGGTCTCGGGCAGAATGTGTTCTGTTCTTTTCGCCGGGAGATGTGACCACGGCCCGTTTCCTCATTGAAAACGGAAGTGAGAACGAGGAACTGACTCCCGAGGAGAGGGCGATGGTGACGGCGGCGGATATGGCTCGTCTTGATGCCATGGTCGGCTACTGCAAAACCACAGATTGTCTGCGAGGATATATTCTCGATTATTTCGGTCAGCCCCATGAGGAAAAATGCGGAAACTGCAGCAACTGCACAGATGAATTTGCGGATGTGGATATTACAACAGAAGCGCAGATGATCCTTTCCTGTGTAAAACGTGTGCGGAATCATCTGGGGTACTTTGTGGGTGTGTCTCTCATTGTCGGTGTGCTCCGCGGTGCAAATACGGGGCGGATACGGGAGCTTGGGCTGAATGAGGTGAGTACATACGGACTCATGAGCACAACAAAGGCGGATGGGGTCAGGGATATCATTGATTTTCTTATCCGCGAAGGCTATCTCGGCATCAATGAGGAGTATCAAACCTTGATTCACGGACCGAGAGCAGCTGAAGTGCTGTTTCACGGGGCTTTTGTGACTATGCCCGTGCGTATCGTTTCTTATGAAGAACCCGGAGAAAAGACGAAAAAGAAGGAAAAAGTGCCGCAGGCTTTCACCTCAGATGTGCCTGAAGAGCTTATGAAACGTCTGAAAACAGAACGTCGCCGTTTTGCGGAGGAGGAAGGCGTTCCGTTGTATGTAATCTTCTCCAATGCTGCCCTTGAAGATATGGCGAGAAGGAGACCTCGCACCAAAGCGGAGTTTCTTGATGTCAGCGGTGTGGGTAGTGTGAAGGCGGAAAAATACGGCAAAGCATTTCTTCAAGCCATTTCAGAGTGGGAAGAAAAAAGCGCAGAGCCCCTGTGAGACAGCATTTTTCACTCCCGAGAGTTTTCAAAACGGAACTTTTCGGGAGTGAAATGCTTTTTTTCTTTTTTTTGATTGTTTTTCCGGCCTTTCGGATTTGCCGACGGTGTTGAGATTTTTTCCAAACAAAAATCCTGTTTTTTGTTTAATATTATATAGTTAAAATACAGTTAAAAAACGCAAAAGACCTTGAATTTGATATGTATTTGTGATATAATAAAAAATGAATAAAAAAATGCGGTTCTTTTGTGTTTTTTCCATATTTGGAATCAACATCGCATTGTTTTATGAATAACAAAAACATATCGCTGAATTGTTTTGGGAAAATAGGTAGGAACATGAGTGATAAAATGAACATTTCGTTCTCCCCCCCGGATGTGGGAGAACAGGAAATAAAAGAAGTTTCCGAAGCCCTTTGTTCGGGATGGATCACAACAGGCCCCAGAACCAAAAAACTGGAGACAAAGATTGCCGAATATGTGGGCACGGAAAAATGTGTTTGTCTGAATTCACAGACTGCTTGCGCGGAAATGGCTCTTCGTGTTCTTGGGATTGGCCCGGGAGATGAGGTGATTACCTCTGCGTATACCTATACAGCGTCTGCTTCCGTTATCGATCATGTGGGCGCGAAGATCGTGCTTGTGGACACACAAAAGAACAGCACGGAAATGGATTATGATGCCGTGGAAGCGGCAATCACGGAAAGAACAAAGGCGATCATTCCCGTCGATCTTGCCGGTGTTCCCTGCGATTATGATCGGCTGTTTGATATTGTACAACGCAAAAAATATCTTTTTAAACCGAACGGAAAAATTCAGGAAGCCCTTGGAAGAGCTGCGGTGATGGCGGATTCTGCCCACTCCCTCGGCGCTGTTTACAACGGCCGGATGGTCGGAAGCGTTGCGGATTTTTCTGCGTTTTCTTTCCATGCCGTGAAGAATTTTACCACAGCAGAGGGGGGCGCTCTCACATGGCGCACCATTCCCGGTATTGCCGACGCGGATATTTACAAGCAGCTTCAGCTTTACAGTCTCCACGGTCAGAACAAAGATGCTCTGGCAAAAACACAGCTGGGGGCATGGGAATATGACATTGTGGGCACATGGTATAAGTGCAACATGACCGATATCGCGGCGGCGATGGGGCTGGCGCAGTTTGAACGGTATCCTGCCATGCTCGCCAGACGCAAAGAACTTATCGCACGGTATGACGAAGCCCTGAAGCCGCTTTCCGTGGCAGTGCTTCCTCATTACACGGACCGCTATTGTTCATCGGGACATCTTTACATGACCCGTATTCCCGGCATCACCTCCGAGCAGCGAAACGAGATCATTGTGAAAATGGCGGGACGGGGAATATCCTGCAACGTCCATTACAAACCGCTGCCCATGCATACCGCGTACAGAAATCTTGGTTTTGACATCAAGGATTATCCCAATGCTTACGAGTTTTTTGCAGTTGAGATCACCCTTCCTCTGCATACGAAACTGACCGATGAAGAATCAGACTATATTATTCGGAATTATACGGAAATTCTGAAGGATTACATATAAGGAGCAGACGGAGATGTACGAGAAGTTTGTGAAGCGTATGTTTGATATCATCCTTTCGCTTGTCGCCATGCCCTTTGTTTTGCTTGCTATCGCGGTTTTTGCACCGTTCATATTCCTCACGGACAGAGGTCCCGTGTTCTATAACGCGCCCCGTGTGGGAAAGGACGGCAAGGTTTTTAAAATGTTCAAGCTGCGCAGCATGAAGGTAAATGCACCCGACATACGAAATGCGGACGGATCTACATACAATTCGGCGAATGACCCCAGAGTGACGAAAATCGGCAAGCTGATGCGGAAAACCAGCGTGGATGAGCTGCCGCAGATGCTCAATGTGTTCCTCGGCCACATGAGCCTCATCGGACCGAGACCCGCAACACCCAAGATACTCGAGGACATCACCCCCTTGAAGGAAGCGCGTTTCAAGGTGCGCCCCGGAGTAACAGGCTACACACAGATGATGTACCGCAACAGTGCACAGGGAGATGCGCGCTACGAGGCGGACAAATACTATGTTGACAATATCAGCTTTGCGCTGGATGTGAAGATACTTTTCATGACAGTGCTGAAGGTGCTGAAGAGAGAGAATATCTACAATGACGGGTCGGCAAAGAAAGAAGAAAAGGTACCCGAAAACATAGGAGGCAGACAGGCATGAGACACGACGGAAAGACACTGCTTATCTTAGGTGCAACGGCTTATTCCATCAACGTAATCAAAACCGCGAAGGAAATGGGCATCAGAACGGTTGTCACAGACCCCGTAAAGGGTGCAAAGGCGAAGAAGTATGCGGATGTAAGCTACGATGTTGACACAACGGATATTGAAACACTCTACAAGATCGCCCTTGACGAAAAGGTTGACGGCGTGTTCACGGGCTATTCGGACGTGAATCTGTTTTCCGCGCGCGCACTTTGCGACAAGCTGGGCTATCCCTTCTACGGAACGGCAGAGCAGATAAAGAAAACCACGGACAAGCTGCTCTTCAAGGAAATGTGCCGCCGATACAATGTGGGCACCGTTCCCCAGTATGAGGAAAAGGACCTCGCGACCGTGCCCTATCCCATTATCATCAAGCCTGCGGACAGTTACGGAAGCAAGGGTATTTCTGTTTGCTATTCATTTGAAGAAACACCTTCTGCTGTGGAAAAGGCGAGGAAGTATTCCAAAACCGAGCAGATCATTATCGAAAAATACATGGGCGGATACGACGTGGTCAACATTGACTATGTGATGCAGGACGGAAAGATCCTCCTCAGCGCATTCGGCGACCGCTATGTGAACACTGAACAGAAGGGACTCTCGCCTCTGACAGCGGCAGGAGTTTATCCTTCACGGTATCTTGACAAATACCTTGCCGTTGCGGATGCAAATGTGAAGAAGATGTTCTATGAAGAGGGTATGCACAACGGTACCGTGTTCATTCAGTCCTTCTTCGACGGCGAGCAGTTCTATTTCTTTGAAATGGGCTACCGTACAGGAGGCGGACAGGGCTCTATTCCCCTGAAGGCGATCTGCGGACTTGACTATGTTGAATATCTCATTAACTTTGCGCTGACGGGCAAAATGTCCGAGCACGATCTGTCGAAGATTGCAAATCCGTCTTACGACAAGTGCTCCTGCGCTATCGTTGTGATTCTGAAGGCAGGTGTTATCGGCAAGATCGAGGGACTTGATGAGATCGCGGCACTTCCCGAAAATATCAATATTACTCAGTTTTACGATGAGGGCGAGGAAGTAAAGCCTACCGTGATCGGCAATCTGGGGCAGAGTCTGTGCAGAATGCATTTTGTGGCGGATAATTTCGCGGAACTGAAAAAAGCGGTCCAGAGTGCTAACAGAATACTGAAGGTTACATCAACCGAAGGTGAAAATATGATCGTGGCAGGCGGCTTCGACGGCGAGGCCCTCTGCTGACCAATTTGCATAAAGGGGGGAAATCCGATGTTCCCGAGTCGGGCTGCGGTTTGACTGTGGGTGTGAGAAAGGAGACTCCCCTATGCTGCGTTAATCGGGGTGTAGTCGGAATGTGTGGTGAAAGGGTGAGAAAACATGAAAATCGCTGAGATCAATATGGTTGCAAACGGAAGTACGGGACATATCATGCTCAATATTGCGAAAAAAGCAAGGGAAAAGGGCCATGAGGTGCTGACTTTCTCCACCCATGTTTTCAACAAGCGGTACAAGCGCCTTCCTGCGGCACCCGAGGGGCATATCTACTATGGCTCCCGATTTGAAAATGCCATACACTATTCCGCCGCACAGTTTACCGCACTGAACGGATGCTATTCGGCGTTGGGTACGGCGCAGATCATTCGCACGTTGAAAAAATTCAAGCCCGATGTTATCCATCTGCACAATCTGCACTCCTTCTGTTTCCATTTTCCGTCCTTTCTGCGGTATGTGAAGAAGGCTGGCATCCCCGTGGTCTGGACTCTCCACGATTGCTGGACATTCACGGGACACTGCCCGTATTTCACCCTTGAGAATTGCGATAAATGGAAAACGGGATGCCATCACTGCCCTCAGATAAGCGTTTCGCCGAGAGTCAGGGTGGACAGAACAGACCGTATTTACGAAATGAAGAAAAAGTGGTTCACGGGAATCCCAAACCTTACCCTTGTTACCCCGTCCGAGTGGCTCCGCGATCTTGTGGGTGAGTCATATCTCGGGGATGTTCCCGTGAAGGTTATAAACAACGGAATCGATTTGTCGGTATTCAAGCCCACGGAGAGCGATTTCAGAAAAAAGCATAACCTTGAGGGAAAAACAGTCCTTCTCGGCGTGTCCTTCAGTTGGGGGAAGCGCAAGGGGCTTGATGTTTTCACGGAGTTGGCGAAGAGGCTGGACGACAGCTTCCGCATCGTTCTTGTGGGGACCAATGCCGCCATTGAAGCGGAGCTTCCCGAGGGGATCATATCCATTCGCAAGACCAACAACCAGACAGAGCTTGCCGAAATATACACGGCGGCAGATATTCTCGTGAACCCCACACGGGAGGAGAATTATCCCACGGTCAATATGGAGGCCATCGCCTGCGGAACCCCTGTTGTCACCTTCCGTACGGGAGGAAGCCCCGAGATCCCCGATGAGACCACGGGCTCGGTGGTGGAATGCGACGACATTGACGGGCTGGAACGAGAGATAAAGAGGATCGCCGCCGAGAAACCCTATTCGACGGAGGCTTGTCTCAGACGGGCGGAGTCCTTTGACATGGATGAGAAGTATGAGGAGTATGTGAGTTTGTATGAAGATTGTACATATCGCGCCGATCTCTCCCTATAACGATTATTGGGGATATCAGGACAACCTGCTCCCGAAATACCATAAAAAGCTGGGGCATGATGTAACGGTTATCATTACCAACCAGATGCACCGGGACGGAAGGATCGTGACAACGGACTGTGGTGATTATGTGCTGAATGATGGTGTCCGCGTGATCCGAATGGCGGTGAAGAAGTATAAGCACCGTGTGCTTACCACCATGAATTCACGGTTTCATGTGATGCCGTACCTCAACGAGATAAAACCCGATTTTGTGTTCTATCACGGACTTGTGGGCACCACCATATACGAGGTGATGGAGTACAAAAAGAAGGTCAACCCCGACTGTGTGATCGTACAGGACAGCCACCTTGACTATTACAACTCCCTGTATAACGGCTCGGTGCGGCAGAAGCTGATACGATCGTTTTACCGCATGGTCAACCGCCGATCCATTCCCTATGTCAGCCGTGTTTACGGTGTGACCCCGTGGAGGCGGCAGTATGCGGAGGATTATTTCGGTATTCCCTCAGATAAGACCGACGTGCTCATTATGGGGGCGGATGATGAGAAGATCGATTTTGCGGGCCGCGACGCCATCCGACGGAAGATTCGGGAGGAAAACGGTGTCGGCGAGGACGATTTTCTCATTGTGACAGGGGGAAAGATCGACAAGACTAAGCATATCGATGATCTTATGCGTGCCTGCGGTGGCATGGACAGGGTAAAGCTCCTTGTTTTCGGAAATGTTTCGGATGACATGAAGGAGGCTTTTGAGAAGCTTCTTTCAGACCACCCGAATCTGATCCACATCGGTTGGCTGGATGCTGACCGGGTGTATGACTACTTCCTTTCCGCGGAGCTCGTTTGCTTCCCCGGTACCCATTCGGTTATGTGGGAGCAGGCGTGTGCGTGCAAGGTACCCTGCCTGTTTGCGAGATGGGACGGCATGGAGCACGTTGACAACGGCGGAAACAGCGGATTTATTGATGATCCGTCACCGGAGGGGCTGAGAGAAAAGATCAGCGAGCTTATTTTTGGGGAGAAATATATGGAAATGAAGGCGGCTGCACAGTCCGAGAAAACGGATATTTACCTGTACAGCAAAATCGCCGAAAAATCATTGGAATGTGTATATAAATGAAACTGGATTTTCTGAAGAAAAAAATACTTGGAAATAAAGAGGTCAAAAACGCGGGCTGGCTCATCGGCGGCAAGGTGGTGCAGATGCTGTTGTCCCTTGTGGTTGGTGCTCTTTCCGCCAGATATCTTGGCCCGAGCAATTACGGACTTGTGGGATATGGAACAACCTTTGTCAGTTTTTTCTCTTCCTTCTGTACTTTGGGGCTCAATTCTGTCATAATAAAGGATTTTATTGACCATCCGGATGAAGAAGGAGAGGCCCTTGGTTCAAGTATTGCTCTGCGTATCATATCAAGCCTTGCTTCCTCCGTAATGATAATCGGAATCGTTTCCGTTCTCGACCGGGGAGAGCCGCTGACCATCGCTGTTGTGGCGTTGAGCAGTGCTTCGCTTGTGTTCCATGCGTTCAATTCTATTAACTATTGGTTCCAGAAACAGTATAAATCCAAAATTACGGCCATTGCCACGTTTATTGCCTACGCGGCAACATCTGCGTATAAGATCATTCTTCTGATTCTGGGAATGGATGTAAAGTGGTTTGCCTTTGCCAATTCCGTGGACTATATTGTACTCAGTGTTTTTCTCCTTCTGGCGTATAAGAAGCATAACGGACCTGCGATGTCCTTTTCATGGGAGAAAGGAAAAAGCCTTCTCGGGAGGAGTTATCACTACATTCTGTCGGGGATGATGGTTGCCATTTACGGTCATACCGACAAGTTTATGCTAAAGCAGATGCTGGATGAAGCGGCAGTCGGTTATTATACTGTCGGGATGGTTATCTGCAATATGTGGGTGTTTGTGCTTATTGCTATCATTGACTCCATCCACCCTACCATCATGACCCTGCATAAAACCGATAAGGCGGCATACGAAAGAAAAAACCGACAGCTGTTTGCCATTGTGTTCTATGCGTCGGTTTTCGTCTCCCTGATGATCTGCTTGTTTGGAGATCTTGCCATATATATCCTTTACGGCGAGGCGTATAAACCTGCGGCTGCACCTTTGAAGATCATCACATGGTATACGGCGTTCTCCTATTTGGGTGCGGCAAGAAATGCATGGATCGTCTGCGAGAACAAACAGAAATATCTGAAGTATATGTACGGCGGTGCGGCCTTTTCCAATGTTTTGTTTAATGTGCTGTTCATTCCGTGGCTCGGAGCATCGGGTGCAGCCCTTGCATCCTTGCTGACACAGGTTTTGTCAAGCATTGTGCTGCCCTACTGCATCAAGGATCTGCGGCCCAGCGCAAAACTGATGCTTGAGGCGATTTTCCTGAAGGATCTTTGGAGCAAATCGGGAAAAAAGACGAGGTGAGTTTGATTTACCCGTTAAACATTTTGAATGAAAAAAGTTGTAAATAAATGAAAGGAAAGCGGATATGAGTCTTTATGAAAAAATCGTAAAAAGGGA
>SVSU01000119.1 GCA_015064135.1 Oscillospiraceae bacterium
CATTGCTTATGGCTGTGCTGACGGGCTGTATGCATGGGGTAAACCTGATGCTCATCAGCCGTGTTCCCGCTGTGTTCAAGAGGTACGGCAAGGTCTCCGCCATGTCGGGGGCACTGAACGGCTGCAGTTATCTCGGAAGTGCGCTGTCCACATACGGATTCGCAAGATTCTCCGAGGTGTACGGCTGGTATTTTATCATCATCACCTGGGCGGTCATCTCAGCGGCAGGAGCTGTGGTGTGTGCCTGCTGTGTGAGAAAATGGGAGAGATTTTCTGCGGATAAGTGATGTAAAAAAAGAAAAAGCCTCGTTTCAGAGGCTTTTTTGCAATTACAAATGGATTGGCGGTGTATCCATCATTTCAGGTACTTCTTGAGAAGTGTGTCGTGAGACATTTCCGACCTCAGCTGTATTTGCGGAATATCGGAGAGTGCAGTTGATTCTCCGACTTTTCGTTTTTTACTCAAACCGTATTCCTGCAAGCTCCCGTACACGATCCATCAGCTGCATCGCTGCCCGGGTATTTGCCATATATTCATGCTCAACCTTGCCCTCGCGAATCAGTTTCACGAAAACTTCGGTTTCAAAGTCCATGTTGTTTTTCCTCATTTCAAAGGGGAGATCCTCGCTTTCCGTTCCGCGAAGATGGAGTGTTACCTTTGAGGGAACAGACATTTTGTCAATGGTCAGCCCACCGTTTTCCCCAAGGATTACACTTCCCTGAACGGAGTCGGCTATCTTTGAATACAAAATCTCTGCATTGAATCCCTCATAGGGGAGCAGAACATTGCCCATTCCTTCAAATCCGTTTGAGAGTTTTATGGAACTTGCCGTGATTCTTTCAAGATCGGGCAGACCAAGCAGTTTCACACAGTTGTGTACCGCATATACACCGATGTCCATGAGCGCCGCATTGCCGAGGGAAGGTGTGAAAGCGTTCATTACTTCACCTTGCTTGAATCTGTCGTACCGCGATGAATACTGGCAGAATTCAAACCGCGCGTAACGTATCTGACCGAGGAGGGGCAGTGCCGTCTTTGCCGCATCGATTCCGGGGTCGAAGGCAGGGCGCATGGCTTCAAGGAGGACGACTCCCTGCTTTCTTGCCGTTTCAATCATTTGGTCAAGCTCTGCTGTATCGAGAGCAATGGGCTTTTCGCAGAGGACGTGCTTACCCTTCGCCATTGCCGCCATTGCCTGGGGAAAGTGGAATTTGTTTGGACTTGCGACGTATACCGCATCGATATCCGAGGTGAGAAAATCATCAAAGTTTGTGTATACCGTGGGAATGTTGTGCTTTGCGGCAAATTCCGCCCCACGTTCCGCTGTACGGGAATACAGAGCGTGATTGACGATTCCTTCGGTGCCCTCAACGCTTTCCGTGAGCCAGTCCGATACAAAGTTGCTGCCGATGATGCCCAGTTTTATCATGTAATACCTCATTGTGGATTTTTGTTTTAGTATATCACTTTTTCGGAAGGATTACAAGGCAAAATCGGAATATTATCATACTCCTTGTCCCGAACGTTCAATAATCATCCGCTGCCATTCCTCATTAAGCGTCACAAACCTCGCGCTCCATCCCGAAACGCGGACGGCAAGTGTCTTGTGTTTTTCGGGATTTTTCTGTGCATCGAGAAGGGTAGCGGTGTCTACGGTATCGATCTGCATGAAGAATCCGCCGAGAGCGCAGAACCCGTCAAGGAGTCCCACGATTGCCGTGATGCCTGCTTCTCCTTTGATGGATTCGGGGAGGAGCTTGATGTCCAACGCGGCACCGCTTGCTTGTTTAACAAGGTCGGCTTTGCAATATGATTTGATGATGGCGGTGGCACCGCCGGCGTCTGTGCCGGGGACGGGGGAATCGTTGCCCGAGAGAATCTCCCCTTTTTTGTATCCGAAGGCGGTGGCGGCTCTGTTGGGAGCCCATTCGATCTGCCTGCCGAAGGTGCTGATGCCAGGGATGAATTTCACGGGGCATTCGGACCTGAAGGACATGACAATGTCTGCGAAGTCATCAAGCACCCGTGAGTGCCAGCGGTCTGCCTCGTCACAGTCGTTTCCGTAGTACACATATTTATTCTTCACATAGGCACAGAGTTCTTCTCCGCCTTCCCAGTTGTTCCGAAGGAGCTTCACAAGCTGAGAGAAGGAGATTTTTTTCTCTTTATAAACCAACTGTTCAATGGCGTACAGGGAGTTTGCCACATCGGGGGCACCGCCGAGATGGGGGGAACGCACAATATAGCATGGGCCGCAGTCAAGGTACGATTGCGCTTTGTCGATACAGCCATCCTCAAAGAGACTGACCACGGAGGCTGGAGTGGGAGTTCGGCCGGATTCCCAGCGGCTGCCTGTAAAAATGTATCGGTTTTCCACATAACCGTGATGCATATCCCCAATTCTTGCGCGCAGTCCATTGAGAAACAGGGCATATACATCTTCTATGGAATCACATTCGGGGATATCGTCTGCTGTAATGCCGATGCATTCGTTCAGAATCTGCAATCCGTCAAAGGGGAAGTATTCAAAATGAGTTTTGCCGGGGATCTGTACTTCCCAGCAGCCATCATTGGCGAAGGCGCGCGCTTCTTTTTCGGGATATCCGAGATTGCGGAGAGCGCGCAGGATAAGATCTTCATTGTATGCCGCTACGATGCCCCCGCCGTGACGAATGACCTCCGCCATCCTCCGCTTCAGCTCGTGAGAGGTGTTCTTGTTCAGGCGGACGGTAATGGGATAATCGGAAATTCCAAGCTCCTCCACAACATCGAGACAGAGATATGTAACCTCGTTCGTCACCTCAACGCCGTCCTCGTCCACACCTGCAAGAACGATGTTCTGATAATGCTGTGCATCGCCGCTGGCAGGAGGGGTGTCCGACAGGATCCACTCGCATCCCTTTATGAAGAAGGATGCCATATATTCTCTTGCTTCATCACGGGTGATGGTGCCCTCGGCGAGATCTTTTCTCAGGTAATCGCCAAGCATTCGGTCGATTCTGCCGATGCCGGGCCAGTTTCCCGTGAGACGGACAAAGGCAAAGATGAACCAGAGAGATTGCAGAGCCTCCTTGAAATTCCGCGCAGGATTGAAGGGAACCTGTGTGAGCATTTCATGGAGGTCGGGGCGCGTATCTTTTGTCGCTTCCAGATAGCGTCCGTGCCACACCTTTATGCTCTCAATGACGTTTTCCAGACTGCGGAGAAATACGGTCTGTTTTTCGTCAAGGGTGGAATCAGCGAGCCGATGGGAAATCTCGGCGGTGTATGAAGAAAGCCCCTCTTTGATGACCTTGTCATAGCGGATGGTGAGATGGCTGATCGAATAGAAAACATACTCGTTCTTATATTTAGCAGGCACCAGATGCCGTGTTCCGTCAAGGGTCGCGGAGCCGCAGATCAATTCATGGGGGCAGATGCGCAGAGGGGCGCTTTTGGCTGTTTCAAGGATGATATGATCGTATTTTTCCAAATCGGACAACGAATCGAAGTTTTCGATGCGGTCAAGGGAAACCGTATCATTTCGGATGTTTTCGTCACCGTATTTGCCGTGAAGAGACTCCCACGCCCACGCTCTTGTGGTCTCCTTCAGTCGGATGGGACGGGGTGTGGAGGACGGTGTGGGGAAAATGATGTTTGCGGATTCGTTCATGGCTTAATCCTTTCACAGAATATAACAGTAATCTGTAAATATTTTATCATAAACGTTGCTTTTAATAAATGTAATGTAGTATAATAAACTTGTATTATATTATCAAAATGAGTCAGAGGCTGTTAAGACTGAAAAAAGGATGAATGAGATTATGGAAATAAGGACGGTTGAAATAAGAAATCTTTATGCAGGCACACTGAAACAGGCTTGTGAGGGGGAGAGACATATCAAAGCCTTGCCGTGTCTTTCCGTTGTGCAGTCGCTGTGCGGCGTATATGAGATAGGACTGGGAGGAGCATTGCCCGAAAGGACGGATGAGGGAGGAGCGTTTGTGGCGCCTTCGGGGGTGATGCAGGAGATCGTTCATCACAATGGGAGAGGGGGATACATGGAGGCGCAGTGGGTGTTCATGAACATTACGGTGAACGATTTTTTTGAATATGAAGATATCTTTATTCCTCCCGTTCTTGTTTCCGCAAAGTATGGGGCGGAGTTGTCTGAATCGATATACACCATCCGTACCGATGCCAATGTGTGCAGGCGATATTCTGCTGCTTACCGAATTGCGGATCTGCTGTTTTCCTTATCGGCTCCGAATGATGTTCGACTCGACCCCACCGCACTGCTTCTGAAACGCTATGTGGAACAGCATTATCGGGAGAGGATCACAAAAGAAGAACTGGCAGCAGCGGCACATTGCTCCACGGCAGGGATGTATCGCATATTTCAGCGGAGATTCGGAATGTCGCCAAACAATTATATCAACAAGGTTCGGCTCGGAAAAGCGGCTGTGCTTTTGGAAAGCGGAGACACCCCGGTCAAGGTAATCTCGGGAATGGTGGGGTTTGACGATCCTGTGTATTTTTCAAAGCTGTTCAAGGAGTATTCGGGGGTGTCGCCGAAGGGGTACAGAAGGTTTTATTCAAAGCAGTCCGAGGGAGGGGAAACGGAAAGTTTTCGGTGAGTTTCAAGGGGCTTTTCGGGGCGATTTGTCCGGTGATTTTTTACTGTGAAAGTCCGGGGGAAAGAGCGTGGCAACGTTTTCATGAAAATGACAAATTTTTTTCGGGTTTCGTATTGACTACATCTTTTTTATCAGTTATAATGTAGTTGAACTGTGTTTGAACGTGAAATAATATGAGTTTTTGTATTGTAAAACTGCCAAAAAGAGCAGCGATTTTTTAAGAATATTTGTTTTTTCGTGTCCAAAAAACGCTTGTTTCGGAAAACAGAGAAGAAGTATGAGAAAAAGTCGAAACGTTTCGACAGATAAAGTAAATAATAAACCAAAAGGGAGGGAGAAAATGGCTAAAAATATCATTATGATCCCCTATGCCGAACTGGAAGAGGCAAATTCCGGGGAAAACATAAGCAAACGGCAGTCAAGATGTGATGTGTATTTCATGAACTGCTGTGTGGCGCTGATCTCCGCAAAGCACTATAATCCCGATTGCGATGCGGCGCTTGTCACAAACATAACGGTTCCCGAGAAGTATGCGAAGGTGTTGGAGGAGCATGGCATTCTTACTTATCATGTGCCCTTTGATATGTTTGACTTCGGCAGCAGCTACAAGTGGTCGCTGGCATTCTACAAATTGTGTGCCCTGTACCACATTTCGGAGGAGCACGAATATGAGAACTACTCCTATTTTGATGCCGATATCTATGTCCAGAGAAGTTTTGACGATATCTGGGAGGAGTGCACACAGAATGTGATGCTTTACGACATCAATCACGGTCTGCAGGTGAAGAATTATCGGACCTTGCTTGATGAAGCGGAAGCATACTATGGTGAGAGGCGGCTGATTACCCATTACGGCGGTGAGTTTTTCGCCGCAAATCGTAAAAATGCACGCATGATGGCAGAGGAATGCCTCGCCGTTTACAAAAAAATGTGTGAAGAAGGTCATCAGACAACAAGAGGTGACGAGTTTATCCTGTCTATTGCCGCAGAGGCAAAACGGGACATTGTGAAGAATGCCGGCGCATATGTACACA
>SVSU01000120.1 GCA_015064135.1 Oscillospiraceae bacterium
CCCGCCCATGTAGAAATGATGGGTCTGATCGGCGCAGGTAACAACCCCATGGTTGGTATGACCGTTGCGGTTGCTGTTGCGATTGAAGAGGCTAGCAAGTAATTGAACAACAAAGTATTTATGCGAGGGAAACTTTTTTGAAAAAAAGTTTCCCTCGCGCTCCTTTCAAAAAACTTTATAAAAACGGAGGCGACCACATGACCGACTTCACGAAAAAACTGTTATCCAAAAGCAGCTTCGGGCATTTTCTTCTCTCTTATGCCATCACGGAAGCCATTACAATCGGCATTTACACCGCCATAATGCTTCTCATATCGCCCGTTTTTTCAGCTTCCATCATTCGCTTCCATGAGGAAAATGCCGAGGTTTATGCCCACGGGCAGGATCCCATCAATATTGCAATTGATATTTTCGGCTGCGTTGTTTTTTACATCGTACTGTCCGTGGTATATCTGTACCGAAACCGCGAACGGCGTCTGCAATATTATAAATCAACCATAGAAAACAGTCAGCACAAGGATCGAATCAAATTCTATCTGACCGAATACGGCATTGCGGACATCGTCTACTACTGTGTCATTTCCATCCCCGTCTGTTTTATTCTGGGATATGGTTTTGAATCCATGATCCTCTTTTGGGAGATGCCCACTCTTGTATATTATATTCTCTCAAATTTGCTGTTCGCTGTTATGTACACCTGTTGCGTGATGATTGTTACCGCGGTTTGGGAAAAGAACCGTCCGAGTTACCTCACCAAAGGGCATGAGGAGAAGACGGACGAGGGATGAGACTTCCCTCCTCAAATAATCCAGCGCGGAAACAGAGTTGGTATGACTGATGCGGTTGCAGTTGCGATTGAAGAGGCAAGCAAGTAAGATTACCATAAATCAGAAAAGTCAGGCATGAATTTGTCTGACTTTTCTTATTCTCTCACTTGTCTGAAGTTTTGTTCATCCGTTCGTATACGGAACTGCGTATCTTTCTTCTGCCCAGGTGTAGACCGATGGTGATGCCGAAAAAGAAGACAAGAACAGAGAAAAAAGATTTCAGCACGGGATGCCATGTGAAGATCAGCAGAATCTGAAGCGGGACAGATGCGTACAGGGTTTTTGATGCTGCGAAAAGCATCGTTCGTTCTTCTTCATCCGTCAGAGTTACATCACTGCTTTCGGCGATATTGATGGTATCCGGTGCGTCATGACTGCGCCATAACAACGCCATGAAAACAGCCGCCCCAATCATGAACAGCGGTGTGAGTGAGGCTTTGCCGATGTATATTCCGCCGAGTTTAAGAGAAAGTGCCAAAGATATTCCATAGATCAGTATGTATGTCAGAAATCTTTTCACAATTGTATCCTCCTTGGTTCAATATTCGTAGTAGCGAAACCAGATTCCCTGTATTTTATCATTCACATCAAAGCTGAATTGTACCACAAGTCCCAGTTTTTCATGCTTCAGATAGATCAAGACCGAATTTTGATGCCATTCGTTCCGATCAAAGCATAAGAATTTGCCGATGGGGGCGATTGTGTCTGCAAGCGCTTTTCGAAATGACGGAAGGGGAAGAGCACTTTTTAATGCAGGCGTAAAATGTTCATAACACGGCTCAAGATTTCCTTTGATGATTGCTTCCGTACCTGTTTCGGCGATTTCGAGACGGACCTGCGGCTGTTCCGGTTCCGATATCCTTTTCTGAAGGAAAATGCTCTCTCCCGCATCAAGCCTGGTAAGCGCTTCGTCAAGCAGGCGGAGTTCTTTGATTTTTGTATCAAGCAACGCGATCAGTTTTGCCTTGTGTTCCGCAATGATCTCGGAAAGATTGGTGTTTCCTTCCTTCAGACGGCTTATTGAGGCAATGGACACTCCCAGCGAGCGCAGAACAAGCACTTTTTTTATATGCTCAATCTGTTCCGCGGTGTAATGACGGCAGCGGCTGGAAGAAACCGCAGTACTTTGGATAATACCCCTATCCTCATAATAGCGCAGAGTACGCGATGTTACACCGAGAAGCTTGCACACCTCTCCGATCTCCATGGTCGTCATGATGGTTTTACTCCTTTTGTGTTTATATAGGTATTATACCATTTGACGCAGCGTCAATGTCAAGAGGGAATCAGATTTTTTCTGACAATTATACCCCATGACCGCTGCGGCTGCGGTTGAGGAGGCAAGCAAAAGGAAAACGGTCGCTGCGGCACGGCAATAATATTGAAAAAACCGACACTAAAACTCAAATAAACAAGTTGGACACATCTTTTTCAGATTGGATCGACGATGTGTCCTTTTTTATATCTTCCAATCTCCGCCGCGACAAATATCGTTCTTGACATTTTCCGCCGGTTGTGATATCATATAACCAACATAATTACCGATTCCTTGGAGGCAACTATGATCACTCTGCAGAAAACACCCGGACGGGACTTCAAAATTCTCAACCTCACCGATCCCCAGCTCAGCAACGGCGAATGGGCGGAGGGACACCAAAACCGTGCCATCCTTACCCACACCCTCACGGAGCTGGTAAAAACGGTGGATCCCGACCTGATCACCATCACCGGCGACCTTGCGTGGGCGGGCAACCATGCCGCTTACGATGCGCTGGCGGATCTTCTCGACAGCTTCGGCAAGCCTTGGGCTCCCATTTGGGGCAATCACGACAATCAGGGCGGTGCGGAAGAGGTTGACGCTGTGGCGACACGGTATCTGACCCACCCTCTCTGCGTTTACGAAAAGGGCGATCCCGCGCTCGGCAACGGCAACTACGTTATCGCCATTGAGGAAAACGGCAAGGTGGTGGAGGGGCTCATCATGATGGACTCCCACGATCGCGAAAAGGGCATTTTCCCTGACGGAACGGAATTTGACGACTGGGCAAAGCTGATCCCCGAGCAGCTTGTGTGGTACCGCGAGCAGATCGCCATGCTGGAAAAGATGGGCTGTCACGACACCACTCTGATGCTGCACATCCCTATTTACGCTTATCGGGATGCGTGGGAAGCCGCTGCCAATCCCGCCGTTGCCCCCGACTCCGTGAAGCCGGAGAACAGCGCAGACCCCGCCAACTGGAACGAGGGCTACACCGATTCCTACGGCGTGAAGTACGAGGGAATCTGCAGCTATCCCCTTGACGACGGCGTGTTTGACGTGATCACCGAGCTCGGCTCCACCAAGCACATCGTCTGTGGACACGACCATGTGAACAATTACGTTATCAATTACAAGGGCGTGAAGTTCATCTACGGCCTCAAAACCGGTGCGGGCTGCTACTGGAACCCTATTCTCAACGGCGGAACAGTTCTTCGTATTACTGAAAACGGCGTGTCCGAAGTATGGCACAGATACGTGGACGCAAGCGCACTTCTCTGAGATCTTCCGAAAAAATCGGCATTGAAATGAATGGCTCGCTGTATCAAATGGGCAATTGCATTAAGCAGGGGAGGGAGAAAAACTTCAAAAAGTTTTTCTCCCTCCCCTGAATTTCGGTTCTGCCGATATTTGATCACCCTCTTTGCAACAGACGCACTTTATAAGGATTATTATTTAGGGAAACAAAACTTGACATCAATTACAAAATATGTTACCATATATTATATAAAATGCGATGCTTTGTTTTTAAGCTCATATCTGTACATCTCAATGTCCCGAAAGGAAAAAGTAACCATGCGCAAGCAATTTAAGCCACTTATTGTAATGTGTCTGTCGGCACTCCTGCTTCTTACATCCTGCGGCGAAAAGAATTCCACAGTCTCCCCCGATGATACAACGGCTCACACGGGAATTCCCGCAGAATCCGTACTGGAATCCGAAATTCCCGAGACAGATTCTGTTGTGACAAATATTCCCGAAACCGCCACACCCGAGACGGATGAACCCTACCTCAACACCCCCGGCGACTGCGGCAATATCTTGTGGAGCGAATCTGACAACACCGTAGGACATCTGAGACTGGATGCTTTCAGGCATCAGGTCTCGCAGGTGGAGTACTGCACTGCACTGCAAGGCACAACGGTGAATGACTGGACCCTTACCGTAGAGGAAGATTCCGGGATTTTCGAAATTCGCGGCTGGGTTGGCATGAACATCACTGATTTTGAGCTTGGCTGGCGGATCGGAACCCATAATGAGGTTGAATTCCGCAACTGGAGCGTCAGTCCCGTCAGCCGAGAGGCTGCAGTTTATGCGGCGGCACAGTCCGAGGGACATTCCAACGCTACAGGATTTGTGTACTATTTTGATATTGCCGACTTCAAAAGCGGCGAGGAGGTTCATTTGCTTATGAAAGACAAGGATACCGATAAAATTTACTGTTTCAGCGAAATTACCGTCAACATCAAAGGCGCGGACGAGACCGTTGATCCTGCCGTTCTCGAAAAATATGAGCTTGGTCAGAACTCAAGCCTTGATTTAAACATTCCTGATCCCATCGCCAATCACGAACCCGTGATCGCACCCGATGACGACAGCTCCCTCAAGCTTTGGTTCGACCACATCACAGAAAAAGTGGCGCGTTACGATGTGTCGGGCAAGGATTCCGACCGCACAAGCTATACCATTCAAATGGGCAAAAATGAGATGGAGGGCTGTCAGTTCTTCCTCTATTCTCCCACAGCCAAAAAGGTGACGATCAAGGTCTCCGACTTTGTGAACGACAAGGGAGAAACGCTTCCCTCTGAGCTTGGCGTGGAATATTACATAGAAGACGGCTACATTACCCACAACGGTTATCCCGCAGAGTATGTGTATCCCGATGCGGTCATACCCTATGATTCCTATGTTGCATATACCGGCACTTCGGAACACGGCTGCTACGGAAACGATAAGGACAGCAAGCTGAAATACGGTTCCTATATTTGCGTGGGACCCTTCTCCGCCTCTGCTTCGGATCACACCACCTATCCCTTCCGCGAATCTGTCAGAGGATTTGTTCTGCAGACGGAAACCACCAAGGACACTACCCCCGGTGCCTACAAAGCAACTGTGGAAATCTACGATGCCGATACAGGAAAGTGTATCAAGATGGCAAATGTGTATACTTATGTGTACAACGTAACCCTGTCCGATGAAACCGCCCTTGATACCGCCTTCGGTCTTTGGGATATCACCTCCATTTACAAATACCACTATTCCTCCAATGCCAAGCTGACCAAATACAGCGATTCGGAAATTACCCGTGCAGTGGCAGATTTCTTCCTGAAAAACCGCATTACCCTGACAGGAAGTGTTTCTTTCTTCAATACCATGGGGCAAGAATGGTTTGAGAATCCCCGCGTAACATCTGTTCGGGTCCTTACCAAAGATCAGTATGATTCTCTGAAGGATATCCCCTCTCTCGCAAAGAAGATGTTCTACTACGGTCAAGACGAGCCTGCCGTTCCCCGCGGATGGCGCCCCATCACATGGCCCGACGGAACCGAGGAAACCGTGTATGACAACACAGGTTTGCTCAGTGTCCTCGCTGTTTCGAGAGAAGCGGATATGCTGAAAAATGTCTGGGGCTGGGAGGATTACAGACTGGTCACTCCCTTTGAGCGAACCATTGATTTCACTACTTTTGATTTTGATAGCATAGATACCTCCTCCGCATTCCCCGAGTGGTACGAGCAGTACAGGGTTACTGACGAGCGAGAT
>SVSU01000121.1 GCA_015064135.1 Oscillospiraceae bacterium
CGATCGTCCCAGGAGATACCTGCTTTGGTACCGCGGAGCTCAACAAAGAGCTTTTCTTCTTCGATATTGGATGCCCAGCTGAACTCGATCTGGAGGCAGGCACCGTTGTCAAAACGAACGAATCCCATTGCCAGATCCTCTACGTCGAATGTGCCGTCCTCGGCCGCTTCGCCGAATTCTGCATGGGAGGAGTCAGCCTTTGCGTCATTGTCCGCGAACTTTGTGAAGGTGCATCCCGATACGGCAACAGGCTTCGGATTGCCCATGAACCACATGGAAAGGTCGATGAGGTGAACGCCCAGGTCAATAAGGGGGCCGCCGCCAGACTGTTCCTTTGTGGTGAACCAGCCGCCCTTACCGGGAATACCGCGGCGACGGATCCATCCGCAGCGACCGCAGTAGATCTCGCCTACATTGCCGTCCTCTATGTACTTCTTTGTGTATTGGGAGTGGCTGTAATAGCGGTTGTTGCGCATTACATGAAGGATCTTACCTGCCTTCTCGGAAGCCTCCTTCATCTTGATAGCTTCTGTGGGATTGATGGCATCGGGCTTTTCGCAGAATACATGGAGACCATGCTCAAGAGCAAAAACCGCAATGATGGAGTGGAAATCGTTGGGGGTGGAGATGTCAACCGCGTCAAGCTCTTCCTTCTCGATCATTTCGCGGAAATCCTTGTAGCAGGGGGTGTTCTCGGGCAGACCGAACTCCTTGATGCGCTGGGTGCACTTTTCGAGTACGATATCACAAAGTGCGACTACCTCGACACGGGGATTTGCCAGATTTGCGCGGAGATGAACTCTGCCCATACCGCCGAGACCGATGGAGCCGATGCGAAGCTTCTTTTCAGCCATTTTTATATACCTCATTTCAAATTGTTCTTCATTGAAGTGGTAACGTTTGCGTTCGTTACCATTACAACTACTCATTATAATGATACTCTTTTTTTTGGTCAATTCCAACTGCCGTTTGTTTCCAAACAGTGAACAAATGATGAATTTGGCTTTTTCGGGAAGGAAAACATGGGAAAATGGTTTTTCTGCTGAAATTGACGGTCCCTGCTCCCTGTCATCAAAGAGACAAGCTGTACGATGGGGACGGATTTACTTTGGAATTATAAGCGCAAACCGTCTTGACACGGGAAGGGAAGTATGATATAATTCGTTTGAAGAAAAAAGCGAAATTATGCGTTTTTCCATCTACATATATTTTCCGAAAGAAGGGTTTTATTATGGCAAACAAACTGAAGGTTGCAATCGTCGGCTGCGGAAGCATCGCAAGAGGCTATCATCTCCCCGCATACGGCAGATTGGCTGATATTGCAGAGGTCGTTGCTGTCTGCGACATCGTTCGCGAACGTGCCCAGGCTTTTGCTGACAGACTCGGTCTGGCGGCAGATAAGGTGTATACCGCTGTTGAAGATCTTCTGGCAAAGGAAAAGGTTGATTACATCGACTGCTGCACATGGCCCTCCGCACACGCTCCCGTATGTATCGCTGCTGCCAATGCAGGCGTTAATATCCTTTGCGAAAAGCCCCTGGCTGCAACACTTGAGCAGGGTCTCGCTATTGAAAAGGCTGTAAAGGAAAACGGCGTCAACTTCCAGCTTGCTGTTGTTACCCGTTACGGCGCTGAGCAGATCAAGTATATGGAAATGTTTGAAGAGGGCGTATTCGGCGAGATCTATGCCGCAAATACCCAGTATATCCGACGCCGCGGTATTCCCGGCGGTTGGTTCAGCAATAAGGAGATCGCAGGCGGCGGCCCCGTTCTTGACATCGGTGTTCACGCTATCGACCGTACATGGTACCTGATGGGCAGACCGAAGCCCGTTTCCGTTTCCGCTGAAGTTTCAACCAGAATCGGTAAGTATAAGACCACAGGCGACGGTATCTTCAACTGGGATGCAGAGGGTGCTGACAGCAACTTTGTATTTGACGTTGAGGACTCTGCCATCGCATTCTTCCGTTTTGAAGGCGGCAAGACTATGGTAGCGGATGTTTCGTGGACCATCAACGGACCCGAGGAATGCACAACACAGCTCTACGGCACCAAGGCAGGATGCACATTCGAGCCCTTCACAATTTACGGCGAGGACGAGAACAACCATCTCTGCGACACCACTCCCGAGGTAGAAGGTGAAGAATTCTTCACAGCGGAGATCCGTCACTTTATCGGCTGCATCAACGAGAACAAGACTCCCATTTCCAATATTGACGATGCGGTAACCGTTCAGAGAATGCTTGACGGTATTTACAGATCTGCCGAGGCTCATCGCGAGATCGCGCTTTAATCAACCGGACAATCAAAACAGATCGATCACTCATCGGGTGGTCGGTCTTTTTGCGTTGCTCTCTTGACATCATTGACGGTTTGTGATACAATAAATTTGCAAAATTTTGTAAATCAAACAGGGGTTTTCCCGAATTTTTTGAAAAGAGGTATTTTATCATGGCAGGTAAACTGAAAGTTGCCATTGTTGGCTGCGGAAGCATCGCAAACTGGTGCCATTTCCCCGCATACAAGACCCTTGCCGATATGGTGGAGGTCGTTGCTGTTTGTGACATCAATGAGGAACGTGCAAAGAAGGCGGCTGAGGAGTTCTCTCTTACCAAGTATTATCTCACCGTAGAGGAGCTTCTTGCAAACGAAAAGCCCGATTACATCGACTGCTGCACATGGCCCTCTGCTCATGCTCCCGTATGTATTGCGGCGGCGAACGCAGGAGTAAATGTGCTCTGCGAGAAGCCCCTTGCCGCTACGGTTGAGCAGGGACTTGCCATTGAGAAGGCTGTAAAGGAAAACGGCGTCAACTTCATGCTGGCTGTCGTTACCCGTTACGGTGCTGAACAGAAGAAGTACATGGAGCTCTTCAATGAGGGCGTATTCGGCGAGGTTTATGCCGCACGCACAAAGTATGTTCGCCGCAGAGGTATCCCGGGCGGTTGGTTTACCAACAAGGAGATCGCAGGCGGCGGCCCCGTTCTCGATATCGGTGTTCATGCCATCGACCGCACATGGTATCTCATGGGCAAGCCGAAGCCTGTTTCCGTTTCCGCCGAGACATCATACAGAATCGGTAACTACAACACCGCCGAGGGCACATTCAGCTGGGATGCCCAGAGTGGTGAGAACAAGGACGAGCATATCTTCAATGTTGAAGATTCTGCTGTTGCATTCTTCCGTTTTGAGGGAGGCAAGACCATGACCGCAGACGTTTCCTGGACCATCAACGGTGTGGAATCCGCCACAACCCAGATCTACGGCACAAAGGCAGGCTGTACCTTCGAGCCCTTGACTATCTATGGCGAGGACGAGAACTATCATCTCAGCGATACCAAGGTGGAAGCGGAGGGCGAGGAGTTCTTCACCGCGGAGATCAGACATTTCATCGAGTGCGTAAGGGACGGCAAGGCGCCTATCTCCGGCATTGACGATGCTGTAACTGTTCAGAAGATGCTGGACGGCATTTACAGAAGTGCACAGGCGCACAAGGAAGTTGCGCTGTAATAGAACGTGAGAATGCTATGAGCCGTTCTGACAGAAGCGAATAAAGGAAAAGGGAAACTCTGTTGTGCGTACAGCAAAGTTTCCCTTTTTTAGTCAATCAACGGTTGCGGAGCAGATGAGATTGTCCAGCTTCTCCAGCTCCATCACCCCAACACACTCGCCCCCCCTCGGCGCATGGATCACATACACCCCACCGTCCACCATGCCGAGGTACAGCATAACGTGGCCCGGTCTGTGAAGTGCCGTTGGAGCGCTCAATTCGCCGAGGACAGACCGAACCCCATCCCCGTCCATGCCCGAGAGAGGTATCACAGTGCCGCCGTAGGTCTTCTGCTCCCCCGTATTTCTCGGAAGCATGATTCCGAAGGAGCGAAAGACAGCGCACACAAAGCCCGAGCAGTCCACACCTTCCATGTAGCCGCCCCAGCTGTACTCCGTGCCGAGAAATTTGAACGCCTGGGAGGCAAAGTTCCCCCATGTGTAGGGCAGGGGTCCGAAATGGGCGCTCTCCTTGCCGATTGCCGCCTCCTCGGTGTGCAGTGCACCGTCCTCGCCGCGTCGGGGGAGCAAAACGGTAAACGAGGTTTCATCGGAGGAAATGTACGGCAGTGCAGCGCCCATGTCAAGCCGCGTGCCGTCCGGAAGGGTGACAACACTCGCCGTTATGTACACCATGTTGTCCCGGTCGGGCATAAATGAAAGATAGTCGGGCATTTCCGCATAGGCAATGCGGTCTGCTCTCACCCATCCTCTGTAATAGTAGGACTGAACAAAGACAAACGTACCGTCTCCGCTTTCGTGAAGCACGAGAATTGGGGTGCCTACGATAAGCTCAGCCTCCTGGATGCGGTCGTAGTGGTGATTTGTGTCGTTCTCGTCGTAAAACCTTATGTCAGTCGGCAGTGTGCGGATGTTTGCTCTTGTGGTGACTACCGCCGTCCGCGGTGTGACACTTTCGGGTATGGCTGTAAGGTTTCTGTTTCCTTCGATCAGATCAAGCCTGTCTCTTGTGACGGCATTGCCTTCGCTGTCATATTTCTGTGTTTGGGGAGCCTTGCATAACATGATCTGCCGTATTATTTCCTCACCTGAGATGCCCTCGGGAACAGATCGCATATCGTACATGGTCGGGCAGGCGGTCCGTATCTTTTCATTGAGGGATGCAATACCCACCCCGTCAAGGATGACTGCGTTCGGATCACCCGTTAAACTGTAATTATCGATCCATTTTTCAGCCATTGTTGATGGAATCATCTCAAAATTCACGATTTCCTCCTGTATCTCTTCGGTTTCGGGGACTTTTTGTGTTTCCGCTTCCGATTGTTCCGGGCGCAGGGGCTCTTGTGCTTCTGTTTCCTCCGAAGGAGCACCGGCGGAGTCTGCCGCATCCCTGAACGTGATTTCACATCCGACGAGAACACAAAAAAGTCCTATTGTAGTCAAAAACGTGAGAAGAACACGGAGGGAAACTAAAATAGGATTTTTTTGTTTTTTCATATATTGTAACGATAATTATTTTGCCATTAACTTGACCATGACAGCCTTCTGTGCATGGAGTCTGTTTTCCGCTTCCTCGAAGATCTCATCCGCGTGTGCTTCAAATACATTTGCCGTGATCTCCTCGCCGCGGTGTGCAGGCAGACAGTGCTGAACCATAACATCCTTGTTGGAGACATCGATGACAGCATCGTTGATCTGATAGCCTGCGAAGATCTTCTTTCTTGCCTCAGCCTCTTCCTCCTGACCCATGGATGCCCAAACGTCGGTGAAAAGCACATCGGAGCCCTTTGCCGCGTCAAGAACATCCTCGGTCATGTGGAACATATCGCCGTAGCCTGCGGCAAAATCGAGAACGGTGGGGTCGGGCCGGTACTCCTTCGGGCAGGCGATGGACACCTTCATGCCCACGGTGAGACCGCCTACGATAAGGGAGTTTGCCATGTTGTTGCCGTCGCCGATGTAGGTCATCTTCAATCCGTCAAAGCCGCCCTTGAACTCACGGATGGTGAGCAGGTCTGCAAGGATCTGACAGGGGTGGCAGTAGTCGGTAAGACCGTTGATAACGGGGCAAGTACAGTATGCGGCAAGATCCTCAACC
>SVSU01000122.1 GCA_015064135.1 Oscillospiraceae bacterium
GCCCCACTCCCGAGAATTTCCCTTGCGGAAAATTCTCCAAGGTGCAACTTGTTTTTAAAATGGGGATAACGTGCAGTTTGCATTGTAAGCGAACTGCCCCACTCCCGAGAATTTCTCTTGCGGAAAATTCTCCAAGGTGCAACTTGTTTTTAAAATGGGGATAACGTGCAGTTTGCATTGTAAGCGAACTGCCCCACTCCCGAGAATTTCCCTTGCGGAAAATTCTCCAAGGTGCAATTTAAATCCACATAAAAACTCAGGGCTGACGCATTTCAAACGTGTCAGCCCTTTTTGTTATTCACTTAAAACAAACTTTATCTTCCCTGATGACCTTCGGTGCTTGTGTTGTATCTGAATCCGCGCGCGGTTTTTTCCTCATCAAACAGTTTCACCTTAGCCTCGTGTGCCGCCTGCTCCTCGGGGGTCATGTTTTCTTTTATATGCTCCCTGCAGCAGATCTCCATATAGTCGAGGGACGCGCGGATCCCGTCTATACGATACCGCTGTTCCTCCGTCTCGGCAAGTTCTTTCGCTTTGCTTATTATTTCAACAGCTTCCTCATATTTTGCCGCAAGATCGGTCAGGTGATTGTCGGGGAGGATAGGCATATAGGGTGTGGGACGGAAATCTCCGTAGGAATATCTGCCCACATCAACGATATCCATGCATCCGGGATGGCGGTTGGCAGTTGCTTCGTACTCAAGCTCCAGATATCGACCTATTTCCTTCCACCCGGGACCGTAAAACGCTTCGATGAACTCGTCGATGTGACCGCGGTATTCCTCCTCGCTCATGTAGGGATTCCACAAAAGAAGCCCCGTGAGATACGCCTTCAGCTCCGGTGTGGTTCCGCCTGCCTTGTTTCCGGAGTTGCACTCCTCGAGAACATGAATGGCACCGCATTCCGCGAAAAGTCTCATGTTCTCACGAAGAGAAACAAGATTCGGGAAGGGGGGAATATACGCTCTCCAACAGGTGATGTAGTCCCAGACGGACATATGCCTGCATTTTGAACGCCACTCCTGCATTTCTTTGTAATAGTGTTCGTAATTTCTTTCACAGGTGGGGTCGTCAATGGCATGACGGCAGCAGGCGTGCATTGTGCAGTAACGGATGAGCACATTCGGGCGAGCCACGGTATGCTTCGGGGGGATTCTCGTATACCAATAGGCGAATGTACGGACAAGAACATCGGGAAATTCCTTCTCGACCGCCTCCGCCACCGCGTTGACAAAGCGAAGCATGGAAGCGGCAGGGCTTCCCTCTTCATCATCAACAGCTGCACAGCGTTCACACTGACAGTATTCCTCGTTGTCATTCTGGGAAAGCTCAAGCACTCTGGTTTCGGGATGCTCTCTCAGCTCAGCCAGCACCTTTTCCGTCACGATACGGAGCACATCGGGGTTGGTAAGGCATGGCTGTGTGGGGCTGTTATCCTCATCAAAGGGTGCGCGGACACCGTTATGGATGGCAAAGTATTCGGGATGTTCATCAAAGTATTCCTCGGGCGGAAGCCATTTTCGGAATGTGTGGCAAGCGCCGGGGAGCCCCACACCGCCGCCGTATGTTTCATCTGTGGGCATACAGTCATTCAAACGGGCATGGGTGCTGTATTCCGCTGAAATCATATGGGTATGGCAGGTAGTCCGGCGCGCTTCAAACACAGGGTTGTCGATGATGTTGATGCCGCAGGGTACCTCCGCCGAGCCGTCGGTGGGTATTTTTTCCACATCAGGAGCAAACAGGCGATAGCCAAGGTATCTCTCGGCGAAGCTGTATGCGGCATAAAGAGTACCGCGCGCCGCATTGCCGTCAAGATAGACGTGGTTTTCGTCGGTGGTGATGCGGAAGCCGTCCCATTTCACCTCGGGGGATGGCTCCCGTGTGCCGATCATGATGCAGTGCTCCGCTGCGGTGTCAGAAATGGGCAGTTCCGCACCGCAGGAGATAGAAATCACACGTTTCAGAAATTCCGCAGCTGTTTTTTCGGCAGGCTCGGGAATTGCAGGCAGAACAATGCTGAATTCGGCAGCATCATGCCCACAGATGGTCATTCTTTTCATGATACCTCCCGGCGGATCAATACGCCCCGTTATCGTTGTTCGCTGTTGACAGATTCCAGTAGAAACGGTGCGCCTTCTTACGTTCGAGTATGCTCTCAAGGGCTGCCTCGTGCGCCGCCTGCTCCTCTGCCGTCATCTTATCCTTCTCGTGAGCAACACAGCTGTGCTCCATATAGTTGAAGGACAAGCGCATGGCGTCAATGCGGAAGCGTTCTTCCTCTGTTTCGGCAAGGGCATCGGCGCGGTCAAGGTGTGCCATCAGCTCATCATGGCGCGCGGCAAGCTTTGTAAGTGCGTTATTCGGCTTGATTGTCTGGTAAGGGTAGGGCTTGTACTCACGGTAAAACCGTCTGCTGTCGTCCACATTTTCATCCATACAAAGAATACAGCGATCTTCAGTTTCCGCATATTCGATGCGCATACATTCCGCAATTTCGCGCCAGCCCTTGCCGTAGTATGCCTGAAGAAATTCGCGGATATGACCGAAATACTCCGCCTCGCCCATGTAAGGATTCCACAAAAGGAGTCCCGACAGGTAGCAGATCAGATTATAATATGCGCCGCCCGCAGTATTCCAGGGATTGATCTCCTCAAGGACATGAACCGCACCGCATTCCGCAAAATAACGGGCATTGTCACGGAGGGAAATCAGGTTCGGATAGGGCAGAAGGAAGGAGCGCCAGTTGCAGGGATAATCCCATATGGACATCTGCTCACATTTGTTCTGCCATTCCTCCATCTCTTTATGGAAGCGGACGGAGTTGACCGCACAGTTCGGATCGGTGAGAGAATGACGGAAGCAGGCATCCATAGTGCAGTAGCGGATAAGGATATTGCGGCGCGCCTTTGTCAGCTTCGGCGGCTTGCTTGTATACTGATAAGCAAATGTACGGATCAGAACATTGGGGAATTCATCCTCAATAGCTTCGCCGAGAGCATTGACAAAGCGGATGAGGGAACCGGCATGGCTCTCCTCCTCCGCATCCACAGCGGCGCACTTCTCACAGATGCAGTAATTCTCTGTATCTACCTGAGAGAACTCGATAATCTCCGTTTCGGGATGCTCCCTTAATTCCTTGAGAACATTTTCGGTGACGATACGAAGCACGTCGGGATTGGTAAGGCAAAGCTGACCGGGGCCTGTTCCGGGAGCGCAGGGGAGACGCACCAATCCTCCGTTTTCGTCCTCCTCATCAACGCAAAGGGAGAAATACTCGGGATGCTCCTCAAAATACACATCCCCGGGGCAGTATTTACCAAAGGAATGGCAGGCGCCCGAGTAGTCTTTCGCTCCTCCCCAAATATCATCCTTACAGGGCATACAGTCATTGAGACGGGCGTGTGCGCTGTATTCTGCGGAGTGGATGTGCGGTTCAAAGGTTGTGCGGCGAGCAATAAAGCCGGGGTTTTCGACTATATTCAGCCCACAGGGAACATCCGACTCACCCTCGGTGGGGGTCACAATGCAGTCGGGAGCAAAATAGCGGTATCCGAGATACTTCTCCGCAAAATCAAATGCGGCATAAAGGGTGCCTCTGGCAATGTTTCCGTCAAGGTATACGTTGTTCTCATCGGTAGTGATACGGAAGCCGTCATGCTTTACACAGCCGCAAGGCTCACGGGTACCGATCAGAATGCTGTGCGCGGTCTTTTTATCGGAAATCGGCAGTTCCGTGCCGCAGGAGGTCTTGATGACGTTTTTCAGAAATTCCGCGGCAGTCTTTTCCGCAGGATGAGGGGTGGGGTTCAGAACAATGGTGAAATCGGCAATGGGGGCATTGCAAACAGTAAGTTTTCTCATGTTGCTTCTCCTTTTGAGGTCATTATCTTCCCTGGCAATTATCTGTACTTATATTGTAACGGCAGCCGAGACGCTCCTTATCCTTGTAAAATTGTTCGACTTCTTCTTCATATGCCTTGCGCTCCTCTGCCGTCATACTGCCTTTTTTGCGCGATTTTATAAACAAGTCAACATACGAAACGGAGAAACGGCTCATCTCAAGGTGTCTGCGCTCAGCCTCTGTCTCACAAAGGGCAAGTGCGCGGTCATAGCCGGCCTTGATCTCGTCCAGGCGTTCAATAAATCCCATAAGATAGTGGTCGGACAAAGTGGGCTGGTAGGGTCTCGGGATAAAATATTCCTGAATGAATCTTTTAATGCCCTCCACTTCGGGAACACTCATAAAATGAAGTACACCCACATCCACATCGTCAAAGCAGCCGATACAGCGATGTTCGGTAGTCTCATGCTCAACATCAATGACATGACGAATCTCTCGCCAGCCTTTGCCGTAAAAGTGGGAGAGAAAGTCCGTGATGTGCCCCTCGTACTCCTCATCGCTCATATAGGGATTCCAAAGAAGCTTTCCCATAAGGTACGCCTTCATCTCAGGTGTAAGACCTCCGGAATACCCTCCATTGCTTTCCTCAAGGACATGGAGGGCGTTATTTTCCGCAAAGAAACGAGCATTTTTGCGAAGGGTATAAAGGTTCGGAAAAGGTGCGGCAAAGCAGCTCCAGTTGGTGATATAGTCCCAAACGGATATCTGCTGTGCCATTCTACCCCACTCTTCCAATTCTGTGCGGAAAACAGCGGAATTTGAGGAGCAGTCCGGGTCATTCAAGGCATGACGGAAGCAGGCCTCTATGGTGCAGTAACGCACGAGAACATTGTGACGCGCCTTCGTAATCTTCGGCGCCTTTCGTGTGTACTGATAGGCAAAGGTGCGCACAAGAACATGGGGGAACTCCTTCTCAACAGCCTCAGCCACTGCATTGACAAAGCGGATCATGGTGCCCGACTGACTGCCCTCCTCCGCATCCACTGCAGCACAGCGCTCACACTGACAGAACTTCTGATTATCTGCCTGAGACACCTCAACGATCTTCATCTCGGGGTTCTCACGGAGCTGTTTCAGAACATTTTCCGTAACGATATGAAGCACATCGGGATTGGTAAGGCAAAGCTGACCGGGACCCCATCCGCTTTCGCAGGGAACACGCTTTCCGTCGTGAAGGGCATAGTATTCGGGATGCTCCGCGAAGTATTCCGAGGAGGGACAGAGCCTGGCAAAGGAATGGCAATCCCCATTTGCCGGTTCAACTCCTCCGTGAGCCTCACCCACGGGAACGCAGTCGTTCAGTCTGCTGTGCGCGCTGAGTTCTCCGGAGCGTCTGTGCTGCCAACAGGTAGTCCGTCGCGCCGCGAACACGGGATTATCCACGATATCAAGTCCCGAGGGAACCTCCGACTCACCCTCAGTGGGGATAACCTCGCAGTCGTCGTAAAAATAGCGGTAGCCTATGTACTTCTCCGCAAAATCAAATGCGGCATAAAGGGTGCCTCTGGCAATGTTTCCGTCAAGGTATACGTTGTTCTCATCGGTAGTGATGCGGAAACCGTCGTGCTTTACACAGCCGCAAGGCTCACGGGTACCGATCAGAATGCTGTGCGCGGTCTTTTTATCGGAAATCGGCAGTTCCGTGCCGCAGGAGGTCTTGATGACGTTTTTCAGAAATTCCGCGGCAGTCT
>SVSU01000123.1 GCA_015064135.1 Oscillospiraceae bacterium
AGGTGCACAGCCTCATCGCGGCAAAGAAGGTTGTTTCCGCTTACACTCCCACATACGGCGGTGCTGCGGAAGCTGTTATGAAGATGGCATTCGGCAACTTCCTCGGCTTTGAATACAGCGCAGACCTTACCCTTGACGAAATTTTCGGCTACTCCTACGGCTCCTTCATTCTGGAGCTGGCGGACGGCGTTGAGTGCACCTGCGGTGCGAAGGTTCTCGGTGAGATCGTGGCTGAGCCCGTGCTGAAGTATGGCGGCAAGTCCCTTTGCCTCGGCAAGACTTATGAGACATACGCAGGCAAGCTGGAGGGGGTATATCCCGTTCATGTAAAGGGCGAGGACGAGAAGGTTGAGACCATCGGTTCCCCCTCCGATAAGTACACAAGAGTACGCACGACCGAGCATTTCGCAAAGCCCAGAGTGCTCATTCCCGCATTCCCCGGCACAAACTGCGAATTTGACACCGCAAAGGCACTGGCATCGGCAGGTTTTGTTCCCGAGATCGTCGTTGTACGCAATCTCACAAGCGCGGCTGTTGCCGAAAGCGTTGACTACTTCGCAAAGGCAGTGAAGAACTCTCAGGTGATCTTTGTTCCCGGCGGATTCTCCGGTGGTGACGAGCCTGACGGAAGCGGTAAGTTCATTACAGCATTCTTCCGCAACGGTGCCATCAAGGAAGCGACAAACGAAATGCTCAAGACCCGTCTCGGTCTTATGTGCGGTATCTGCAACGGCTTCCAGGCGATCATCAAGCTGGGGCTGGTGCCTTACGGCGAGATCATCGACACCGACGAAAACGCTCCCACACTGACCTTTAATACCATCGGCCGTCACCAGTCAAGGATCGTCCGTACAAGAATCGCGTCCAACAAGTCCCCGTGGCTGGCTGAGACCAATGTGGGTGATGTGTATAATGTGGCAATCTCCCACGGTGAGGGCAGATTCATTGCAAACGACGATGTGCTGAAGCAGATCATCGCAAACGGTCAGGTGGCAACCCAGTACGTTGATGCAGACGGCAATCCCACCATGGACATCGACTACAACCCCAACGGCTCCGTTATGGCAATCGAGGGTATCACATCTCCCGACGGACGCGTCCTCGGTAAGATGGGTCACACAGAGCGCTATAACCCCGGACTGTATGCCAACGTTCCCGGCTGCTACGATATGAAGATCTTTGCGGCTGCGAAGAAGTATTTTGAATAATCACAACTAACACCAGAGAGGTATGGCTTCGGCTGTACCTCTTTTTTGCGGTTTGGTTGAAATGCATATAAATGTTGGAGAGATGCATTGAAAATGGGACGTTTTAGCACTCTGTTTGATCGGTTTACAAATATTTAACAAATAAGATTTATATTGTTATTGAAAAAGGGGATGTAAAATGGTAAATTTGTATCAAGATTTAGCACTCGATGACCGATAGTGCTAAAGCGAAACCGTGAAAATGGAATCAACCTCACGATAATAACCCGGACAGAGGAGGTGAAGAGGTTGAACGATGAAAAAAACGGTCTGAGCGAACGGAAAAAGATGATCCTGAAGGCAGTCGTTGACGCACACATACAGCACGGCGAGCCGGTCGGGAGCAAGTTCCTGACCCAGAATAAGCAGATCGCCTATTCGTCTGCTACCATACGCAACGAAATGGCGGAGCTTGAGGAAATGGGATTTCTTGAACAGCCTCACACATCGTCGGGACGCATTCCGTCGGAGGCAGGCTATCGCTTTTATGTTGATGCGCTTATAGATAAGTACAACTTCACCAAGGGTGAGATAGACGAGCTCAGCCGTATGCTCCGTTCCAAGCAGACCGAGCTTGACAGCATTATGCGAGTTGCGCTGAAGCTGGTGTCTGGCATGACAAACTACACAGCCCTTGCCCTGAAGCCGAGACAGATGCGCGTTACGGTGGACAGATACGAGATCATGCGCGTGGACGAGCGAACGTTGGTCCTTATCATGCTCATCGGCGGCACCGTTAAGACAAAGTATATAAAGTCCAACCGCAGTATCCCCGGAGAAGCTGCCATGCGCCTTGCCATAGTTCTCAATCAGAAGGCGGCAGGGGTCACGGCATCGGAGATCACCCTTCCCATGATGATGGAAATGGAGAGGATGATGGGTGAGTACGAATACCTTGTAGCCCCTGTGGTAAAGGGTGTCTGCGAGACCATCAGCGTATTTGACGGCGGCGAGCTTACCTTTGAGGGGATCAACAGGCTTCTCTCCTACCCCGAATATTACGATATGGATCGGCTGAAGGAAATGCTTGCTCTCTTTGAGAGAAAGGAAGATCTTCTGGAGGTGCTTTCCGAGGAAGCGAGAGGGGAAGACGGCGGAAAGGTCCAGATCTACATCGGACGGGAGAATCTCGTGAAGATCATGGACAATTCCACACTGATTTTCAAGACGGTAAGGGAAAACGGCACACCCATCGGAGCGATCGGCATTATCGGACCTACGCGAATGGATTATTCCCGTGTGATCGCCATGATCGACCGTATGACAGATGCTGTGGGTGATGCGGTAAGAGGTCAGCTTCCGTCCCCGGATGAAGAATAAAATAAAAAACACATATATGGAGAAACCAAAAGTGAACAACACAGATGTAAAGAATGAGCAGGACGCTGTTCCCGAAACCGAAGAGGTGAAGGAAACCGCTGCCGCAGAGGAAGAGACAAAAGCAGAGGATAAATGCAAAAAGGATAAAAAGTCCGATGCGAAAAAGCTGAAAGCAGAGATCGAGGAGCTGAAAAAGGCCCTGGAAGCGGAAAAAGTCCGCGCCGAGGAAGCCACTGACAAGTATCTGCGCGTGGTTGCGGAATACGATAACTTCAGAAAGCGTTCCCAGAAGGAAAAGGATGCGGTCTACGGCGATGCGGTTGCCGACACCGTGAAGGGAATCATTCCCATCATCGACAACCTTCAGTATGCGCAGAAGTATCAGGACGGCGACCGTGAAAAGTTTGCCGAGGGCGTGGAGCTGATACTCAGCAAGGTGCCCGAGACCCTGGAAAAAATGAACATCAAAATGTTCGGCGAAGCAGGGGAGCAGTTCAATCCCGAAATACACAACGCAGTGTTCCACATGGAGGACGAAACACTGGGTGAGAATGTAATTGCCGAGGTTCTCCAGTGCGGATATATGCACGGCGACAAGGTTATCCGCTACGCCATGGTTAAAGTAGCGAACTGATACAACCCTTTTGAGTGATTATAATTAAGAAAACAAAAAACAACAATATATAAACTGATTTGGAGGAAAAAATATTATGGGAAAGATTATCGGTATAGATTTAGGTACAACAAACTCTTGTGTAGCGGTGTTTGAAGGCGGCGAGCCCACCGTTATCCCCAATCCCGAGGGAGCGAGAACCACACCTTCCGTTGTTGCGTTCTCAAAGACAGGCGAGCGTATGGTAGGTCAGGTTGCAAAGCGCCAGGCTATTACCAACCCCGACCGCACAATCATGTCAATCAAGCGCGAAATGGGCAGAAACTTCAATGTTGAGATCGACGACAAAAAGTACACTCCCCAGGAAATTTCCGCAATGATCCTGCAGAAGCTGAAGGCAGATGCTGAGGCATATCTCGGAACAAGCGTTACACAGGCGGTTATCACGGTTCCCGCATACTTCTCCGACGCACAGCGTCAGGCAACAAAGGACGCCGGTAAGATTGCCGGACTTGAGGTTCTCCGTATCATCAACGAGCCCACAGCGGCTGCACTTGCATACGGTATGGATAAGGAAAACGATCAGACCATCCTGATCTATGACCTGGGCGGCGGTACATTCGACGTGTCCCTTCTCGAGATCTCCGACGGCGTATTTGAGGTTCTTGCAACAGCCGGAAACAACCGTCTGGGCGGTGACGACTTCGACGCGAGAATCATGGACTGGATCGCCGGCGAATTTGCAAAGGAAAACGGCGGCATTGACCTCAGAAAGGACAAGATGGCTCTCCAGAGACTGAAGGACGCTGCGGAAAAGGCAAAGATCGAGCTGTCCGGTATGCAGTCCTCCGAGATCAACCTGCCCTTCATCACAGCGGATTCCACAGGCCCCAAGCATTTCAACGGCACACTCACAAGAGCAATGTTCAACGAAATGACAGCAGACCTTGTCCGCGCTACCATCGACCCTGCAAAGCAGGTTCTCCGCGATGCAGGCAAGCAGCCTTCTCAGGTTGACAAGGTGCTCCTCGTGGGCGGTTCCACAAGAATCCCCGCTGTTCAGGATGCGGTAAAGGCGTTCATCGGTAAGGATCCCTTCAAGGGCATCAACCCCGACGAGTGCGTTGCTCTCGGTGCCGCAATTCAGGGCGGTGTCCTCGGCGGCGATGTAAAGGACCTCCTTCTCCTTGACGTAACTCCCCTTTCTCTCGGTATCGAGACGCTGGGCGGCGTGTTCAACAGGATCATCGACAGAAACACAACAATCCCCGTAAAGAAGAGCCAGGTTTATTCCACAGCGGCTGACGGTCAGACCTCCGTTGAGATCCACGTTCTCCAGGGTGAGCGCGACATGGCGGCAGGCAACACAACCCTCGGCAGATTCGTCCTTGACGGCATCACACCCGCACCTCGCGGCGTACCTCAGATCGAGGTAACATTCGATATTGACGCCAACGGTATCGTAAACGTATCCGCAACAGATAAGGGCACAGGCAAGGAACAGCATATCACCATCACCTCCTCCACAAACATGAGCCAGGAGGATATCGATAAGGCTGTCCGCGATGCCGAAAAGTTCGCTGAGGAGGACAAGAAGCAGAAGGAAGCTATCGAGATAAAGAATAAAGCTGAGACCATGATCTACCAGAGCGAAAAGAGCCTTTCCGATCTGGGCGACAAGGTGACAGATGCCGATAAGGAGCCCGTAAGAGCAGCGATTGAGACTCTGAAGGAAACCATCAAGGGCGGCAACACCGAAGCCATCAAGGCTGATACAGAGGCACTTGAAAAGGCGTTCTACCCCATCGCCGAAAAGATGTACGCGGCACAGGGAGCACAGGATCCCAACATGGGCGGCCAGGGCTTTGACGCAGGCAATATGGGCGGCGACGGCAACACCTATTACAGTGCAGACTTTGAAGATAAGTCCGAGAACTGATAAATTTACGCGGTCGGGGTGCCTTACCGAAAGAAGGTGCCCCGGCGGCAGACCTTTTAAATAAGGATGGCAGGGATAAATTTGGGCGTTTTTTCGCCCGGATTTATTTTTGCGTTTTAACAAGAATTAAGGAAAGGCAAATGTAAGGAACGATGGCCGATAAACGAGATTATTACGAGGTACTCGGCGTTGACAAGAGTGCCGACGAGGGTTCCATCAAAAAGGCATACAGACAGCTGGCGAAGAAGTATCACCCCGATATGAACCCCGGGGATGCGGAGGCGGAGGCGAAATTCAAGGAAGTCAACGAGGCGTACGATATCCTGTCCGACCCCGACAAGAAGGCAAAATACGACCAGTACGGTCACGCGGCATTTGACCCGGCATCGGGCGGCGGCGCAGGCTTCGGCGGATTCGGCGATTTCGGCTTCGATATCAACGATATTTTCTCCAGTTTCTTCGGCGGTGG
>SVSU01000124.1 GCA_015064135.1 Oscillospiraceae bacterium
GATGCCCCCGTCAACGGCTGTACGGTAGGCGGTGCCGAAGCCGCGAAAAAGGTTGCCCGTGTCATGGGCGTGGAAGCCGCCGAGACCGTGAAGATGCGCGCGCAGGTCATGTGCTCCGGTACCCATGAGTATTCAAAGAAAAAATACGTCTACAACGGCGTGTCCGACTGCGTTGCGGCATCGAAGCTGGGCGGCGGCGACCGCATCTGCCCCAACGGCTGTGTGGGGCTGGGAACCTGTGTTGCAGCCTGCCCCTTCGGCGCCATTTCCGTAATCAACGGCGTGGCTGTTGTGGATTACAGAGAATGTCAGGGCTGCGGCGTCTGCGTGAAGGCGTGCCCGAAGAATATTATCCGCCTCATCCCCTTCGACAGCCGCCACTGGGTAGGCTGCCGATCCGTTGACGACGGCAAGACCACACGGAAATACTGCGACGTTGGCTGCATTTCCTGCAAACTCTGCGAGAAGAACTGCCCCGAGGGCGCCATCACCGTAGACACCAACCGCGCGGTCATCGACTACGCAAAGTGCACAGGCTGTGACCACTGCGTTGACAAGTGCCCGAGACACATCATCTGGTCCTCCCACACCCAGGGAAAGCTGGGGCTGGTCATCACCAGAATCAAAGAATAAAAAATATCCGGTACGGGAGAGTAGAAGCTCCGTGCCGGATATTTTTGTCTGATAATATGCTTCATAATTCCGCCCCCACATTTGCAATCAAGCAAAAAAGTTGGGGGGAGGTGGGGAGCCGCTTCGCCGACTCTCAAAACATCCTCCGATGTTTCCTTTTTTCACCTCAAGGTATTGCTGTTGTTGAGCACCAGCGTGCTGTAAATAAACAATACATCGTCAGCCGTGCCCAGATCTGCGGCGATGGGTCTGCCGCCCGGGTCACGATAGCCTGCGATCATGCTGAGGGGGGCGTAGCGGATGTCGATGACGATGATCTCCGAATACGCCTCAATGAGCAGGGGGGTAAGGCTGGCGCCGAAGGAGTCGCGGAATACTACAAGCTCACGGTCCGTTGACGCCGCCGGGTTCGTGATCTTCACCGCCGTCAGGTTGCCCCCGAGGAACATCTCGTAGGGGTCCTTTCCGTGTGCCTTTTCCATGTCGTAGACCCCGATCTCCCGTCCTGCCTCGTAGCTGTAAACGGTGCATCCGTCAAGCACATCCCCCGTGAGGTACCGCATCTCCTCGGAGGGGAGGGGGAGGGCGCTCTGACCGTAGTACACCCCATAAAAGGGCACGTCAAGGACAGCCTCCTCGTAATCCGCCGAAAGGGTCACACCCATGGCATCGGCAATGGCATCTGCGGTGCCGCCGAGGGTCTCGGGCTTCCAGTGGGTGTCCGTTTTGAAGTAATTCTCAAGGGAAAGGGTACCCGTAATGTCGATTTGGCGGGCAAAATCCATCTTTTCGCGGCAGAGGGTGAAGAATCTGTCGTAATCAAGGGAGGGATAGCCGTTCTCCTCGGCGAGGAAGTACCCCTTGTCGGGCACCACAGCGAAGTAAAAGGCGGTGTCCTCCCCGAAATAGCCCGATGCCTCCTTGAATTTTGCCGCCGCATAGTCGATGGAGCCCTCGTTGATGGGGTACTCAAGCTGCGCCGCATAGCCGTCCTCAATGTAGATCCCGTTGTTGTCCAGATGCCCGAAGATGTAGTAGGACGCAATGGATTTCAGGGTTCTGAACCCGTCGCGGAGGGGGAACTGGTCAAGGGTGTACCCTTCAAATTTGCTCATGAAGGTGTCCTCACGCTCATCGGCAAGTAGGGAATCGAGGGTGAGCTCGGGCATCCCGTCAAGGGGACGGCGTTCGCTCACGGAAAACTCGTCCGCAGGCTTCAGCCATGCCGAGAGGGCGAGCCCCATGAGCAAAGCCGCCGCGGTGGAGGTGACTGCAATGTTTTTTATTCTGTTTGACATTATAATACCTCCTAAAATCTGAAATAGAGGAACGGGCTGAAGGAGCCGTCCACGAGATAGCCTGTCACCACAAGGAGGAGCGCCGCAAGGCCCACGGGTTCAAGAACGGTGAGGATCCGACCGCCCCACTTTGTGTTCTCCACAGCGCTCGCCGCCTTTTTTACGACGGGTGTGGCACCGACGAGGGCAAGGATGAAGATGACGGCGTAGCTTCTCAGGCAGTACAGGGTCTCCGCCGAAACTGCGGGAATGCCGCCCAGCCCCAGCATACCGCCGAGATTTCTGCCCAGATCGGCAAGGTCAACGGAGGCGAAGAGCACAAAGCTGAACAGGACGGGGAAGAGCACATAAATGTGGTTCCAGACCCGCGCTTTTTTCAGATACTTCAGGAGCCACAGCTTTTCAATAAGGAGCATGATGCCGAAGAACACACCCCAGAGAATGAAGTTCCACGCCGCACCGTGCCAGAAGCCCGTCAGCATCCAGACGACGAAAATGTTGAAGATGTTGCGCGCCTTTGAGACGCGGTTGCCGCCCAGGGGAATGTACACATAATCGCGGAACCAGGAGCCGAGGGACATATGCCACCTCCGCCAGAATTCTGTGATGCTTCCCGAGATGAAGGGATAGTTGAAGTTTTCGAGAAAATCGAAGCCGAGAATTTTTCCAAGACCGATCGCCATGTCGCTGTACCCCGAAAAATCGAAGTAGATCTGGAGAGAGTAGGCGACGGCGTAGAGCCAGTAGAACAGCACCGACTTGTCCCCGGAGGCTGCAAAAGCGGAGCAGAATGCGGCAAGGGTGTCGGCGATGAGCACCTTTTTGCCGAGCCCCAGCACAAATCTGCGCACACCGTATGCGGTTTTCCCCACGGTGTGTCGCCGCCCTTTCAGCTGTTGAGCAATGT
Source organism: Oscillospiraceae bacterium (assembly GCA_015064135.1). Taxonomy (GTDB): domain Bacteria; phylum Bacillota; class Clostridia; order Oscillospirales; family CAG-272; genus UMGS1696. Next base: position 2,839 of record SVSU01000124.1, read on the forward strand.
CGGAATAGCGGACGATGGGGCCGGCGATGAGCTGGGGGAACAGGGTGATGTACGCGCCGAGGTCGATAACATTCCGCTGAGCCGCAGTGTCACCACGGTACACGTCAACGGTGTAGCTGAGGATCTGGAAGGTGTAGAAGCTGATACCAACGGGGAGTGCGATATTGAGAAGGGGAACGGAAAGCCCCGTCGCCGCGTTGAAGTTTGCGATGAAGAAGTCCGCATACTTGAAAAAGCCGAGGAAGGCGAGGTCCACACCCACCGAAAGGATGAGGAAAACCTTCGCCGACCGCCTTCCCCTGAACCGTTCGAGGAGAAGCCCGAAAATGTACCCGAGAAGGATGGTGACGGTCATGAGCACCACATATTTCGGCTCGCCCCAGGCATAAAAAACAAGGCTTGCAAGAAGCAAGACCGTGTTTTTTATGGGTTTCGGAGCAATCAGGTACAGAATGATCACGCAGGGGAGGAAATAATAAAGAAAAGGTAGGCTTGAAAAAAGCATGATTCTATTCCCTTGTTAATTTTTGTTCCGATTTGTTGATTTTTCGATTACAGAGCCTCGTCAAAGAGCACCTCAGCGCCTGTGTGAGCCTCGGTGACAGCGTCCTTCATGGCGTTTACGGCGTCGGTAAGACCGAATGCGGAGATGATGACACCGTCAACATTGACGATGAGATAGCGTTCGGGGAAGCCGCACATCCACTGGTTGCCTGTGATGGCGTCCTTCAGCGCGCCTGCCACCGCCTCAGCCTCAGCGGCGTCCTTCAGCTCAAATGCGGAGAAGGTACCGTTGTTCATGTTCATCATGTTGTAGAAGCAAGCCGCGCTCTGAAGCTTATCGGCCTGATCGGAGGGGAGCAGGGTGGGGTAGAGGTTGTCGGTGTTGGAAAGGTCGATGGTGCCGGGGCCGGGAAGGGGCATTTCGTAGGAGAATTCCTCGCCGGATTCGCTGTCGGTCTCAAAAACGGAGATCATCTCGGGGCCTGCGAAGTAGGAGGAGATCTCCTCGCCTCTTGTTGCACCGAATGCGGGAGCCAGCTTATCGAGGAATGCGCCGTACACGCCGTTGAGTGTTGCCTTTGCGCCGTCGGCGGCAGTGCCTGCATCGTTCTCGGGAGCGTTTGTTTCACCGCCGTCGGTCTCGGGAGCGTTTGCTTCAGGTGAGCCTGTTTCGGTGGTTTCCACAGCGGAGGTGTCGCCTGTGGTTTCGTCAGAGTTGTCCTTGCCGCAGGAAGCGAGGGTGCCTGCTGTGAGGAGGAGTGCGAGAATAAGTGCTGAAATACGCTTCATGGTGGTGTATCCTTTCAATATAAAAATTACTTGAAATTTTCTGTTTCGTTAATATTATTGATGGTTCGGAGAATATTATACACCGAAATGTTCGGAGATGCAATATTCAAACGATGATTTAGACGATGTTTTTTTTGATTTGTTCCGTTTTTTGGAAAAAAGTTTGTGGGAATTGATGGTTTTTCGGGTGTGGGTTTGTGGAATATGACGGGGTGGGGGGATGGGGGGGATTGTTGGTGTGGGTTACAGTGATATAGCGAGTGTGAGGCTTTGGTTTGTTATATCGTTTCTTTATATTACAGTGATATAACAAACCAAAAGTAACGCTGTGAAAAACCAACGGCAGGCTCCCGTTTGAGATACCTGCCGTTCATTCTTATGCAATTATCCAATTTAAACTGTGGGGCAGTTCGCTTACAAATCCAACTGCACGTTACTTAAATCCAGTCTACTCGTTGGAGAAAAACGGTCGGCTGAAAGGCTCCAACGGAGGCTTTCGGACGATGAAAGATGGTGGGTCCCATCTTTCAAGTTTTTCTCGGGAGTGGGGCAGTTCGCTTACAAATCCAACTGCACGTTATCCCCATTCGATAAGTCAAGCTATACTTTGGAAAAAGTCGTTTGCCGAAGGCAATTCAAAATGGTGGGACCCATTTTGAAAGACTTTTTCAGGAGTGGGGCAAGTTCGCCTGCAAATCCAACTGCACATTATCCCCACTCAGAGGACCTGAGTGCTGTAATTGGGCGCTTCCTTCGTGATGCTGATGTCGTGAGGATGTGACTCGCGAAGTCCGTTTGCGGAGATCTTTACAAATCTGCCCTTCTCTCTCAGCTCCGCAATGGTAGCGGTGCCGCAGTAGCCCATGCCTGCGCGAAGTCCGCCCATGAGCTGATATACAGTGTCCGCCAACATTCCCTTGTAGGGTACACGTCCTTCCACTCCCTCGGGTACCAGCTTCTTCGCGTTCTCCTGGAAGTAGCGGTCCTTTGAACCCTTCTCCATGGCCGCAAGGGAGCCCATGCCGCGGTATACCTTGAACTGTCTGCCGTGGTAGATCTCGCTTTCTCCGGGGGATTCCTCGCATCCGGCAAGGAGAGAGCCTACCATGATAACGCCTGCACCTGCCGCAATGGCCTTCGGGAGGTCGCCGCTGTACTTGATGCCGCCGTCTGCGATAACGGGAATGTCATATTCCGCCGCAACCTCGTATGCGTTCATGATAGCGGAGATCTGGGGCACGCCGATGCCGGCAACCACACGGGTGGTGCAGATGGAGCCGGGGCCGATACCCACCTTGATGGCGTCAGCGCCTGCTTCGATAAGCTCACGCGCCGCCTCGCCCGTTGCAATGTTTCCGGCAATGAGCTGGCAGTCGGGGTAAGCCGCTTTTACCTTCTTTACACAGTTGATGATGTTCTGGGAGTGACCGTGTGCGGAGTCGAGAACCAGCACGT
>SVSU01000125.1 GCA_015064135.1 Oscillospiraceae bacterium
AGCTTGTTCAGAAGCTCGTCCGCCTTCTCGGGCAGAATACCGTACTTCTTCAGGCTGTCGGTGAGTGCAAAATATACGCCCACGGTCATGAGAGGATAGCCTGCAACGCCGAAACGCTTGATGTCGGTGATTCCGGCTTCCTCAAACACGCTTTCAAAGGTGTCAAGGGGCTTTCCGGGGTATTCGGGCTCGGAGGATTCGCGGAACGCCTTCACAAGACGGATGGCAGGGACCTTGGAACGCTCTGCCGCATATGTATAACTCTCGGGGCCGATGAGAAGGAAGGGCTCGCCGCATCTGGGGACGAGGACACCTGCGGTCTCAAAGGACGGCCAGTAGTCGGAAAGATAACGCACATACTGGGGCTCGGCTTCGTTGCCGTAGGCGAGGATGTAGTCGTAGCCCGACTTTGCCATTTCCTCCTGTACACGGACAATTCTCTCTTTAAATTCGGTAATCGGAATCATATTTACACCTCATAATATAAATTTTCCAAAGTTTGTCAGATAAACGAATCTTCTACGTTGATCTCGTAGATGCCCGTCTGAGAAACAGGCATGGGACGGCGCTCAAACACACCGGGGGCTACGGGTGTAATACCTGCCGCATAACGGAGGTAGAGGTACGCAGGTACTCCTGCCCAGCCCTGTACCATATTTGCCGCATAATCGAAATCGTCGCCGCCGCGGAAGGTCTCCCAGAATGTTGCGGAATTTCTGCGGAGCATATAGCCGTATTTTTCAGCAATTTCACGGAAGAGCACACGGCCGTACTTTTCGGGACGCTTCATCATGGCATCGTAGCGGTAAATGCTGAAGGAAAGCTGAGAGGGGACAAGCTCCTTGTTGTAAACAAGCACTTCAAGCGCGCGGTCAAGCTCATCCTCGGGGCACATACCTGCATAGATGGCAAGGGCGCCTGCAAACTGGCAGAGGAAGTGCTGATGTCCGCTTGTGTCCTCCTCACAGGTGCCGCTTTTTGCGTAATAGACCGCCTCTTCCGCGTTGTAGAATTCCTTGTGGCAAGCCTTGTTCAGCGCATCTGCCGCCGCAAACCACTTTTTCGCCTTCTCACCCTCGCCCAGTGCATCGTATGTTTTGGCAAGGGACTGATATGCAATGGAAATGAATGCGTTGGTGGGGAGGGCGTAGCGGTAGTTCTTGCTGCCGTCGAGACCGCTGTTCCATTCGTGGAAATTCCAGTAATTGTACTCATCCGTGGAGTGGAATCTCTTGATAAGACCGTGCTCATCGGTGCGCGCAAGGAGTCCCGAGCAGATCTTCTCTGCCACAGGCACCATCTCGCGGGCGAAATCGTAGTCACCGGAGTAGAGGAGGCACTCCCATACCAGTTCCATGAAGGAGCAGGTGTAGGTGGGGATGCACAGGTCGGTGTCGCCGGGTGCGCACATTTCAAGCATATTGTCGCCGCGCAGTGTCATGGAGAACAGGCGGATGGAGTTCTTTGCCATGGGGAATTCACGGAAGGCATAATGGGTGCACAGGGCGTAAATTCTCGTGTCAAGACCGTAGTTGCCCTGTTCGCGCAGTGCGTCGCAGGAGTGGCGGTCAAGGAAGCACAGAAGCATACTCCGCTTTGCCACCTCGTAGATGGTGTTGTGGAGATTGTCCGCGCAGGTGAACTTGACATCGTGTGCCGTGGGGTATACGGTGGGTGTGACGCCAACATAGTGCACTTCAACATTGGGGGCGTATACCTGGAGGGCAATGTACCGTCCGCCGAGGCGCTTGAAGGGATGGATGAAGGTGTTTCTGCCTGCCTTGCCCTTGAAGGATGCGGCGTAACAGCTGTTGTTCCATGTGCAGGTGCTGGTTCTTACGCGCAGGTCATCGATGTGCTCGCCCCAACCGAGAAGGAAGTCTGCATCCTCGGGAAGGGTGATGTCAAGGGTGAGATAGCCGATCTCCTCCTCGCCGCCCATGTCGTAGATGATGTAGATGCCGTCGGTGTCGTTCTCCTTGTTCAGAAGAACGCCGTTTTCGGTTTTGTTTTCACCCCAGCGAAGGCGTCCCGAGAAGCCGAGATAGGAAAGCTGCATTCTGCGGCCGGGATGAGCGTCTGGGTTCTTGTCAACGAAGGATCCCCATACCACGGGTGTGGTCTTGCAGGGCTCCTTGATTATATGCTTTGCTACGGGACGGGGGTAGAGGGTGTCAAACCTGCGCGAGACGAATACCTCACCTGCCTCCACAGCCTCCGCCTCGAAATTGTAATCGAAGGTGAAGGAGATCTGTGGGGAGATGGGGGTGACGGGGCCGCTTGTGTAGTTGGGGTTTTTGTTCGCCTTCGTGTGCAGACCCGAGGTGATAACGGGATCGCCGTCCTCGGTGAACACATACATTACGCCGTTTGTACCCTTGGAGTAGCCGAAGCTGCCCTCGTTCTGGGCGTAAGCTCCGATGAGGATATCATTTTCGCCCTCTGCCAGAAAGTCCGTGATATCATACTCGTCGTATACGTTGTATTTGTCGGGTAATCCGGCAAACTGGAATCCCTCGCAGTATTTGCCGTTTACCCACAGTGCATAGTTGGAATCGGCAATAATAAAGAGGCGGTATTTTGCACCTTCCTTTTTTCGGAGGGTCTCATGGAAGTCAACATAGGCGTTTGGAACGTTATCCATTGTGCGGATCCAGATAAATTCCGCATTCTTAAATACACTTTCCGATACTTTCACAGGCTGCATATAAATCTCCTTTGTCGGATATGAATGTTTTTCGATGCCATAAAGCCGATTGGGCTCGGGGGAGCGTTTTTTGATGAACCGTACCCAAACCGTACCGTTTTTCAGCCAAATTCGATCATGATATTCTGCTACCTTTTATTTTACAAAAAAAACATATTTTAGTCAAGGCTTTTCCAACGGTTAAAATGAAAACTATGTAAAATATATGAAAACGTTTTCACACCCTATGGGAATACCCGTGTACGGGGTTGACAAAAATAAGAAAAAACTATAAAATAAATGGGGATAAAGTACAGTTTGATTTGCAAGTGCCCCATTCCATTGTGTAACCTGAATTTATCGAATGAAAGTGAGTTTGCCATGACCGCTATTGAACGTTTTCTCAAATACGTGTCATTCCCAACAATGTCGGATGAAGCCTCGGAGACTGTCCCCAGCACCGAAAAACAGCTTGCCCTCGGCAGATATCTTGCCGACGAGCTTTCAGCCATTGGCTTGACCGAGGTTGAGCTTGACGAAATGGGCTATCTTTATGCCACTCTTCCATCAAACACGGCAAGCACCGTGACTCTCGGGCTCATTGCTCATATGGATACCTCCGATGCCTGCGCCGATGCTCCCATAAAGGCGAAGATCGTTTCCTATGACGGGGGAGATGTTTGTCTGAATGAAGAAAAGGGGATCTTTCTGAAGGAGGAAGAATATCCTTCTCTGGGGAAATATAAGGGAAACAGCCTTATTGTAACGGACGGGACGACCCTTCTCGGTGCGGACGATAAGGCAGGCATCTGCGCCATTGTTTCCGCCCTTGAGAGGATCATCAAAAACGACCTTCCCCACGGCAAAGTCAGAGTTTGCTTCACTCCCGACGAGGAGATCGGACGGGGTGCCGACCACTTTGACGTGGAGAAATTTGCCGCAGACTACGCCTACACCGTGGACGGCGGCCCCCTCGGGGAGCTGGAGTACGAAAACTTCAACGCAGCCTCGGCAAAGGCAGTGTTCCGCGGCGTTTCTATCCACCCGGGCACAGCAAAGGGGAAGATGAAGAATGCGCAGCTTATGGCAATGGATTTCGCCGCCCTTCTGCCCCCCGGGGAGACCCCACGGGAAACGGAGGGCTATGAGGGATTCTTCCACCTCATTGAGATGAAGGGAGAGTGTGAATCCGCCGAGCTATCCTATATCATCCGCGACCACGACAGGGATAAGTTCGCGGCAAAAAAGGCATTGTTTGAAGATGCGGGCAGGCAGATCAACGAGAAATACGGCGAGGGCTCCTGCGAGATCACTGTCAGGGACTCCTATTATAACATGAAAGAGATCATTGACGATCATATGTACACGGTGGAGCGCGCAAAGTCCGCTATGGAAGCGGTTGGCGTCTCTCCCGTGATCGTTCCCATCCGTGGGGGCACCGACGGGGCAAGGCTCTCGTTCATGGGTCTGCCGTGCCCCAATATTTGCACAGGCGGCGAGAATTTCCACTCACGGTTTGAGTTCCTCCCCACCGAATCCCTTCTTAAAGTGGTGGATATTGTGGAACGGCTGATTACGGATGCCGCCGAACTCATCTGAATAAGCGGATATGCTTTGACCTTCCGATGGAGAGCTTTTCGCTATTTACCACTGCAAAAAAACGGGCATAAAAAAATGCTCCCACTCGAAGAAAATCAAGTGGGGGCTTATTTTTATGCCGAGAATTACTTGATAATGGGCCAAGGGCATCTGTACTTGAAGCCCATGCGGCTTACAATATCGCGCTGACGCTCGGCAAACTGAGGTGCGAGCTCGTCCAGATCCACTGTGGTGTGCTTGCCGCGGCGAACGATGAACCGTCCGTCGATGAGCACGCTGTCCACGCTTCTTGACTGGCTGGCGTAGATAAGCTGCTGGAGTCTGTCGGCAGGGGTGATCATCTCGGGGCGCTTCAGTGTGTGGATAACGATGTCCGCCGCCTTGCCTGCCTCAATGCTGCCGCACTCATCCGACGCACCCATGGCGCCCGCACCGTTTACGGTTGCCATTTCAAAGGCATCCGCTGTGGTGAAGTAGGGGTAAACACCGGTAGCTTCTCTGTGGCCTACGCAGGCGAGATACATCTGCTGGAACATATCCAGTCCGTCGCACCATACGCCCGAGTCGGTACCGAGAGCGATTTTTACACCGCGCTCGTGCATTTCCTTGAAGCGGCCCACGGTCATGGCACCGAGAGCATAGCGGAAGGACGCACCGGGGCAGTGCACCACATAGGGCTTGCGCTTTTCCAGGATGTCAAGGTCGTGGTCGGAGGTGTGAATAACATGAACGAGGGTGGTACGCTCGTCAAGAATACCCAGGCTGTCGTAGAATTCGATGGGGGTGCAGTTGTGGGTCTTTCTGAACCACTCGATCTCGGAGGCATAAACGCTGGTGTGGATGTGAAGCTGAACATTGTACTTGTGAGCAAGCTCCTTTGCCGCAACTGCCAGCTTAGCGGAGGTGTGCTCCATTCCGGGAAGTCCCACATGAGCGCCGACGGGGGTTTTGCCCGTTCTCTTGTACTTTGAGAGCTCGTCCTCAAACAGCTCAATGCACTTCTCATAGGGGTATTCCATAACCTTCAGCTCAGGTGTGTAATTGTCGCTGATGCCGTGGCTTGTGCAGCCCTTGACGCCAACAATATTCGCGCCGCGGAACATATCGTCATGGAAACGGGAGCCGCCCGTGTCGCCGAACATGGTGGTGCCGACCATGGCCATTTCGGTGTTTGCAAGGAGGACGCTCCAGTATTCTTCAACGCCTGTGAAGTGGTTTGTGATGGGAT
>SVSU01000126.1 GCA_015064135.1 Oscillospiraceae bacterium
CTCTGCGGCAAAGGCGGCGGAGTTCGGCTGTGCTCTCGGTGTGTGGGCAGGTGCTGACGGCTTCGGCGACACCCCCGAGGAGGAGGCAAAGCGCCGCGAGCTTATGGTGAGCCTGTGCCGCGATTACGGATTCAAGGAATTCAAGTTTGACACCGTCTGCGGCAACCTTCGTCCCGAAAAGCGGATGACATTCAAGAGCATGATCGACGAGTGCAGAGAATATGTCCCCGACCTTGTGGTGCTGAACCACAGAAACGACCTCGGTGAGGCGGAAATCTGCGCCACAACCTTCCTTCTCGGCGGCATGGAGACCTATATCGATGTTTCCTGCTGCAATCATGTGTCGGGCCCTCATCACAGAATGGTAACCCTTGACCGCGATCTTGTCCCGGGAATGCAGAGACTGACGGAGGACCACGGTGTTTGCCTTTCATCAAACCTTGACTATTTTGAGGACGACCTGATCCTTCAGGCATTCGCGCGCTCCCTTATCCTTGCCCCCGAGATCTACGGAAACCCATGGTTACTCCGCGACATCGAGCAGGAGAGGCTGGCGAAGATCTACAACCTCCACCGGAAATACCGCGACATTCTGGTAAACGGCATCGCCCTTCCCGAAACCTACGGCAGAAACGGCGCGTCGAGAGGAGACGGCAAAACAAGACTCATCGCCCTTACCAACCCCACATGGAACCCCATGCCCGTCACCCTCCGCATCAACGAGGAGATAGGACTTTTGGCACAGGGCGAGTATATCGTGAAAACATTGCACCCCTATGAATCCTATGTGGGCACATATCAGTTCGGCGACAGCGCGGAGATCACCGTTGACCCCTCCCGTTCCGCACTGATTCTGGTGCAGGAGAAGGAGCTCTTCAACGAATGTGATTTTGTCCTCACCAACTGTACATACGAAACCATAACCGACGGTGACCGTCTCCCTGCAAAGGTTTACATCTGGAGCACCACAGGGGAGGAAATCGGCATTCTCGGCAATCGTGCCCTCGGTGAATTTGCCGTGAAGAAGGGGACGAGTGAGGCTGCGGACAACCGCATCAAGGCACCCGTATATCTCGGTGAGGCTGAGACTTGCCCCGTACCCGAGAACGCTGAGCAGCTTTACGAGGCAACCGTTTTCCGTGCCAACTGCGACTCCCTTGAGTCCCGGTCACTGAAGCGTTCGGGCGAGACCGCATTCCCGGCTGTCAGGGCGGCGAGAGATGCATTCTTCGGTCAGGCAACATACAAGGCGAGGGGCAACGAAAACCGTCTTATGTTCGACGGGGATCCCGACACCTATTTTGACGCCGAATCCGTTTACTACCGCGACGGTCTCCGCTTAAACGGCGGCTGTCTCCGTGTGGATCTGGGCAAAACTTATACCGTTTCCCGTGTGGAGATCGAATTTTTCGAGATAGACGAGCCCGTGAAGGAGGTTCGAAAGCCCAATGTGGAGAAGAAGGCGGAATTTACCGCCGAGGACTTCACCGCATGGGTACAAGCTCCTCTCAGATCACTTACCGTGACGGAGGAGAATGTTACTGCCCCCGTTGTAAGGGAGTGGATACACACCATCTACCATGTGAAGGGTGTAAAAAAGACCGCCGTATACACAATCGGCGGTGAGATGCGCTATTTCCGTCTGGCAGCACCCATGGACAGAATATACGCCTTCCGCATCTATGACGAAAACGGTGCGGAGATCAAGCCGGCGGCGCCCCACGCAAACAATATGCTCTCTCCCTATGGTAAAAAGAACTTTGTCACCGCAAAGAAGATCACGGTACACATCCCCGAGAATGCGGAATGCGGCAGTTACATTGCAGCCGGCATTGACGGTGAGCATGGTGTTGAAGGGGCATATTGCGGTGCATTCTGCGAGGGTGTTCCTGTCGGATTTGGCGAACGCGCGGTTTCTTATCCCGTCAACATCTGGGAGCACAGGGTCGAAGGTTGCGACCGGGGCTATACATATTACCTGACGGTTGATGATACGATCCGCGGAAAGGATGTTGAGATCACATTCCTCCTTGAAAATGACGGAGAGCAGCTCTGCAGAGTATGGCTCTGCGACGGCACGGATAAGAAGCCTGTGCAGACCATCAGACGTGAGGTGTGTTGAAACAATAGTGTAACTGTCTGTTTTTCGCGAGGGGATGCCTCAGTTTTTCCCAAACAAAGGAGTGAATCATGAACGATATCCGCTATCTTACCGACCACTACGACGAAAAAATCAAGCAGATAAACGAGCTTGCCGCACCTCTCAACTTTGTGTTCATCACCGATATGCATCACGGCGGCAATCGATTCCTTCATCGCATCGGTGACATGGATGAATACGAGGACGGCGTAAATCACATCGAATCCATCCGATACATCCTTGACCGATGCCCCGGAATCAGCTGCGTCATCAACGGCGGCGACGTCGGCAATGAGTATGACAACATCCCCGAAAAAGCCCGTGAAACCAATTTTCAGATCATGGATGCACTCAATAACCTGCCCGTTCCCGTTCACAGCGTAATCGGCAATCACGACGACATGACGGGATGCCGTACCTGCGGTGGAGGGGACAACACGGAAACCGGCTTTTCCCCCGATGAAATGCATGAGCTGTTCATGAAATACAACCCCACCCCCGAGAATTACTACTATGTGGATTTCGAGGAGCAGAACTACCGCTTTGTGTTCCTCAACACCAGTGACAAGCCATACCACAAGCTGCCGAACGGTCAGTACCCTTACGGCTGGCGGCTGGAGATCTCCGATGCGCAGGCGGTGTGGTTTGAGAAGGAAGCGCTGGCGACGGACAAGAATATTATAATCTTCAGTCACTCACCCATACACAATGAGGGGCTTGTCGGAACGGGAGGAGAGGGTCCCGGGGAAATACGTACCCATGACGACCTGCTGAACGGGCCAAGAATCTATGACAAGATCAAGCGAACCCCCAATGTGGTTGCCTGTGTGGCGGGACACGTGCATTTTGACAACCTCCGCTATGATGACGGCGTGACGGTGGTGACGACCTTGTGCTCTCTCGTGCAGGAGTGGACGACTCTCTCCCCGAAGCGGAAGGTGGGAACTGTCACCGAGACCGCATTTGACGTTTTTTCCATCAAAGGAGACTGTATGTACATGACCCGATTCGGCGCAGGACGGGACAGGGAAGCCTATCTTCCGAGGGTTGTTGAAAAAGGGTAAGGAATGATATAAAAAAAGCGAGACTGCCGCATTTCGGAGTTTTCTTCCGCAGTGCTTCAGTCTCGTGTTTTTTTATTTTTTCCATTTCTCCCCGGCTGTCACCGCAAAGGATGCCATCCATGCCGCAGAGAGGGGGAGGACGCTTTCATCCACCACGAATCGTCCGTTATGATGGGGAACCGCCTCCGCACCTTCGGGAGTGATGCCGACCTGCGCATAGCAGTAGGGGGCTATGGCGCCGTAGGAGGAAAAATCATCTCCCAGCATCCGAAGGACTTGCTCGCCGATCATCTCAGGTGCGACGATACCCTCCGCCGCCTCACGGGCAAGCTCCACCGCGCGCGGATCGTTTGTCACGGAGCCGTGGGTTCGGGTGTAGTTCACCTCTGCGGTGCATCCGTGGTACCTCGCCACCGATTCCGCCGTTTCTTTGAGGGTAGATTCCGCACGGTCTCTCGCTTCTGCCGTAATGGTGCGTACTGTCCCCTTCAGCTCCGCCTCTCCTGCGATCACATTCGCCGCATGACCGCTGTGGAAACTGCCGACTGTGACAACAGCAGGCTCCGTGGGAGAAAGGGCACGGGACACGATGTACTGAAGGGAGTTTACCAGATCCGCCCCTGCCGCCAAAGCATCACAGCACAGGTTCGGTGTGGCTCCATGCCCTCCTTTTCCGTGAATCTTTATGGTGAACATATCCACGGACGCGCTGACCGTCACGGCTGACACATGAAGCTCCCCGAGGCCGAATGCGCTCCAGACGTGGATGCCGAAAAATACATCAATATCGTTCACAATCCCCGTTTCGATCACAAAGTCGGAGCCGCCTGCACCTTCCTCGGCAGGCTGGAAAATTATTTTAACCTTTCCGCATAGGTGCTCTCTCGTTTCCCAAAGGAGTGCCGCGCATCCGAGCCCTGCCGTAATGTGTGCGTCGTGACCGCAGGCGTGCATAAAGCCTTTGTTTTCGGAGGAGTGAGGGAGTCCCGTTTCTTCCGTCACTGCAAGCGCATCTGTGTCACATCGGATGCCCACTGTTGCCCCGGGTTTTTCGCCTTCGATGACAGCGATGGTGAGAATATCCGAGTGGGCGATATAGGGGACACCGATTCGGTCAAGCTCGGCACGGATCAGACGGTTTGTTTCTTTTTCGCAATATGCGGTCTCGGGATGGCGGTGAAATTCCCGATATAATTCACTGAGATGCGGCGCGAGACGGTCGGCTTTTTGTTTCATTTCGGTCATGGCAATTCCTCGGAGTGATAGGTTCATTGTTGAATCCAGTATAGCACATCCATCCTGCAAAATCAAGAGGGGATGCCCATTTTGCAGGCATCCCCGTCGTATATTTTGTTTGTTTGATTACAGCTCAAGTCCCCAGCCGAGAGCCAGCGCCTTCTCATTCTTTTCGATGAGGGCAGCCTTTGCCGGAGGAATGCTTCCAACAAGATAGTTGAGGAAGGTGTCGTAATCGAAGAGACCTGTCACCTTGATAAGCTGACCGAGAACGATAACGTTGGCGAATCCTTCAAGACCGTTTGCCACAGCAAGCTCGGTAGCAGGGATTGCAACGGTTCGGATATCGGTGCGCTCGCTTCTCTTTTCCACCAATGTGCTGTCGATGACAAGAATGCCGCCTGCCTTTACGGCGGGCTCGAACTTGTCAAAGGAGGGAAGGTTCATGGCAACCACGATGTCGGGGGTGGTAACGCTGGGGGAACCGATCTCGCCGTCGGAGATCACAACGGTGGAGTTGGATGTACCGCCGCGCATTTCGGGGCCGTAGGAGGGGAGGAATGTGACCTGCATATCGCAGTACATTGCCGTCTTTGCCATCTGCTTGCCGGAGAACTGGATACCCTGTCCGCCGGCACCTGCGAAGATAATGGATGTGGTCATGTCAGTTTTCCTCCTTTGCTTCCTTGTAAATGCCCAGAGGGTAGTAGGGCATCATGTTGTCGCGGAGCCACTGAAGGGCGTCGGTGGGAGAAAGTCCCCAGTTTGTGGGGCAGGTGGAGAGCACCTCAACGATGGAGAAGCCGCGTCCCTCGATCTGATTCTCAAACGCCTTCTTTATCGCCTTCTTTGCCGCCATAACGTTCTTGGGACTGTCAACGGCAACTCTCTGTGCCAGCGCCACGCCATCCAGTGTGGAGAGCATTTCGCATACACGGATGGGATTACCCTGAATTTTTCTGTCACGGCCGTAGGGGGAGGTGGTTGTTACCTGACCGGGAATGGTGGTGGGCGCCATCT
>SVSU01000127.1 GCA_015064135.1 Oscillospiraceae bacterium
CAGCACATCCGCCTCATCCGTCAAACGCGGAAGATACCCGTCTGCAAAAGCCGGGATAGCCCCTGACACAATCAGAAAAGCCGATACTGCGAGAATACATATGTATTTTTTCATTCAGCGCACCTCCTCATATCAGCCAAAGGAGCAATGACACAGCAAAGGCTGCTGCCGTAATCAAAGCCGTGAGACCGATCTGCATTTTTCGTGCCGCCCCTTTGTCAAGGGGAAGATCTCCCACAAATTTTCCTGTCTGACCGTTCATGGCAAAGGTGTACTTTTCACCGTTCCACTCGGTATTCAGCAGCCACACAGGGTACAGTGCATATTTCGCGCATCCGTTTTCGAGCTGTATGCCTGTGTTTTCGGGTATTACGCTGTCGTAACCTGTCACCGTCCGGGCAAAGGCTTCCTCGGTGGTTCTTTTGATGCGGTCATTGGCTCGCGCAATGCTTTCCTCCGCATCCACGTCATATTTATCCGCAAAATATCCGGCAAGATAAGCAGTACGGAACTCTGCCGCTTCCTCAAAATGATAGGGTTCTATGGACTCCATGAGCGCGTCGTCCATTTTGGCTGAACCGTCCACAGGAACTCTCCGGAAACCTACCGTTCCGCCTCTTGTAACAGAATAATGACTCACTTCCGTAAAATCGTAGCGGCTGTCACTCCAGGTACGGGTTTTGGTTCCTCTGTATCGGATCTTCGCTGAGGCATCCGCATCAAAGAGCCAGACCGGCACATATATACCCTTGACTTCTTCAATGTGGTTCTGATCTTTAAACACACCGGGAAGCAGTTTCTTTCCGCCGTAATGACGCTTCAGCGCGGCAACGGCAGCCTTCTTGTCAAGTTTAAAGGGGATCACATAATCGGGCTTCAGTCCTCCGGTAAACTGCCCCATCATGACAACTGGATTGTCGCAGTAGGGGCATGACGAAGCTCCCGTGGTTTCATCCGCCACGATCTCACCGCCGCAGGAACGGCAAACATAGACTCTCAGTCCATCTTCTTCCCCTGCCTGCCATTCACTGCCTGCCTCTGTGTCCCACTTCATATCCTCCGCCTGCTCTGTTTTCAGTTCATCGTCATAAGAGGCAAGTGTGTCCGGCTCAAATTCCGTGTCACAATAAGGGCATTTCATCTTTTGCAGGGCGCTGTCAAAGGTGATGGCGCCGCCGCAGCAAGGACATTTATATTCCTGCAAGTCTGCCAATTCTGCTCACTCCTTCTCTGTAAGTTTTGTGAATACGATCGCACGGTCTGTGGGAAGGAGGCCGTCCGATTCGGTATTTTCAAGAATCAGCCGTCCGTCTCCGTCAAAACCGTATCGGGTATTGTACAGCCACGGCATATCTGCCCAGCCAACCCTTTCGGTCATGGTTTGTATGCATCCCGCGGTCTCATCGACCAACGCCATGCCTGTATGAATCACGATAGGCTCGCTTTCTCTTTTGCAGCACCAGAGCACTGTGCCGTTGGCATCGATCCTTAAAGTAATGTTATATCCGTCCTCTCCGGAAGCCGTCCATTCGCCCTCAAGGGACCCGATGGGACTTCCCTCACCCATATCCGACAGATACACAGCATATTTTCCCGTTTCATGTATGGGCACTGCCCCGTCATCCCGTATGTATTCGACTGCGGTGCCGTCCGATTTTATCATATTGAAGCCCACATCCGTAAGCACAACGGCAACAGACTCGGGGGAATCCCAATATGCACCTTGGTTTGAAAAGCCGGAAAACATATATGCTGTAAAATTCACTTCTCTGACCCCGTCTCTGCCGAGCATCTCCGGTTCATCGGGCAGAAGCTCCATTGCGTAATACGCGGCGAATTCTTCCTCCGCTTCAGCGATCAGATTATCATCCATCCAATATACCTGCAGACGTATCTCACCGCATTCCTCGGAATATGTTTTGTATATTCCCGTGAGTTGTTCGGCAAAAGAAACGACCGCCGTTTCTTCGGTGACTGCTTCCTCAGTGGCTGCTTCCTCGGTTGCTATCTCCTCGGTGACTGCTTCCTCGGTGACTGCTTTCTCGGTTGTTATCTCCTCAGTGACCGCATCCTCAGTGACCGCATCCCATGTTGTTTCGGGAGGCAGAGTCTCCGCAGTATCACGGGGATCCTCACAGCCGCCCAGCATCACAGCGCAGAAAATAACGGCAGTCAACCATATTATCTTTTTTTGCATCATAGTCCTCCTCTCCCTCATCCGTCATGAACGAGGTCTTCCGCATTCCGAGCAGAACTTTCCCGAATTGACTTTACCGCAGAAGCATTTCCAACTTCCCTCCGGCAAAGGCTCATCTGTTTTTGGGGATGCTGCAGAATTTTCAAACTCTGCCCCATTGGCGGAACCCATTCCTTCCATGGGCTGCTGCTGTGCACGAAGGTTTTCAAAATACCCGGGGATGGGGCCGAGCAGCACATCCTCCGGTCTCGGCTTGTAATTCCATTGACGTACCAGCCCGGCAATCTCCAGCATTCGCATATTGTATTCCGAATACAGATCGTCGTCCTTGCTTTCGGGACGGTTTCCGTTGTTCAAATCAACGCTGATCTCATCAAACCAGGGGGAATCGATCTTGAAAGTAATATGGAATTCATACGCATGGCGGTATCGGGGAGGATCGTAGCTCTTCTCATTGCCTTCCTTGTCGGTCATGAACAGCTCTTCCTCGTCATCGTCAATACTCGTTTCACAGGAAATGATCTGTTCGGCATGGATAATATCGGGGTTTTCGTCCCTGAAATCGGATGCGGAGGTAACGACCAGCATCTTTTTCGCACTGTCCACATAAATCTTTTCGTCCTCTCCGAATACACGGTCGGGATGAAAATCTTCAAGTGCCTTTGCGTTTTCCTCACGATATGCGAGCTGTGCGCGAATTTCCTCCACGGTGGAACTGCGCCGTTCATGGAAGAAGGGGGACAGCTTCCGCGCACAATCCTTGCAGAGATTGCCGTCATCAAGCTTGCGGTTCCCCAAAAAACCGATTTTCTCGCCGCATATATCGCAGTATTTTTTATCAAACAATCCCATGCGAAATCCTCCTTTTGTTATGGGAATTTTTTATTCGCTTAACATCCCATCGAATGCGCGAATCAGCTCATGATATCCGTCGGGAAAGTTTTCCGAGCCCTCTGCCCGTATGATCATTCCATCGTTGACAACAGCGTACAGACGGAACATCTCCCCGTCCAGCACACCGTCGGGATGAGGTCCGTCAAAGCCGTTCCAGTTAAGGAATCTGCAGTCCCTCAGCAAAGCGAGCATCTCCTCGGCATCGCACTCGATTGTCCCTTCAAGCTGTCGTCTGTCCTCCCCATCGGCGAAGGTAATACGATACAGTTTCAATTCCGCGTTTCCGGAGGTATTCACAAGCTCATACTCTACCGTATGGCGCATACCGCTGACATGAATGCTGATCTCGGAAAATGAGGTAAGCTCCCGGCAAAAATCCGAAAGGATCGCTTCAAAAACAGCATCCGTCACACCGCGATCGGGCTCTTTCTGCTTCGCTCTGCCTCGGCTGTCATACAGGATAAGCTGCTCCTCCTCCCCATCCATTACTTCAAAGGGGGGAAGGAGCTTTTTTTTGACATTGGGCAACTTCTCAAGCGCCATTCCGCGAAGCTGTGTCACCGTATCCTCGGAGAGAACAATTCCGTCCTCCGAACGATGCTCCCTGCCCTCACGGTCGGTGCAATACCCCTCTGCCAGCATCTGTCCCGCATCATTGGGGAAAACATGAAACCGAAAGCATCGGGCTGCATTCATATGGCTGCGGCTCAATGTAAATTCCTGCCAGCCGTCTGCCTTCCCGGTTCCTCCTGCACAGCCGAACAAGCCAAACAGCATGGAAACAGCCATTGTAAACATGACGATCTTTCTTTTCATGCCCATGGATCTTCCGATTTCGGCGAACGGATCCCCACAAGAAGGAACTGATCCCACAGCATCCATCTGCCGTCACCCAGCTGCCGCAAAACCACTTCACGGGGATTATCTGCACCGCCACTCTTAATAAAGAGCTTCTTATAACCTTCATTGGCATCCGAATAAGGGCCCGATTCAACGGTAACGGAAAAGGGAGTGGTCGGGGTGTAATCATTTTCGGGAACAGCCCCCTTGAAATAGGAAAAAGGAACATGATGTCCGTCTTTGAAGCGATCGTTCAAAAAGGATATTTCATGATTGCTCAGCGGACGGGGACCTCGCAGAAAATTCAGCATTTCCGTGCCGATGGTACGATCGGCGGCATACACACACAAGGCACAAACGGTCAAAGCCGCCGTCTGAAAGGGTGTGTTCAGCGCCGCTTCGGGCAGTGCCTTCAGTTCGTCAAGGCTTTCGGGAAGGGCGGCAAAGGTAAATGTCTCCTTTTGAGAGGCAAATGCGGATGCCATATTCTTCACACCTTTTTTCAATGTATCATCAGCGCTTTTCTTGAGTTTATCAAAAATTGACATGATACCTCCAAATAATTCAAATTTAGTCTTTAATGGTTTCAAGCCATACAGGCATTCCGTCATCGCCCACCCTGCATATTCCGTAAACGGGAACGGGAAGCTCGGCGTCCTCCCTTTCCTCAAACCGCATCATGGGAATTCGGGCAGGATCAAGAGTGACGGTTTCATATATGGCGCAATCTGTCTGACCGATATAGGAAATCCCACAAGCGGTGATCTCATATACGTTGGTCAGTGCGGAAACATCCCCCGTGGGAACGGAAAGATACAGAAGCTGTCTGCCGTTTTCACGAATCAGATACACCTCAAAGGGCGCATTGCAGAATGTCTCCTTATGTTCATTCGACTGCCCTGCCCCCTCTGAATTCCGCACGCGGCATGACCATTCGCCGCATATTCCGTCTTCAATGGGCACAAACTCCATCCTGAGCTTCAAATCGCCCACAAGATAATAATCAACGCCGAAATCCATTCTGAACATTTGACTGTACGGTACAGTCTGCCATTCGGGTTTGATAATATGGGGATAATCCGCAAAGGAAAGGGTAATGTGATGTCCGCCCGTGTGTTGGGAAGTAAAACGGTAATCGGCAAATAAAACATGAACGCAGCCGGGTGCCAGTGAAAAGGAGACAACTGCGGTGTTGTTTTCACGAATGGCATCTCCGATGATATCAGGTGTCTCTTCCGCAAAGGAAAGGTCGGGATATGCATCCGTCAATTCCTCATACAAAAGGGTCGGAAGTTCATCCGTAATCTCAAAAACATCCTCAAAGCGAAGTTCCCTGCCCGTTTTCACATCAAAGGTATGGGCATCCGAGTAATACATGGTGTCAAGCCAGCCTTCAAGCTCCTCGCGTTTTTCATAAAAGGAGAAAAGCCGGCGGTCACTTCTTGTAACAAACACTTCGGTTTTCGCATACAGCTCGGAAAATTCCCCTTCCACCGTCTGTGCCGCCTGACGCAGCCTGAGCAGTTT
>SVSU01000128.1 GCA_015064135.1 Oscillospiraceae bacterium
CCGTGGCAGCAGATCAGGTAAACGGAGAGACCTTCTTCATGTCCTCAAAGGATATGTGCATGATCCGCCACATTCCCGAGCTTGAGGAAGCAGGCATTTCAAGCTACAAAATCGAAGGGAGAGTCAAGAGCGCATACTATACAGCGGTGGTAACAAACACATACCGCATGGCGCTGGATGCTTACCGCCGCGATCCCTCCGCTTATGTATTTGACGAAGCATGGCAGAGAGAGCTTGACGGAGTGAGTCACAGAGAATACGGCACAGGATTCTTCTTTGAAAAGCCCTGCGAAAACGCCAACACCGTTACCAATCTCGGCTACATCCGCGAAAAGGCATACATCGCCACTGCCCTTGATGCAGTTGACAACGGCGACGGCACATATGAAGCACGGTTCTACCAGCGCAACAAACTGACCGCGGGTGACCAGGGCGAGATCATCTCCCCCGGCAAGTGCGGACAGAGCTTCGTGTGCGATATTATACGAGACGACACCGGAAACGAGATCCCATCCGCCCCTCATCCCGGCATGGTGTTCCGCCTGAGAGTCCCCTTCCCCGTCAAGGAAGGCGATATTCTCAGACTGGGCGGTCAATGACAGGAGGTTACATAATGATTACACTTATTGAGTTTTTAAAAGCACTTTTTTTAGGTATTGTTGAGGGAATCACGGAATGGCTCCCCATCAGCAGTACGGGTCATCTCATTTTAGTCAACGAATTTATGGGAGAGGGTCAGGGGTTCTTTGAAACAGACCTTTTCCTCTACGGCATCCAGCTCGGCGCCATTCTCGCCATCGTTACGCTGTATTTCAGGAAGCTGAACCCCTTCGCCCCATCAAAATCGAAGGCGGAGAAGCGCTCCACATGGCAGATGTGGTTCAAGGTGATCGTCGCCTGCCTCCCCGCGGCTGTCATCGGGCTCCTGCTCAATGATTTCATGGAGAATTTTGAGAACTGGCAGGTCATCAGCACCACCCTCATTCTCTACGGTATCGGATTTATCCTTCTTGAAACCTTCCGCAAAAAATCCCCAACGGTGACAGACATCGACGGCATGAGCTACAAAACCGCGCTCCTCATCGGAGCATTCCAGGTGCTCTCCATCATCCCCGGAACATCCCGTTCGGGCTCCACCATTCTCGGTGCCATGATCCTCGGCTGCTCCCGTGAAATTGCGGCGGAGTTTTCCTTCTTCCTCGCCATTCCCGTCATGGTGGGAGTCAGCTTCCTGAAGCTTGTCACCTTTGACGGCGTGATTACACAAGGAAACTGGATCGTCCTTGCCATCGCTATGGTGACAGCCTATGCGGTTTCCATGGTGGCGGTGAAGTTCCTCACATCTTTTGTGAAAAAGCACGATTTCAAGGTGTTCGGCTGGTACAGAATCGCCCTCGCCATTATTGTTGTGGGTTACTTCCTCATCGTTGGCTGACAAAATTTGCCCGTTGTCCGTGGGATGACGGGCTTTTTCATTCACAAAGCAAAAAAATCAGGCTATGGTCTCACGCTCATGGAGTACCATAGCCTTATTTTTACTGTTTCTTATAAATCACAAGAACGCCCGGCACTTCCTCAAAGAGAACATACCCTTCCGCTTCAAGGAGTGTCGTCAGATTGTCGAATCCGTTGTTTTTTCCCTCAGACGCGTAGTTTTTGAAGCTGCTTGTTGAGCCCTTGCCCAGCGCCACATACTCCGTTTCGAGAATCTGTTCCCATGTGCATCGCTTCACATCATAAAGCACCTCACGATCGGAGAGATAGGCGGTGTAGGTGTTGGTAGCAGCTGCAGGAGTTCCCTCGGGGATGGTGTCAAGAGCAGCGCGGATGCTGTCGTAATACTCCGCTTTCTCAATAGCTCGCTTGGGATAGTCAACGGCTGTGGGTATCACCGCCCATGTGAGGCAGCCGGCACCTATGGCAACGGCAGTCACAAGGGGAATCACGCGGCTTCTCGTCAGTTTCAGGTCGCTGAGGTTCACAACCGTCATATAAAAGAGGAAAGCTGCGGAACCGAAGTTATACTGGAACATGATGTCATGCTGATACTGATAGTCGGACATGAGATTCACGAGAAGATAAGGAATGAGAAGAATCAATCGTTCATACCGTCTTGTGATAAGGGGCAGACCTGCAAGAGGCAGCATGGTGAGGGCAATGAACTTCAGTTTTTCGGAATCCACGCACTCGAACAGCGCCTTCATGGGGTTAAGAATAACGGATTTCACCACAGTTACAAGAGAAGACGTACCGTCATACATGAAATTGTCGTAGCGGTATGTCATGACTCCGTCTCCCACAGACGCCAGATACCCTGTGGTGAGGAAGAACCACACAAGGGAAACGGCAAACATGGCAATTCCCATAATGAGGGGCTTCAACTCGGATTTTTTGAATCTGAGGAGGGTCTTTACAATAAGCCAGAGCGCGATCACCGCCACATACATGGCAGCATCCTCTTTCACGCACAGCACCAGTACGGCAGACACTGCGGTAACGGCTATGCTCTTTTTATCAATGCCGTAGAACAGCCACAGAACAAGGGGAGCAAGGAAGCAGTTCTCATGCAGGTCGTAGCTCGCCCCTGCCGACAATGCGGGAAAGAGCACAAGAACCGCGCAGAGGAGAGTCCGAACATCGGCAGACAGCCCGTGGTGCCGTCCGATCTTCCACAGGGGAATGACTGCCGAAGCGATCACTGCCGCCTGAAGCACCTGCAGAGTGATGGGAGAGGGGAACAGCCAATAAATCGGAAGCATGAGGTAGTAGATGGGGGACACATGAACAGCAAAATGGGAAAGCGCCCCGTCTCGTTCAACGGTGGTGATGGGAAGTCCCGATTCCTTCATGTTATGGAACATCTGGGCAAAAATGCCGAAATCGTATGTGGGTGTGCTGAATGTCAGATACCGTCCCACCGTCCATGCACAGATGAACAGGAACAAAAGCGCTCCGAGTGCTGCTGTAATTACGATGTAAACCTTGCTGTCCTTCTCCGTCTGCGGAACACAATCCCCGTCACCCTTCCAGCCTCGGATGGCATATACCACAAGAACAAGTGCCAACAGAATACACAGCCAAAGGAATGAGGTGGTATAGGATGCACGGAGAGACAGCACCGCGAGAACAGCGAAAAGCACAGGTATTCCCACTCGCTCAGCCCAAAGAGTCCTCACAAAAAGGGATATGCCAAGCAGAACAACAGCCACACCGCAGGCAATAAGAAGCACTCTGCCGAGGGACATCGCCGCCGGTCCGTCAAGGGAGGTCAGCGCGCGAAGCTCCGCAGGAAGCATAAGAACCTCCAGAACCACTGCAAAAAGCCACCCTAATACCAATTTGCGCACAAGGTCGGGGAAGGAAACCCTCTCCGAAAACTTCGACAATATAGCTTTCTTTGTCATAAGAATACCTCATATTAACAGACAGCCCCCTTTTGGGAAAACCGAAAGAGGGCTGTTGATTTTACTTACAATTCGTTTTTCAGATCTCGACCGTACCGCGGAACACTTCAACGGTTTCACCTGTGATGAAGAATTCGCCGTTTTCGTAGTCAACGACCATGTCGCCGCCCTTGAGGTGTACAATAACGGGCTTATCAGACTTGCAGAATCCGTTTTCCACAGCGGCAGCCACGGCAGCACACGCGCCTGAGCCGCAAGCGTATGTTTCGCCGTTGCCTCTCTCCCATACATTTACGATGAGAGTATGGTCGTCGATAACGTGAACGAATTCAACGTTGGTTCTCTCGGGGAACATGGGGTCGTTTTCGATAGCAGAACCGATTCTCTCCATTCCGCCGTCGGAAAGATCGAAGGGGGCATCGTCCATGAAGATTACGCAGTGGGGATTACCCATGGATACACAGGTAATCTTTGTCTCCGCACCTGCCAGCTTTGCACGGAGTCCGATGATTCGTCCATCCGCCGCCGCAGACTTTTCAAGGAGAGATTTTTCAGGCTTGCAGGGGAGGAGGGAGGGAGCGAATTCCGCCTTGCCCATATCCACCTTTACCTTTGTAACCTTGCCTCTCTGCACCGTTACCTCGGCATGGCGGATGCCTGCGTAGGTCTCGATCTCCATGACCTTCTTCGGAACAATGCCGCTGTCGTAGAGATACTTAGCTACGCATCTCACACCGTTTGCGCACATCTTTCCCTCGCTTCCGTCACGGTTGAACATTCTCATTTTCGCATCCGCTTTTTCGGAAGGAAGGATAATGATGGTACCGTCGGCACCGATTCCGTAATGATGGTCGGTGAAGGAGATGGAAAGTCCGTCGGGGTTTTCAATGGATTTGTTGAGGCAATCAAAATAGATATAGTCGTTTCCGCAGGTCTGCATCTTCACAAAGTCAAGGGCAACCTTACCTTCGCGGAGGTTGTTGATGTCAACCAGCTCTGTGCAGTGAACATTCCAGCGGCTTGCAATGCTGTCTGCTACGGCATTTGCTGTATCAAGGGCTGTGAGACAGGGGATAGCGTGTTCCACTGCCAAACGTCTCAGTCTTACGCTGGAACGGGACGGATCTCTTCCCTTTGCGGAGGTGGAGATGATATAGTCCACCTTCCCCTCTGCAATAAGGGTTGCGGGGTTGACACCGGGCTCATCCATATGACCGACGATGGTTACCTTAACACCACTCTTGCGGAGAACTTCGCCTGTCATGTCTGTGGAATATATCTTGAATCCGAGATTCTCAAACTTCTTAACAATGGTACCGATCTCTCTCTTGTCGGAGTCGCGAACGGTAACGAACACACCGCCGCCTGTCTTGAGTCGGTAGCCTGCCGCAGTGAGACCCTTGTAAAGCGCCTCGCCGAAGGTACCTGCCAGACCGAGAACCTCACCTGTGGACTTCATTTCGGGGCCGAGGTGCGTATCCAGACCGATGAGCTTTTCAAAGGAGAACACGGGAACCTTCACAGCAACATAGGGGGACAGCTTGTAAAGGTCTGTGCCGTAGCCCATATCGCGGAGCTTTTCTCCGAGCATACATCTTGTAGCAAGATCGACCATGGGAATTCCCGTCACCTTGCTGATATACGGAACAGTTCTTGAGGAACGGGGGTTGACCTCGATAACGTAGAGATCTCCCTCAAAATAAGATACTGAAT
>SVSU01000129.1 GCA_015064135.1 Oscillospiraceae bacterium
ATGGATTCACAAGGACATTGCGGAGGGAACGGAAAAGGCTATTATCCTCGGTCGTGCCGCTATCGCAAAGGTTCACCTTAATGCACCTCTGACGGCAGGTGAGTCCCCCGTTGTGAAGAGAGCCCTCGTCATCGGCGGCGGCATTGCAGGCATCCAGACAGCACTGGATATTGCGGATGCAGGCTTTGAAGTGGACATTGTGGAAAAGAATCCCACCATCGGCGGCAAAATGGCGCAGATCGACAAGACCTTCCCCACCCTTGACTGTGCGGCGTGTATTCTCACACCCAAAATGGTGGACTGCGCCCAGAACGAGAAGATTAAGATTTACGCTTACAGCGAGGTGGATGCGGTATCCGGCTTCGTCGGCAATTTCAGCGTTAAGATAAAGAAAAAGGCGCGTTATGTGGACGAGGTGAAGTGTACGGGATGCGGACTCTGTACCGAGAAGTGCCCTCAGAAAAAGGTGCCAAACGAGTTCAACCTGGCAATGGATAATCGCCGCGCGGTGTATATTCCCTTCGCTCAGGCGGTGCCGAAGATCGCGACCATTGATGCGGACTATTGCTCCATGCTGAAAAACGGCAAGTGCGGAGTCTGCGCAAAGGTTTGTACCGCAGGCGCCATCGATTATACACAGAAGGATACCTACGTTGAGGAGAAGTACGGTGCTATCGTTGTGGCGACCGGCTTCAATCCCATCAGCGTTGAAAAATATGACGAGTACGCTTATTCGCAGAGCAAGGATGTTATCACCTCTCTTGAATTCGAGCGTCTAACCAATGCGGCAGGCCCAACAGCCGGCAAGCTCCTTCGTCCCTCCGACGGCGAGCATCCCCATACCATTGTGTTCGTACAGTGTGTGGGCTCAAGATGCACTCCCGAAAAGGGCAAGAGTTACTGCTCCAAGATCTGCTGTATGTACACGGCAAAGCACGCCATGCTCACAAGGGAAAAATACCCCGATACGGATGTGTATGTGTTCTATATTGACGTGCGTACCCCCGGTAAGAGTTTTGACGAGTTCTACCGCAGAGCAGTTGAGGAATACGGTGTGCACTATATCAAGGGTATGGTGGGCAAGGTTGCACCCCAGGCGGACGGAAGCCTCATGGTTCAGGCATCGGACCTTATCGCCAATGAGCAGCTTCATATCAAGGCGGATCTTGTCGTCCTTGCGGCGGCTATTGAGCCGGACAAGAGTGCCCGTCCCCTCGCTACCATGCTGACGGCAAGTATGGACACCAACGATTTCTTTACCGAAGCGCATCCGAAGCTTCGTCCCGTGGAAAGCCCCACGGCAGGCATCTTCCTCTCCGGCACCTGTCAGGGCCCGAAGGATATTCCCGAAACCGTATCTCAGGCGAGTGCGGCGGCGGCAAAGGTCATCGGTCTGCTTTGCAAGGATAAGCTGACCTGCAACCCATGTGTGGCGCAGGCAGACGAGCAGATGTGCAACGGATGCTCCCAGTGTGAAAAGGTATGTCCCTACGGTGCTATCACCTATATTGAGAAAGAATTCAGACAGCCCGACAGAACCACAAAGATTCGCCGTGTGGCAAGTGTGAACCCTGCGGTATGCCAGGGATGCGGTGCTTGTACCGTCACCTGCCCGTCGGGAGCAATGGATCTGAACGGCTTCAGGAATAATCAGATCATGGCGGAGGTAGATGCGATATGTCGGTAAACGAAAAGAAGGATTTCACCCCCACCATTGTGGCATTCTGCTGCAACTGGTGCTCCTATGCAGGCGCTGACCTGTCGGGTACCAACCGACTCCAGTATCCTGCCAATGTGAAGATCATCCGCGTTCCCTGCTCCTGCCGTGTGAATCCCATGTTCATCCTTCGTGCCTTCCAGCGAGGTGCGGACGGGGTCATCATCTGCGGATGCCATCCCGGCGACTGCCACTACACCACAGGCAACTATTACGCGAGACGCAGAATGACCATGCTGTTCAGTATGCTTGACTTCCTCGGAATCGAGAGAAACAGGACCCGTCTTGAATGGGTATCTGCGGCAGAGGGCGCGAAATTTGCCGCTACCATGAACGATTTCGTCAGTCAGATTACGGAACTCGGACCGAATCGCAGATTGGAGGACCTGAGATGCAGGAAGTAATTAAAAAGAGAGCGATAGAACTCCTTTCCGACGGCACCGTGACCCGTGTGCTCGGCTGGAAGAAGGGCGAATTTGCATACGATGTGACTCCTGCGGTCTTTGAGACAGCGGAGGAGATCGAGCGCGACTTTGTTTACGATGATTTTACCGCCGCAAATGTGTCAAAGTACCTGATGAAGGAGACGGCAAAGGCAGAGGGCAAGGTTCTCGCCTTCCTCAAGCCCTGTGACACATACAGCTTCAATCAGCTTGTGACGGAGCATAAGATAAACAGAGAAAAAACCTACCTCATCGGCATCCCATGCGAGGGAAAGGCTGATGTGAACAAGATAAAGGCGGCAGGAGCCGAGGGTATTGTGGGCATCCGTGCCGAGGGGGACAATTTTGTTGTTGAAACCCTCTACGGGGATGTGACCGCTGCAAAAAAGGATGTTATGGCGGAGCGATGCCTCTCCTGCAAGTCAAAGAAGCATACCGCCTATGATGAACTGATCGGCGAAGATGGGGAAGTGATCCCCGACTGCGGCAGATTTGATCTTGTGGAGAAGCTGGAGGGGATGACCTCTGCGGAAAGATTTGAATTCTGGAGAGGGGAACTGTCAAGATGCATCCGATGCAATGCGTGCCGCAATGTATGTCCTGCCTGCACCTGCGAGCAATGCGTGTTCGACAATCCCAATTCGGGTATCGCTCAGAAAGCGGCGGCGGACACCTTTGAGGAGAAGATGTTCCACATTATCCGCGCCTACCATGTGGCAGGAAGATGCACCGACTGCGGCGAATGTTCCCGTGTGTGCCCCGAGCAGATCCCTCTGCACCTTCTGAACCGCAAGTTCATCAAGGACATGAACGAGCTGTACGGAGAATACCAGGCAGGCGAGGAGGAGGGCGTCGTGTCTCCCCTTACCTCCTACACCTTCGATGACTGTGAGCCCGGTGTGGTTCACGAAAGGGGGGCTGAATGATGAAGTTTGTTGCGAAAGATAAGCTGAACGGCTTCTTTGCGGCGGCGGATGCTCAATTGCATCTGTATATCCCCACCGACGACGCAAACGGCAAGGCGAAGTATACAAGATGGCAGGAGGGCGCTGTTATGTCAAAGGCGCTCAACACCACAAGAAGTGCAAAGGATTTCTTCTTCCCTCAGACGGAGAATCTCGTTGAGTTCAAAATGTCGGGCAAGAATATCGAGATCATCGACCCTCGCCGCGAGCATGAGGATTTTGCTGTTTTCGGCGTTCGTGCCTGCGATGCGAAGAGCTTTGAGATTCTTGACAGCGTATACCTTGCCGATCCCGTTGACACCTACTACAAGAACCGCCGCGACCACGGACTCGTGATCTCCATGGCGTGTACACGACCTACCGAAACCTGCTTCTGCGGCACCTTCGGCATTGATGCCGCGGAGCCTGTGGGAGATGTGGTATGCTATCCTACGGAAAGCGGATATTTCTTTGACGGAAAGACGGAAAAGGGAAGCGCGTTCCTTGCGAAAATCGCAGATGTCTTTGAGGATAAGGCAGAGGATGAGGTAAAGGCACAAAAGGAAGCAACAAAGAAGATTCTTGCAAAATTGCCACTCGCAAACCTCAAAGCAGATGCATTTGGAGGCGAGGGAGATAAACTGATGAAGTTCTTCAACTCTCCGAAGTGGGCAGAGCTGTCCGAGGCGTGCATTGCCTGCGGAACCTGTACCTTTGTGTGTCCCACCTGCCAGTGCTACGACATCAAAGACTACGATACGGGTCACGGAATCAAGCGTTTCCGCTGCTGGGACAGTTGTATGTACTCCGATTTCACCAAAATGGCACACGGCAACCCCCGTCTCACACAGGTGGAGCGTTTCCGTCAGCGTTTTATGCATAAGTTGGTGTACTATCCCGAAAACAACAACGGCACGATGGGCTGTGTGGGCTGCGGAAGATGCCTTGCCTCCTGCCCCATCTCCAT
The DNA here is from genome assembly GCA_015064135.1 of Oscillospiraceae bacterium. GTDB lineage: Bacteria > Bacillota > Clostridia > Oscillospirales > CAG-272 > UMGS1696. The sequence continues at coordinate 4,072 of SVSU01000129.1, forward strand.
GAATATAGTAAAGGTTATGAAAGCATTGGAGGGTGACAAATGAACGCTGAAACATTGATTCCCGTACTCGGCGTGGTGACGGATATCCGCATGGACACCCCCGATGTCAAGACCTTCCGCGTGGTGACACCCGAGGGCAAAAAGCCCTTTGAGCATATGCCCGGTCAGTGCGCCATGCTTTCCATCCCCGGTGTGGGCGAGGGTATGTTCTCCATTACCTCCTCCCCCACAAACACAGAATATATGGAATTCTCCATCAAAAAGTGCGGCTGTCTGACCACATGGCTTCATCTTATGGATGTGGGTCAGCAGATCACCGTCCGCGGCCCCTACGGCAAGCCCTTCCCCGTGGAAACGGAACTCAAGGGAAAGGATCTCCTCTTTATTGCAGGCGGTATCGGTCTTGCCCCCCTTCGGTCTGTCATCAATTATGTCCGTGACAAGCGCGAGAATTACGGCGACGTGCAGATCGTGTACGGCTCCCGTTCAAAGAGCGATCTTGTGGACTACCGTGAGATCATCGACGAGTGGATGGCTGACGAGGGTATTTCCGTGAACCTGACCATCGACAATCCCGAGGATGGCTGGGAGGGACACGTCGGCTTTGTTCCAAATTATGTGAAGGAGCTGAACCCCGACATCAAAAAGACCGTTCTCGTCTGCGGCCCCCCCATTATGATCAAGTTCACATTGGCAGGACTGCGCGAGCTGGGATTTAAAGATACTCAGGTTTATACCACCATGGAGCTGAAGATGAAGTGCGCTGTCGGCAAGTGCGGCAGATGCAATATCGGCGATAAGTATGTCTGCAAGGACGGCCCCGTGTTCCGCTTTGACGAGCTCGGGGAACTTCCTGACGAGTATTGATGCTTGAGTCCGACCCCCTCCAAAACTCTTTTTGATAATGGGGAAAGGTGCATGAATTATAGGAAGTGCAGATTTGTTTTTCCGTATTGAAGGCTTTTGAAT
>SVSU01000130.1 GCA_015064135.1 Oscillospiraceae bacterium
TTCAGCGTGTCGAGAATCTTCTCCACATTCCCGTTTTCGTAACCCGCATCAAAGGTCAGGTAAATCACAGGCTCATTCTCCGACACGGTACGGTCGAGAAAATAACCGCCGTGGTCTTCAATAAAGCTCATTTCCGAGGGAATATCCGGCGCCCTTCCGTCCTTGCGATGGGGACAATACCAGTTGTATGCGGCACCTGCTGCTGTGGGGGCGGTTTCAGTCGTCGTTTCCTTCGGAGGGCGGAGGGCGTCCTCATCACGGCGGGGATTGGTCTGATCGTAGCTGCCCTCGCCGTTTCCCCTTCTCGGCGGAATCTCTTCGGGAAGGACGGTCTCCTCTTCAGTTTCGTTTTTGCTCCAAAAAAAGCACTCCTCTGCGGCATCAGGTAACTGACCCTGTGCAAAAATCGGGAACCCCAACGCCGCGGCACAGAGCATGGCGGTCATTTTTATTGTTTTCATTTTCATATCAACTCCTTTTTTTCGCTCGTCCTTATTTTTCGCTTTGACCCGTGAAATAAACCTTGAAAATCCTGCATGAACTGATTGAAATATGAATTTTCGCCGTTTTTATTCCGTTTATTTTATTTTTATACATTTTATTTTCGGTGTTTTTTATAATTAACCATGAAAAACCCTATGTGCTCCACTCTTTTTCGCCGAAAATCAAGCAAAAAACGGTGCTCAAATGGTTTTTTTCATCCTTTCTCATGGTTTTGTTGTGTATTTTTATAATATATCGCTGTATATTTATTCCGATTTGTCTAACTTGTCTATTGCAAAATTCTGTTGATTGTTATATAATATGTATACACTGAAAAAATCACAAATTCATAAACATACAGTGCCTCTGTTTGATGATGCCGGAGCTGCAATGCAAAGTCCATATCTCAAACACGCTCTTGTAAACGGCAAAGAAGCCGAAGAAAGGAAAGGGTAAATCTTATGAAAAAAGAAATCAAAAAAATCGTTCTCGCTTATTCCGGCGGTCTTGATACATCCATCATTATTCCGTGGCTGAAGGAAAACTATCCCGGATGCGAGGTTATTGCGGTTTCCGGTAATGTGGGTCAGGCTGACGAGCTTGAGGGTCTGGAGGAAAAGGCGCTCAAGACAGGTGCTTCCAAGCTGTACGTTGAGGACCTGCGCGAGGAGTTCATCACAGACTACATCTACCCCACCATGAAGGCAGGCGCAAAGTACGAGAACACCTACCTCCTCGGCACCTCCTTCGCCCGTCCCATCATTGCAAAGAGAATCGTTGAGATTGCAAAGGCCGAAGGCGCCGACGCTATCTGCCACGGCTGTACAGGTAAGGGCAACGACCAGATCCGTTTTGAGCTGACAATCAAGGCATTCGCTCCCGAGCTTGAGATCATCGCTCCCTGGAGAATCTGGGATATCAAGTCCCGTGACGAGGAGATCGACTACGCCGAGGCGCACAACATTCCCCTCAAGTTTACAAGAGAAACAAGCTACTCCAAGGACAAGAACCTGTGGCATCTGTCCCACGAGGGTCTGGACCTGGAGGATCCTGCAAACGAGCCCATGTACGACAAGATCCTTGAAATGGGTGTTACCCCCGAGGCGGCTCCCGACAAGGCTACATATCTGACTCTCCACTTTGAAAAGGGTATCCCCACCGCCATCGACGGTGTTGATATGGATCCCGTTTCCCTCATCGGCAAGCTGAATGAGCTGGGCGGCGCAAACGGTATCGGTATCATCGACATCGTTGAAAACCGTCTCGTAGGCATGAAGAGCCGCGGCGTATACGAAACCCCCGGCGGAACCATCCTCTACGCTGCACACGAAATGCTTGAAAATCTGACTCTCGACCGCGAGACCATGCACCTGAAGCAGATGCTCGCCGGCAAGTTCGCCGATTTCGTTTACTTCGGTCAGTGGTTCACTCCTGCTCGTGAGGCACTCTCCGCATTCGTTGACAAGACTCAGGAAACCGTTTGCGGTGATGTAAAGGTAAAGCTCTACAAGGGCAATGTAACACCTGCATCCGTAACCTCTCCCTACTCTCTCTACGACGAGGAGATCGCAACCTTTGCTGAGGACGATGTTTACGACCAGAAGGATGCTGACGGCTTCATCAACCTGTTCGGTCTGCCCATCAAGGTAAAGGCAATGCTGGACGCAAAGAGAGCAGGCAAGTAATTTTATCGGCAAAAAAGGTAAGTAACGTCACGGGGACACAGTTCTATATCTGTCTTGATAAAAGCTGTGTCCCCCTATTTTTTAAAAAGTACCGAAAGGACAACAGTATGGCAAAAATGTGGGATGCACGGTTCAAGAAAACGGAAAACAGCCGTGTGAATGATTTCAACTCATCCATCTCCTTCGACAGCAGAATGTACAGGGAGGATATAGAAGGCTCCATCGCTCATGCCACCATGCTCGGCAGATGCGGCATCATCACGGAGGAGGAATCCGCGAAGATCACAGCGGAGCTCCGTAATATACTGAGGGATATTGAATCGGGCGCACTGCCCATCGACCCCGAGGCTGAGGACATCCATATGTTTGTTGAGGAGGTGCTCACCAACCGCATCGGCGACACAGGCAAGAGGCTTCACACAGCCCGAAGCCGAAACGACCAGGTTGCTCTTGACATCCGTATGTACACGAAGAATCAGATCAAAGAGGTACGCGCTCTGCTCGCCCGGCTTCTTTCCACCATCGCGGATATTGCCGCAGGGCACACCGAATCCGTTATGGCAGGCTACACCCATCTTCAGCGTGCTCAGCCCGTGACCTACGCTCACTACATCCTTGCCTATGCACAGATGTTTGTCCGTGACGATATGCGGCTCAGCCAGACCTACCAAAGAACAAACTATTCCCCCCTGGGCTCAGGCGCGCTCGCATCCACCACATATCCCATCGACCGTCACATGGCAGCAGAGCTTCTCGGCTTCGACGGCGTTACGGAGAACAGCATTGACGGCGTTTCCGACCGCGATTTCCTCTGCGAATTTGCCTTTGACCTTTCACTCATCATGACCCATCTGAGCCGCTTCTCCGAGGAGATCATTCTCTGGTGCTCAACGGAATTCGGATTCATTGAGCTGGACGATGCCTTCTCCACAGGCTCCTCCATCATGCCCCAGAAGAAGAACCCCGACATTGCGGAGCTGGTTCGCGGAAAGACGGGCCGTGTGTACGGTGATCTTGTGACCCTGCTCACCATGCTGAAGGGCATTCCGCTGGCATACAACAAGGATATGCAGGAGGACAAGGAAGCGATTTTTGACGCCATCGACAACGTAAAGCTGTGCATTGAACTGTTCACATCCATGATTGCCACCATGACCGTAAAGACGGAAAAGCTCCGTGCCGCCGCATCAAAAGGCTTCATCAACGCCACAGACTGCGCGGACTATCTGACGAAAAAGGGTATGCCCTTCCGTGATGCGTACAAAGTTTCGGGAAAACTGGTTGCATACTGCATCGACCGCGGAACGGATTTTGAGTCGCTCTCCATGGAAGAATACAAGAGTTTTTCCGAAATGTTTGAAGATGACGTTTACGAGGCTGTAAATCTCGAAAACTGTGTCAACTGCCGACTGGTTTACGGCGGCCCCTCAGTCAAGTCCACCGAACGGCAGATAGAACTGGTGAAAAAATACATTGAATCCGTAAAATAAAAGGAGACTGCACGAATGAAAAAGATCAGAGCCGCAGTCATCGGTGCCACGGGATACGCAGGTGCCGAGCTTGTAAGACTGCTTTACAATCACCCCAATGTTGAGATTACCGCACTCTCCTCCGTCTCATTTGAAGGCAAAGAGATCGCTGAGATCTATCCTTCCTTCAAGAAAAAGCCACTTCCCACCCTGACAAACGCGGAGGAAGCGGTGAAGTGTGCAGACGTGGTATTCGCCTCACTTCCCCACGGACTGTCCGAGCCTCTGGCGGAAGCCTGTCTCGCCAACAACGCGCTGCTCATCGACCTCGGCGCCGATTTTCGTCTGGAATCCGAGGAAGATTACGAGGAATGGTACAAAAAGCCCTTCGACAAGCCCGAGCTTCACGGCAAGGCGGTATATTCCCTCCCCGAGCTCTTCCGCGATGCGGTAAAGGATGCGGAGATCGTTGCGAACCCGGGCTGCTATCCCACGGCGGCGGCACTTGGGCTGGCACCTGCGCTGAAGAATGGGCTTATCAAGACCGATTCTATCATTATTGATGCAAAATCCGGTGTATCGGGTGCCGGCAGAGGTCTGACTCAGAACACACACTATCCCGAAACGAACGAGACCATCTCCGCATACAAGGTCGGCGTACACAGGCACACTCCCGAGATCGAGCAGACCCTCTCCCATGTGGCAGGCAAGGCGGTAAAGGTAACATTTGTGCCCCATCTGCTCCCCGTAAACCGCGGAATCGAGGAAACCATCTATGTAAAGCTGGCAGACGGAGTTGACTTCGACAAGGTTCGTGCCCTCTACGAGGAATTCTACAAGGATGAGCAGTTTGTGCGCCTTGAGAGAAGCGGTGCGGCAGCAGAGATCCGCAATGTAACGCGCTCCAACTTCTGCGACATCTCCCTCCACTTCGACAAGCGGAACAATCTTCTCATCATCTGCTCCTGCATCGACAACATGGTAAAAGGCGCGGCAGGACAGGCAATCCAAAACATGAACATCAAATTCTCCCTCCCCGAAGAAACCGGCCTCGAAACCCTCCCCTCCGGCTTCTAGTGGGTGGGGAGCCCCCACGGGCAGGCTCGGCACTGCTTTAGCTTAAATCGGGAGCGTTCCCACGAAGGTGGAGGTTGTGCTATATTTGATACAGACATATAGTGAACCACACAAATGGGAAACCCCACGGGTGGGGATGCCCCCACGGGCAGGCTCGGCGCTCTTTTAGTTTAAATCGGGAGCGTTCCCACGAAGGTGGAGGTTGTGCTATATTTGATACAGACATATAGTGAACCACACAAATGGGAAACCCCACGGGTGGGGATGCCCCCACGGGCAGGCTCGGCGCTCTTTTAG
>SVSU01000006.1 GCA_015064135.1 Oscillospiraceae bacterium
GACGTTCCAATGTTTGGAAGCTCGATATGCCCGGCATGGTTAAGTGCACACACTGCGGCGAATATGTTCTCGCTCACCGTGTTTGCAAGGCTTGCGGCTATTACGACGGCAAGCAGATCGTTGCTGTGAAGGAAGCGTAAGTTTCCACGGCACGCACCCGGTTGAGACCCCCTCGGTCGATGCCGGCAAAAACAACAACAAAAGGATGCAGTGCGCTGTGTCCTTTTTTGTTTTTTCGAAACAGTCTGCATGAGGAAACGCCAAAGGGGATTTTTGAAAAAATCCCCCTTGGAACCCCCAAAAACTTTTAAACTAACTAACAAATATAACGGGGTGACAAGAGTTGGAACCCCCAAAAACTCTCAAACCAACTAACAAGTATAACGGGGTGACAAGAGTTGGAACCCCCAAAAACTTTTAAACTAACTAACAAGTATAACGGGGTGACAAGAGTTGGAACACTTAAAACGTTTATATCAGCGAATAATATTTAGAAATTTATCAAAAAGGTATTGACAAAAAGTATTTAGATGTATATAATAATATTCAAGAGAGCAAACACATCCGAAACTATACAGAGGTATTATTATGACAAATAACTATTTACCCACAAACGCATCCGACTATCCCAAAGCATCCGCCGCACGGACATTTATGGTGGAAACAGCAAACAAATTCGCAGACGAATATGCCGCCGCCCTTGGAAAATTGGGCAAGGAAGATAAACTGCAGAAGAAGCTTCTCAGTATCCAGAAAGCAATGGCCGAGCACTGTGCCGGTTTTGCTGCTATGGCATATACAGGCAGCACATGGGAAGTGCAGATCGAGCGTCGGATCAAGATGCTGAATCAATCCACCGACATCATGACAGAATACGCAGAAGCATTGGCTCCCCTCTCCCCCGACGAGAAGGCGGCATTTATCCAGTATGCCCACACAAACTGGCTCCTGCACAACGCTTTCATCGACCAACATCTCCGCAAACTCAGTGCCGCCGCAGAAAACGGACAGCCCGAGCGCGCCCTTGAAGATAAGATTATTCTCGGCACCGTATATGCCATCTGCCGTGAGTGGAGGGCATGGTGGCAGGAAAACGGAACCCTCGCCTTTGACCGCTGGACCTATGAGGACTTTCCTTGGGAGGCAGAATAATGGAAAACACTCTCAACGCCGTTGTTCTTTTCAAAGCACTGGGGGACGAATCCCGTCTCTCCATCCTGCGAATGCTCCTTGAAGGGGAGTCATATGTGGAGCTTATAGCCAGCCGCCTTGAGCTGACCAGCGCCACGGTAAGTCATCACCTAAAAAAACTGGAAGCCGCAGGACTGGTGGAATGTCACCGCACACAGTTTTACATGATCTATTCCGTCAAACGGGATTTTCTTGACGAAAGCCTGGTCTCCCTCATCGGCACCCTCCCGAAGCAGGACGACGACACGAAATACAAGCAAGGCATCATTGATGCATTTTTCGAGTACGGCCGGCTGAAGGCACTGCCTGCCCAGAGAAAGAAGCGCGAGGTGGTTCTCCGATATATTCTTGAACCGTTGGAAACGGAACGGGACTACACAGAGAAGGAGATCAACCGGCATATTATAAAATACAACGACGATTACTGCACCATCCGACGGGAGATGATCGCCTTCGGTATAATGGAACGCAAAAAATCCGCTGACGGAAGCGGCGATGTGTATATCGTTACAGGAGACTAAACAGAAAAGGTCAACCATCCGACTGAAAATCGGCAGTTGACCTTTTTCTATTCACTTATTACAACAGGTCCTCGTCATAGACTGCGCGGCATCCACCGATGAACTTCGGCCTGGTTCTCGCTGCCAGTAGAATTGCCTCGCCCACATTTTTCACGGAAAGACGCACGGGAACCGCAACGGGCTTCAGATGCATCCCGATGAGGGTGCCGCCGATATCAAGCCCCAGGTCTGCCGCGATGCTCTCCAGTGCTACGGGATCCTTGAAATGCTTGTATGCCGCCGTGGCAAAGGATCCGCCCGCTTTCGGCTGTGGAACCACATTCACGCAGTAAGCACCCGGAACAGCAGCACGTTCCACAATGATGGCGCGATTCAGATGCTCACAGCACTGTGCCGCAAGGTAAATTCCACGGGGCTCAAGGGCACGCATCAGCCCCCGTATCACCGCTTCCGCAGTTTCGGGAGAGGATGCGGTGCCTATCTTGCCGCCCGTTATCTCGCTGGAAGAACAGCCAACCACAAAGATATCCCCCGCCTTCGCCTTCGCCACGGAGCAAAGCTCCTCCGCCGCCTCAAAACAAGCCTTCTCTATATCATTCAAACTAAACATAATCTATACCTCACCAATTATCAAAGGTTTTTGGGGGAGTTTGAGGGGTCCTTTGTTCAAAAAGACCCCTCAAGAATAAACTTTACTTCTTCTTCGCCATCTCTGCCTGGACACGGGGCGGAATGGGCTTTTCCTTGATTTCGCCTGCTTTTTCGAGAGCGATCTTTGTAAACAGAGGTCCGAACAGCTCATAAATAAGCACAGCCATAAGCGCTACATTCCTGATAACAAGTCCGACCTCACCAAGTTCCATGGCTGTCATGGACATACCAAGCGCCACACCTGCCTGAGGAAGCAGTGTTACGCCCAGGTATTTCTTGATGGTGGGCTCACACTTCATAAAGCCTGCGGACACAGATGCGCCGAGGATTTTTCCGGCAGAACGGGCAATAATGTACACGATACCCACCAGAATAATGGCAATATCGGAAAGAACGCTGAACTCAAGATCCGCACCGCTGATAACGAAGAACAGAATCATAAGAGGAGCAGTCCACTTGTCAACTCTGTCCATCAATTCCTCGGAGAAGTCGCAAAGATTGCAGAATACCGTACCCAGCATCATGCACACAAGGAGGGAGGAGAAAGCAATCTCCACTGGTCCGATATGGAACTTCAGTGTAGACAGTGCCACAGCAAGGAAAACAAAGGTAATGGAAATGCTCATACGCTTGCTGTTGGAGTGGAAGAATTTCTCGGAAAGATGGAAACCGAGACCGAGAACAAAACCGAGGGCAAGGGACAGCACAACCTCGATAAGGGGATTCACGATTACGGAAATCATATCCACCGCACCGTGAGACAGCGCCTTTGCAATACCGAAGGACACTGCAAAAACTATCAGACCCACCACGTCGTCCAGAGCAACAACCGGCAGCAGCATTCTTGTGAGGGGACCCTCAGCCTTATACTGCTTAACAACCATCAGTGTTGCCGCGGGAGCTGTTGCAGTAGCCACCGCACCCAGTGTAATTACAGCACCGAGGGGAAGCTTTTCGGGAATCGCCAAGTGAACACAATACAACGCAACGTCAACAAACAGCGTCGCCACAAGTGCCTGAAAAACAGCGATTACCGTTGCCGCCTTACCCACTTTCTTCAATTCCGAAAGACGGAACTCGTTTCCCATCGCAAAAGCAATAAAGCCCAGTGCCGCGTCCTGCAGCACATCGTATGTCTTTACATCGGCGGAACTGACAAAACCGATGCCGGAAATGCCGAGCCTGCCGAGACAATAAGGACCGATTAAAATTCCGGCAACAAGGTAACTCGTTACCGCAGGAAGGCCCAGTTTTTTCGCCACACGGGACATCATCAGTCCCATAAACATGGCAATGGACAAAGCCAGAAGTGTTTCCATATGTTCATTCAAGAAGGAGTTTTTCCTTCGCCTTTCAACTGTATGTATGCGAAATAATTTATTCGCACCGAATGTATATTATATTACTTTTTTATTAACAATTCACTTCTTATTTATTAACCACAAGTGAATTACTGCGTTATTTCTCATCTGCGAAAGTCCAACCGTCATGAAGTGACGATATGGGGGCAAACGTGTAACCGTTTTCGATAAGGTACTCGATAATATGGGGCAGAACCACCCTTGTTTCCCCCACCGTTTCATGGAGAAGAAGTATCTTCGGAGAGGAGGAATTCTTCTTTTTTTCCAATGTTTCCTCGAAGGTATTCTTTATGTATTCATAAGCAGACACACCCTCGGGACATTGAAACAGCAAGGCATCGTTTGCCACGATATTCCAGTCATAAACGCGGAATCCCCTCGCCGCAAGCCTGTCGTTCATGACCGCAAGGCGCGATTCGGAAAAATACTGACCGCTTGATCCGCCGGGGTATCGGAACAGCTTAGGCACTTTGGAGAAATCCACGCCAAGGCTTTCCATAAGTCCCACCCATTCGTCAACCTCACGGATAAGGTTGTCCGCAGAAGCATAAATATGCTCATACCTGTGTGACATACTGTGGCAGGCGGCATCGTGCCCCCGTTCATAGATAGCCTTTGCCGCATCGGGATACTTCTTTACGGAATCGCCGAGGAGGAAGAAGGTTCCCTTTATGCCGTATGTATCGAGAATATCCAGAATCTCAACCGTATTCTCGTCGGGGCCGTCATCAAAGGTAAGGTAAATGGTATTCTCCACAGTAGACTCGGGGTAATCGGGCTTGTCCGCACTGACACAAAGAGTAACCGGCATCTGCGGATTGATATAGTGCATACCGTCCGCGCCAACCCCTGCATAATCAACGGCATATACCACACCGGCAGGCGACGGATTGGCTGATTCTTCCACAATGCAGGTCAGACCCACGTCCGAAAGAAACTGTTCAGCCGCCGACCGGGTCATACCGGGAAGGAAAGGCAGTTCAACATACCCCTTCGCCGTGGGGGGAACACCATCGGGCTTCGGGTCACGCAGTGTTTCTCTGTGAAGGTGCTGTGCAAGTACACCGTATATCCCCTCATCATCCGCGGCGGCTTCTGCAGGGTCGATATGCAGCGGCATTTCAACGGGCGGAAGGGGGAGGATAAAATCCCACAGCTCTGCGGCCTCACAGGAAGTGAGAACAAGCATTGCAAAAATGGTACATATGGCTATATATATCTTCGTTTTCAAAACATTTCTCCGAAAAACAACAATGATTCCTGTTTCTTTGACAATACATTAAAAGTATACCACACTTTTCATTCAGATACAAGCACTGCCCGAAAACTTCACAAAGGTTTTTCAACCTTCCGCCTCACTCCGCTTTTCTCCACATCGGCAAAGGAATGTTCTCCCGAATTAACATTTTATACTTGAACAAAAGAAGGAAATGTACTATAATGTTATGATACTGAGAATTATCGAAACGAAAGGCTGAATATGAAAAAAACAAAGTACATGATAGGAGCGCTCCTTCTTGCCATGACCGCACTCTTTTCCTCCTGCGGTAACAACAATGAACTCGACGCGCCGGGCGGAATGAAAATCGCCTGTGATCCCGAAATCACCGATTACCGCCTCTTTGTCCCCGAAGAATGGACCGTTGACATGACCACCTCCGCCTCGGGCGCCTACTACTCAAACAGCGACCCGTCAGGTGTGTCCATGATGGTGTGGGATCTGGAATATGCCAATTCGACCCTTGACGACTGGTGGGCCGCAAATGAAACGGATATCGCCATGGTTTTTGACAACTATGCCCTCGAATCAAAAGAAAACACCACCATCGACGGCAACTACGCACAGAAATATGTGTACACCGCCGATCTTGGGGAAAATCAATACAAGGTCATGCAGATAGGCGCGCTCAAGGACGGAACGGTTTATCTTTTCACCTACACCTCTCTCCAAAACCTCTATGATTCACATCTTGAAGATGTTGCAGCCATCGTCGAAAATATCATTATCGAATAAAGCGGATCTTTAAATGGAACATTATCTCGACAATTCATCTACCACAAAGCCGTCGGAAGCGGCAAAAAACGCGGCAATGGCTGCAATGGATGTGTGGGGAAACCCTTCCTCCATCCATTCTCTCGGTCAAACAGCCTCCCGTCTGCTTACGGAATCGCGCACAAAGGTAGGTTCTGCTCTCGGCATGGCACGTTTCTCCCGTGACAAGGTGATCTTCACCTCCTCGGGAACGGAGGCAAACTGCCTTGCCATGCTCGGCTGCGCCGCATCAAAAAAGCGAACGGCAAAAAACGGATATCTCGGAAAGATCATTATTTCCGACAGTGAACATCCCTCCATGGAAAACCCGGCAAAAAAGCTGGAAAACGAGGGGTATCTGGTAAAAAGGATCTCCACCGTCGGCGGAATTCTCGACCTTGAGGCCCTGAAAACCGCACTTTCCGAAGATGACATTCCCGTGATTTTCGCAGGTTTTATGCTCGTCAACAATGAAACGGGTGCCATATACGACATCAAAAGTGCGGCGGCTCTCGTGAAAGCGGCAAATCCGGCGGCGGTCGTCCACTGCGATGCTGTGCAGGGGTTTATGAAAATGAAATTCACCCCATCTGCCATGGGTGTTGACACCCTCTCCGTCAGCGCACACAAGATTCACGGTCTGCGCGGTGCCGCTGCCCTTTATCTGTCTGAGGACATTCTGAAAAAACGGAACATCACCGCAGTAAACCCCGGCGGCGGTCAGGAGGACGGACTTCGCAGCGGTACGGAGAATCTTGTCTCCATTGCGGCGTTTGCGGCAGCCTGTGAAGCGGAAAAGGCCTCACTTGATACCAACATTGCCCATGTGACTGCTCTGCGCGATTATCTGGAAGAACGTCTCTCTCCTTTTGTTGAAGCCGGAGAGGTTGTGATAAACCGTCCTTTGGGAAACTATCTTCCAAACATCTGCAATATCTCCGTAAAGGGAGTGCGCAGTGAGGTCATGCTCAACCACCTTTCCCAAACCGGTGTGTATGTCTCCGCAGGATCCGCCTGCTCTGCCCATGCAAAAAAACAAAGTCAGGCACTGACAGCATTCGGACTTGACAAAACCGCCATCGAATCCGCCGTCCGCATCAGCATGAGCCACGAGAACACCGCAGGTGACATTGATGCACTGACAGACGGCATCGGCTCGGGACTTGCCCGACTGAAACGGAGGTAATCATGCTGTTCAAACACTACATCTGGGACTTCGACGGCACGATCTGCGATTCCTACCCACACATTATCGAATGTTTTCTCACCGTTCTCGGCGAAGAGGGCATATCCGTTGACAGAGAGCTCCTTGCCCGTCAGTTTTACGACTGCTTCAAAAGGGCGCGGAAATGGTCGGGAATCAGCGACGAAGCATATGAACGGTTTATCCGCCTTCACTACCGTACAGGAGAGGATGAACCCGAGCCCAAGGTGGTTCCCTTTCCCGAAATTGAGGGAATCCTCCGCGCCATAACGGAAGCCGGGGGAGACCACTACATTTACACCAACAGAAACGACACGGTAAAGTATTATTGCAGGAAGTTCGGTCTTGACAAATATTTTAAGGACTATATCACAGCCGAGGATGACTTCCCCCTGAAGCCTGCCCCCGACGCTCTCCTTGATCTAATGAAGCGTCACGGACTACGTCCTGAGGACTGTGTTATGATCGGCGACCGTGAGATTGACGGTCTATCAGGCGTAAACGCAGGTATGGCAGGCTGTCTTGTCACCGATTTTACAGTGGACGCGGATGGCAGGGACCCCATTGAAGTATCTGTTATGCCATACAAATGCAGGACCTTCGGAGAACTGCTTACTTTATTTGAGGTGGACAGTTTATGATAGGTCAAAAAGAAGAAAACACCTGCTTTTTCACGGGACACCGTTCAATCCCCGAATCAAAGATCAATGAAGTTGCACTTCGGACGAGGGAACAGATCTATCATCTTACCGCACAGGGGTACAAACACTTTATCTGCGGCGGCGCTGTGGGATTTGACACCATCGCAGCAGTACAGGTGGCAAAGGTCAAGGCAGGCGGCGCGGATATCAAGCTCATCCTCGCTCTCCCCTGCAGAGATCAGACCGCTGTATGGAAAAACACGGATATGCTTCGATTGTATCAGAAGCTGAAGGGTGTCGCAGACGAGATCGTTTATATCAGTGAGCTTTTCACCGAAGGATGCATGAAAGAAAGAAACCGATTCATGGTGGAACACTCCACCGCCTGCATCACTTATTTCAACGGCAGAAGAGTGGGCGGCACGGCACAAACAGTACGCATGGCAAAAGAAAAAAACATCACAATTTTCAATGTTTACTCCCCCGTAAAAGAATAGGACAAGTCAAACACGGGAAAAACTTCAACAGAGTCCCCCTACAATACAAAAATAATACACACAAGGAGATACATTATGAAAACATTAGTAAAGCACAACGGTTTCGACGGCATCCGTCCCGTACTTACCATCGTCATGGACGGCGTGGGCATCGCTCCCGACACAGGGGCAAACGCGGTTCGCATGGCTCGCACACCCAATCTTGACAGACTCATGGCAAACTACCCCATGGTAACACTGAAGGCACATGGCACAGCGGTAGGTCTCCCCTCCGACGACGACATGGGCAATTCCGAGGTTGGTCACAACGCCCTCGGCTCAGGTCAGGTATTCGCACAGGGTGCAAAGCTGGTTTCCGCATCCATTGAATCGGGCAAGATGTTCGCTTCCGAAACATGGAATGCCCTCATTGACGGCGTAAAGGCAAACTGCGGCACCCTCCACTTCTTCGGTCTTTTCTCCGACGGTAATGTTCACAGCCATATCGACCATCTGAAGGCTATGCTTAAAAAGGCAAAAGAGTGCGGCATCGCAAAGATCCGTATCCACATCCTCCTTGACGGCCGTGACGTGGGCGAAACCTCTGCACTTGAGTATATTGATCCCTTTGAAGCATATATCGCAGACCTTTCCGATGCCTCCTGCGACATCAAGATCGCATCCGGCGGCGGACGTATGGTCATCACCATGGACCGTTACGAAGCTAACTGGAGCATGGTTGAGCTGGGCTGGCAGACTCATGTTCTCGGTGAGGGCAGACAGTTCGCATCTGCAAGAGAAGCTGTTGAGACATACAGAGCAGAAACAAAGGCAATCGACCAGGATCTCCCTCCCTTCGTCATTGCTGAAAACGGTAAGCCCGTCGGCACCATCGAGGACGGCGACAGCGTGATCTTCTTCAATTTCCGCGGCGACCGTGCCATCGAGATCTCCAAGACCTTTGAAGCAGGCGCTGACTTTGACAAATTCGACCGCAAGAGAGTGCCCTCCGTGCTCTACGCAGGTATGCTTGAATACGACGGAGACCTGCACATCCCCTCCCGTTACCTTGTCAATCCTCCGGAGATCACCAACACCATGGGTGAGTATCTGGCAGATATGAAGATCAATCAGTACGCCATCTCCGAAACCCAGAAGTACGGTCATGTTACCTATTTCTGGAACGGAAACCGCAGCGGAAAGTTCTCCGAGGAGCTGGAAACTTACGTTGAAATCCCCTCCGACATCGTCCCCTTCGAGCAGAGACCGTGGATGAAGTGTGCGGAGATCACAGACCGTCTCATCGAAGCACTGGAGTCCGGCAAGTACGACTGCCTCCGTGTAAACTTCCCCAACGGCGACATGGTAGGCCACACAGGAAGCCTTGAGGCAACCATCTGCTCCATGGAAGCCCTCGACCTGCAGCTCGGCAGAATTCTCGCCGTCTGCGACAAGGTTGGTGCCGTTGCCGTTATCACCGCAGACCACGGAAATGCGGATGAAATGGCTGAATTCGACAAGAAGACCCAGTCCATCAAGAGAAACAAGGACGGCTCCATGAAGGCAAAGACCAGCCACACACTGAATCCCGTTCCCTGCATCATTTATGACAACCGCTACACCGATGCATACACTGTTCGTGAGGATAAGGGTCAGTTCGGTCTCTCCTCCGTTGCCGCTACCGTTGTAAACCTCCTCGGTTACGAAAAGCCCGAAATGTGGGACGACGGTGTTATTGAGCTGAAGTAAGATTCTACCCGAAACCTGTTTTCGACAGACGGGACAAACGCAGATTTTGAAGCTATAACAAGAGCCGGCTGAACCAACCATGCCGGCTTTTGATTTGTTGGAGGAATTATGTTTTACAAAGACGGGCTCCTCATGCGGTCGGATATTTTCGACTCATCCGTTGCCCATGGTTTTTCGGGCAAAAACGGCGGTGTCAGCACCCATCCCCACACCGCATCCCTGAATCTTGCCATGGGCAGAGAGGACAGCGATGACACAGTACGGGAGAATATTGACATTTTCGCGAGAGCCATAACGGGCGGCGCCCTCGGTGGGAATTCCGCTGTCTGTGCACCGCAGATACACTCCGCCATCGTTCGTCGGGTCGGCCGGGAGAACTGCGGAGAGGGCGTGACACGGAATGCACCCCTTGAGGGTGACGGTTTTGTCACCGATGAACGGGGTGTCCTCATCTTTGTTCGTGTTGCAGACTGCACCCCCATCCTTCTCGCAGGTGAAAAATCGGACGGAAGAACCGTCATCGCCGCCGTTCATGCAGGCTGGAGGGGAACGGCAAAAGGCATTGCGGCAGAAGCGGTATCCGCCATGTGTGACATGGGATGCGTAAAGCAAAGCATTCGCGCCGCCATCGGCCCCCACATAGGTGTGTGCTGCTATGAGGTTGGCGAGGATTTATTCCATGAAGTAGTCTTCCTTCGCGGCAGAGACTTTGCAAATCGGTATGTTTCCCCGTCCGGGCACACGGTGGGAAAGTATTTCTGCGATATGTCGGGCATGAACAGAGAAATCCTCCTTGATTCGGGAGTGGCGGCGGAAAATATTGACATAACCACCCACTGCACCTACTGCATGAGCGATGTGTACTACTCCCACCGCAAAACGTCAGGAAAACGGGGTGCAATGGGCGGCGGAATTGTGATCCTATGACCACCGCCGGTGTCCTTTTTGCCGTTTTCATCTATTATTTGTGTTCACATCACAGGATCATCACATAAAAAAAGGCAATGTTCAAGATTTATTTATAAATCTATGATATACTTTATCTTAAAATACACCATATTTCACGATTGGAGACGCACGGATTCAATATGATAGAAATTAACAATCTGGTCAAAAACTACGGCGCAAAATTTGCCGTGGACGACATCAGCTTCAAGGTGGAAAAAGGAGAGATCGTCGGCTTCCTCGGCCCGAACGGTGCAGGAAAATCCACCACAATGAACATCCTCACAGGCTATCTCTCCTCCACATCGGGCGAAGCAAAGGTGGGGGGCATCGATATACTTGAAAACCCCTATGAAGCGAAAAAGCTCATCGGTTTTCTTCCCGAACAACCTCCGCTGTATGTGGATATGACAGTGGACGAGTACCTTAACTTCGTTTACGAGGTGAAAAACTGCAAACTGAACCGCAGAAAACACCTTGAGGAAGTCCGTCAGGTCACAAAAATCGACGATGTAAAAAATCGCCTTATCAAGAACCTTTCCAAAGGCTACCGCCAGAGAGTCGGCATTGCACAAGCGCTTGTGGGCAATCCGCCTGTTATCATTTTCGACGAACCCACCGTTGGTCTTGACCCCAAGCAGATCATCGAAATACGCAATCTGATAAGAAACCTCGGCAAGACACACACCGTCATTCTTTCCACACACATTCTCTCCGAAGTGCAGGCAATATGCGACAGAGTCGTTATTATAAATGAAGGAAAGATTATCGCTGACGAAAAGACGGAGAACATCACCCGTGCGGTTGAAGATAACCGTCGTTATTCCGTAAAGATCTGCGGTCCTCAGCGCGAAGTCCTCTCTGCACTGAAATCCATAAACGGTGTTCTCTCCGCAGAGGTTACGGGAGAACGTGAGCTTGACAGCTACACATACAGAGTAGAGGCGGAACGTGGCGTTGATATACGCAAGCCCATATTCTTTGCCATGAGCGAAAAGGACTGGCCCATCATCGGCATGGAAGCGGTAAACATGAATCTGGAAGAAGTGTTCATCCGCATTATGGACGGCAGCCTTTCCAAACAATGACCCTCTCCGCCGAATCAATCGAAAAATCCACATTATATTGAGGTAACAAAATGTTTGCAATATACAAAAAAGAGATGCGGAACTACTTCACCACACCCCTCGGCTATGTGTTCATGGCAATGTTCCTTGCGGTGTCGGGATTTATGTTCGCACTGAAAACACTGCAGGTTCCCACCGCGGATCTTTCTGAATTTCTCAAATGGATGGTCTACGGCTATGTAGTGCTCATCCCCGTACTTACCATGCGAATCTTCGCGGAGGAACGCCGCACTCGCACAGAGCAGCTTCTCCTTACCGCCCCCGTTTCCATCTGGGGAATGGTTTTTGCAAAGTTCCTCGCCGCATTCACCATGTTCGGCGGAACCATCCTTGTCGGCTGTCTGTATTATCTCACCATGTTTTTATACAGCGACGACGGCCCCAATGTGGCAAAAGCACTGGGCTGCTTCATCGCCATGGTCCTTATCGGTATGTGCTTTATCGCCGTGGGAGTTTTCGTATCCTCTCTCACCGAAAGCACCGTCATCGCATCTCTCGGTACTATGGCAATCCTCCTTGTGTTTGCCTGCATAGACCGACTCCGTGATATTTTCAATCTCCCCCGTGCACTTCAGACTGCCGTTGAATGGATTTCCGTCAGCTCCCGTTATGAGAATTTCAGAATGGGACTGTTCGATTACGGCGACGCGGTATACTATTTCTCCATCACTGTCGTCTTCCTTTTCCTGACCGTGCGCATCTACGAAAGCCGCCGCTACGCCTGAGCAATCGGCACTGCATACCGGGCCAGGCGCACCCGTGCAAAAGTTTCTTCACAAAATACACTAACGGAGTATTGAAATGAAAAAAAATTTCTTTCAAAGCAGAAAATTCAAATACGGCTCTGCGGCGACTGTTTTTACCATCGCATTTGTCGCCTTCATAGTCATATTCAATATTGTCTTTACCGCCCTTGCTGACAAATACCTGTGGCGTACCGACATGACCGCAGACAAGGTCTTTACCCTCTCTGACGAGGCACGAGATATTATGTCGGATATCAAAAACGAAGTGAATATCTACTTTGCCGCAGAAGCCGGCGACCTTATGCGTATGACAACAGGTTACGACAACGTGTATCCTCGTTATGTTTATACCACAGCCCTTCAGCTGGAAAAAGAATTTGAGAATGTCAATGTGGAATGTGTGGATGTGGTAAAAAACCCTTCCTTCTTCCGCGAGTTCTACACGACAACTGCCACCACCATTACAAACACTTCTGTTGTCGTTGAAAGCAACGGCGAGGTGCGCGTATTTGCACTCAACTCCTTCTTCACATACAACGACACCAGCAATCTCGATACCTGTTGGGCATACAGCGGTGAGAAGAAGCTGATCTCCGGCATCATGCAGGTTACTCAGACCGATACTCCCAAGGTGGTATTCACCACAGAACACGGCGAGGACCTTGTTGCCGCCACTCCCCTTGCAAATCTTTTCGTTGACAATGGCTTCACCATCGAGATTGCCGACCTGACAAAGGACACCCTTGACAGCGACTGCCGAATCCTCGTGATCTACAACCCCATGTACGACTTTTTGGGTATGGAAGCGGAGGAGGAATCCGGAAACGAGATTGCAAAAATCGACAAGTTCCTTGACGAATACGGCTGTCTCCTGGTATTCTGCGATGCGGAATATACCGAAAACCTCACCAATCTGAATGAGTACCTTGAGGAATGGGGCATCTCTTACACCGCCGATACCTATATTCAGGACGCTGACCATTCCATGACCATTGACAATTACTCCATCATCGCGGAATATCAGCAAAGCTCCACGCTCGGCGGCTCTCTTTACAAGGATCTGAACAGCCTGCTCACACCTCCGAAGGCCATCATCCGCAATTCCGCCCCCATCGATATTCTCTGGGAAAGCGGCGGCGGACTTTCAGGCTCACGCATGGTTTCTCCCGTACTTAAATCTTACAGCACATCTCAGCTTGTTGAAAACGGCACACCCACCGAAACCGGTTCCTACAACATGGTGACTCTCTCTCAGGAATCCGTTATCGAAAACAACGAATACTTCTATTCCTACGTTTTCGCATTCGGCTCCCCCACTTTCGCAAATCAGAATTATATTGAATCAAACGCATACGCAAATGAGGACATCCTCAGCGCTGCTATGCTAGCAACAGGCAGAGAACGTGTCCTTGCCGCACTGACCCTGAAACCCTTCGACGACAACAAGATCACCATAACCAAAAAGGAAGCAAACAACTGGATGTTCGCTATGACCCTCGCGCTTCCCGTTGTTCTTGCAGGATGCGGTGCGTTTGTTGTCATAAGGAGAAAGCACTCATGATAAAGAAACACTCTACGCTTACCGTAATATTCGCCGTACTGTTTGTCATACTCCTCGCCGCCGCCATCATATTGTGGCCCACCATCTTCGGCGGAGACGGGGACAACACCATAACCATCAATGCGGTTGAGGGCGAGCACATTCTCATAGGCTCTGCCGATATTGCCGTCCGCGACATCCTCTCGGGAAATGTTTCGGATGAGATAAAATCCCTGGTTTCCCTGAAGGATGACGGCACGCTTTCCGCCCCCAGGTACACGAGGCAGCTCATCTTTGAGAAGGTGGACCGCGAAAACATCCAGGCACTTGAAGTATCCAACGAACACGGCTCCTACAAGATTTTCCGCAATGCCGCCGATAATTTTGAGCTCGAGGGCTTCCCCGGTCTCATCTTCGATGATATGGTTTTCTCCTACCTCGTTGTTGCCGCAGGGCACACGGAGGTTCAGCTTAAAATGACCGATGATGCCACAGAAGCCGACTATGCGGAATACGGTCTGGACAAGCCCATCGCACACTGGACCATTACTACCATATCGGGTGACCGGCACACCGTGTATATCGGAAGCAACCTGCTCACCGATGGCGGATACTATGTGCAGTATGAGGGAAGAGATTCCATCTATATCCTCAACAACACCATGCAGTATGCACTGCTCCAGCCTGCGGAAACGCTGATCACCCCTCTCCTCACCGCAGGAATGACCCAGAACGACTATTTCTACGCTACCAACTTCACCATCTGGAAGAACGAGGAGCTTTTCCTCCGCATTGCCAATGTCCCCACGGAGGAAATGTCAGACCCCAACGCCATCGTGGAGACCGAAATGGTCTATCCCAAAGGCTATAAGCCCCACGACAACAATTACTTTGAGATGCTCTACGGTATGATAGCCCTTCAGGGTACGCAAACCGTAAAGGTGGGCGCGGACGATGCGACCCTTGATGAGTATGGACTCCTGCATCCCACCTACTCCGTTTATTATCAATTCGGAAATATGGAGTTCTACCTCCGCTTCTCCGAAAAGCAGGCGGACGGCACCTACTATGCCGCATCCAACCTTTCCGATTTCAAGATTATCGTAAAAATCGATGCTTCATCCGTAAGCTGGCTTGAAAACCCCCTTTTCTTCTGGGTTGCGGAGTATCCCTTCAATGTTGCCATCACCAAGATCGCCTCCATGGATGTCAAGGCTGAGGGATTGGATATTTCCTTCGCCCTGCACCACGGCAAGGATGCGGAGGGAAACAACTCCCTGGCTGTGACGGCAGACGTAAAAGCGGCAAAGGAAACGGCACCCTCCGTGATCGAGATCGGCGAGGAGGATTCCTACACCTTCCGTCAGTTCTACCGCACTTTGCTTTCCATTGCACTGCAGGAGTATACCCCCCTCAGCGACGAGGAAAAGAGCGCACTGACCGCAGATGAGGACAAGCTGCTCCTCTCCTTCAGCTACACCACCGTGGACGGTGACACCGTAGAATACAAATTCTATCAGTACACCACGCGCCACGCCTTTGTAACCGTCAACGGACACGGCGAATTCTACACCTTCGTTGACCTGCTCACAAAGACGGCAAGCGATGCGGAAAAGCTCTTAAAGGGAATCGATATTGACTCTTACGCGAAGAACTAAATAGGTGAAAATCACCCGAGAGACTGCAGAACATTTGCAAAAACTTCTTTCGGGTGATTTTTTCGTCGGAGATTGAGTTTTTCCGAAAAATGTGGTATAATCTCTATATACGAATGAGAAAGAAAGGCCAGGTTACAGCAATGAAAGCGGTTAGTCTCGCAAAAGTCCCCGGCAAACCCACCACGGGCGGCACCAAATTATACGGAAACCCCGATGTTCCGGAAGTTTTTGAGTGGCCCTCCATTGTGGATGAAGACGATATTTATGATCTCGCCTTTATGGGACAGGTCAATTTATACGAACTCGCGTCCGCTCTCCCCGAAAATTCCCTTCCGAAAGAAGGGATGCTCTATTTCTTCTATGACCTTGACGCCATGGCATTCTCCCCCTTTGACGAAACTGCGGCAAGGGTCATATTCTATCGGGGCGGCAAACCTCTTGAGGAGTTGTGCCTTGAGGATGAGAATGGCAACTCCCTCAGCAGTCCTGTGGTGAAGTTAGAAATGTCAGCGGCCGCAGAGGACAACGCCGAGGGGCACAAACTTTTCGGGCTCCCTCTCGGATATGGGGAGGAAAAGTATCCCCGTCCCATCGAGGGCTGGGTTATGCTCATGCAGATCGACTCCACGGCCAAGGTGCCCTTCGAGGACAATGGCGCACTCTGCTTCTTTGTCGAGCCCGAAAAACTGGCGGCGGCGGATTTCTCCGATGTGAGAGTGATGATCGTGCCGAGGAAATAATTTCTGAATCAATGGATAAAATATGGGAGAACAGTTTCTCAAACAGGCTTTTCTCCCACGAATTTTTTCTCTTTCCGCAGACCACCCTCAAACTCCTTGACAAATCCCAAATCCATGTGCTATAATATATGATAAGGGATATGTCTCGGTGTTTTCCGTCTCCAGAGAAGGCTCGGTCGGTGTAAGAGCCCGTCGGGGGCACATGAGGTACCACCCTGCCGAATAAAACGGCTTTTCAATATAATATAATTGAGTGAAAGCTCGGGTGGAACCGTGCGGATGGGCTGAAAAAGCGCTCTGCACCCCGGCAAAGGCAGTTTTCTGCCAAAGATCCACCGCGGCTTTTTTATTTTTGGCCGCAGGATCTACTCCTATCCCATAAACGGAGGTACACACTCATGTTTCAGGTAAAATTCAATGACAAGGTGCTCAATTTCGATGCGCCTGTCACCGTTTACGACGCTGCAAAGGAAGCGGAGCTCATCTCCCGTGAAGTGATCGCCGCATCAGTCAACGGTACAACAACAGACCTTACCACACTGATTACAGCGGATGCAGAGGCTGCTCTTTATACCTTTGAGGACAAGGAAGGCGCTCTCGTTTTCCGTCACACAGCATCCCACATCCTCGCCGAAGCGGTAAAGCGTCTCTATCCCGATGCAAAGCTGACCATCGGCCCCGCTATTGACAACGGCTTCTACTACGACTTCGACTCCGAGGTTTCCTTTACTCCCGATGTTCTCGAAAAGATCGAAGCCGAAATGAAGAAGATCGTAAAAGAAAACCAGAAAATCGAACGCTTCACCCTGCCCCGCGATGAGGCATTAAAACTGATGGAAAACGAACCCTACAAGGTGGAGCTTATCAACGATCTCCCCGAGGATGCTGAGCTTTCCTTCTATAAGATGGGCGAGTTCACCGACCTTTGCGCCGGTCCCCACCTCTTTGCAACCGGTGCGGTAAAGGCATTCAAGCTGACCTCCTGCACAGGTGCTTACTGGAGAGGCGACTCAAACAAGAAGATGCTCCAGAGAATCTACGGTACCGCGTTCCCGGCAAAGGATGCGCTGAACGCTCACCTTGAAGCACTGGAAGAAGCAAAGAAGCGCGACCACAACAAGCTGGGCCGTGAGCTTGAGCTGTTCACCACCGTTGACACCATCGGTCAGGGTCTGCCCATCCTTCTTCCCAAGGGCTCCCGTATCATCCAGAGACTTCAGAGATGGATTGAGGACGAGGAAGAAAAGCGCGGCTATATGCTGACAAAAACTCCCCTCATGGCAAAGCGCGACCTGTACCGCATTTCCGGTCACTGGGACCACTACCGCGACGGTATGTTCATCCTCGGAGACCCCGATGACGAAACAAAGGAATGCTTCGCACTCCGTCCCATGACCTGCCCCTTCCAGTATCAGGCATATCTCACAAAGAAGCGCTCCTACCGCGAGCTCCCCATGCGTTTCGGCGAAACATCCACCCTCTTCCGCAACGAGGACTCCGGTGAGATGCACGGTCTCATCCGCGTTCGCCAGTTCACCATTTCCGAGGGTCATCTTGTACTCCGTCCCGATCAGTTGGAAGAAGAATTCAAGGGCTGTCTCGAGCTTGCAAAATACTGCCTTGAGACCGTTGGCCTCCTTGAGGACTGCACATTCCGCTTCTCTCAGTGGGACCCCAAGAACACCGCAAAATACGAAGGTACCGCCGAGCAGTGGGACGAAGCGCAGAGCATTATGAAAAACATTCTTGACAATCTGGGCATCGACTACGAAATCGGTATCGACGAAGCCGCATTCTACGGCCCCAAGCTGGACATCCAGTGCAAGAACGTATTCGGCAAGGAGGACACCATCGTTACCATCCAGATCGATATGCTCCTTGCTGAAAAATTCGGTATGTACTACACCGACTCCGACAACTCACAGAAGCTGCCCTACATCATCCACCGTACATCTCTCGGATGCTACGAGCGTACCCTGGCACTCCTTATCGAAAAGTATGCAGGTGCGTTCCCCATGTGGCTGGCGCCCACACAGGTTGCCGTTCTCCCCGTTTCCAATGCGTTCAACGAATACGCAGATAAAGTGACCGCCGCTATGGAAGCTGTGGGTATGCGCGTGTTCAACGACCGGAGAAACGAGAAGATCGGCTACAAAATCCGCGAAGCACAGCTTGACAAGACTCCTTATATGCTCATCGTGGGCGAAAAGGAAATGCTCGAGGGCACAGTTTCCGTCAGAAGCCGCAAGGAAGGCGACCTGGGCGCGATTGCGCTGGACGACTTTATTGCAAGAGCACTGGTTGAGATCAATACAAAGGCGAGATAATCGAATACAGGCTTTCTTGAGGGGACTTTTTGAAAAAAGGTCCCCTCAAACTCCCCAAAAAACTTTTGGACTGACTGTGTTTGGGGTGTGGAAATAAAGAAAGTGCAAGTCACAGAACGATAAACGCTCTTGACCTGCACTTTGTTGTATTCAAGTATATGTTGGAGAATTTTCCGTAAGGGAAATTCTCGGGAGTGGGGGTGTTCGCCTTCAATTATGACCGCAGGTATTCCTACCCCACAAATTCAAACTGCACATTGGAGAAATCCGGTTGCCTGAATCTACCAAAGTTGATTCGGGCAATTCAAAATGGTGGGTCCCATTTTGAAAGGGTTTCTCGGGAGTGGGACGGTTCGCTTATAACCTAAGCTGCATATCATTCCCACTCGTTATTCTGTATAGTTATCGAAATATCCCTGTACCAGAACCACGGGGGTACCCTTGTCGCCTGAGCCGCTTGTCAGGTCGCAGAGGGAGCCGATCAGGTCGGTAAGCTGACGGGGGGTGGTACCCTGAGATGCCATGTTGCCCACCAGGCTCTCGTTCTTCTCGCGGATTCTCTGAGAGATAGCATCGCGAAGAGCTTCGCCGGAGAGCTCCTTGAAGTCGTTGTCTGCCAGATACTTCAGCTTCAGCTCGTTGGGTGTACCCACAAGACCGTCGGTGTATGCCGGAGAAACGCAAGGGTCCGCCAGTTCCCAGATCTTGCCCTGGGGATCCTTGAACGCGCCGTCACCGTAGACCATAACCTCAATGTGCTTGCCGGTGGCTTCCATAAGGAGACGCTGGGTCTCAAGAACGAAGGGCTGGCAGTCGCGGGGGAACAGCTTCACGGAATCCTCAGTGGACTTGTTGGAGCCGAGGAGACCGAACTTTTCGTTGTAACCGCTTCCGTTGACGGAGGAGGTCATAATATCGTCAAGACCGCACACCTTTTCAGCACCTGCCGCGCGAAGAATGCGCTTTGTTCTTGCTCTTGTGTGGATGTCGCAGGTCAGAACGTTCTTTGTATAGTTAAGAATGGTTTTTGCCTGATTTGCGAAGATGATCTCAACCTCAGCGCCTGCTTCACGGATGAGATTTTCGTAGTATGCAACGTAATCAACGCCTGTGAACTCGTGCACATTCTCACCGAAATGGCGGCGGTAATCCGCAAGTGTGAGAACATCGCTGTAAGGGTTGATGCCTGCCTCATCCACCTGGTCGATGGAGATGAGATGGTTGCCCACTTCATCGGAAGGGTAGCTCAGCATGAGAACCACCTTCTTTGCACCCATGGCAATACCGCGGAGGCAGATGGCAAAACGGTTTCTGGAGAGAATGGGGAAAATGACGCCGATGGTCTCGCCGCCAAGCTTTGCACGGACATCGGCAGCAATGGCGTCAACGGATACGTAATTGCCCTGTGCTCTTGCCACAATGGATTCGGTCACGGAAACCACGTCTCTGTCACGAAGGGAAAATCCTTCGCTCTGTGCCGCTTCGATTACGCTGTCAGCTACGATTTTTGCAAGATTGTCGCCCTCACGGATGATGGGGCAGCGGATGCCTCTTGATACTGTACCAACTTTTCTTTCCATTTCAATCTCCAATCCAACGCAAAGCGTCTCTTTGAAAAATTCACACAATCGGCCAAAGACCGTCCTGTTTTTTCACCACCCATTATTATACCACAATACACACCTTCACGCAATATAAAAATACATATCTGTGAGTAGAAATTTTATGGAAATGACGGTTTCGCCTTGTGTATTTTTCCGCAATGAGTAGATTATGCCAATATAATATGCCACAAATCTATAATCGGGGCGTCGAGGACGTCGCCCCCTACAATTTTCCCCCTTATTTCATCCCTCAAGCCGAGGATAACGCTCCCGATCCGCTTCCGTGATCTCCCTCATGACGCGGCACGGCACTCCCACCGCGATCACATTCGGGGGAATATCCCGTGTGACAACACTGCCTGCCCCAATAACGGAATTGTCCCCGATGGTCACACCCCCGAGGATGGTGCATCCGCCGCCGATCCACACATTATTCCCCACCGTTATGGGAAATGCCACCTCAAGCCCACGATTCCGCTGTTCTGCATCCAGTGCGTGCTCCGCCGGGGTGAACAGCACGTTTGGGGCGATAAACACATGGTCCCCGAAGGTCACGGGCGCGCCGTCCAGTATCTGCACATTCCGATTTGCAAAAAAATGGTTGCCGATGAACACATTGTAGCCGTAGTCGCACCAGAACGGCGGATTGATGATCACATCCTCCCCCATTTCCCCGAGAATTTTCCCGAGAAGTGCGCGCTGTCCTACCCTATCCGAGGGCTTCAACTTGTTATATTCCCAGCACAAGTCCGTACAGCGGTCAAGCTCCGCTATCAGTTCCTTATCAAAATTCGCGTCGTACAACACTCCCATGCTCCGCTTTTCTTTTTCTGTCATTTTTATATCCACTCCTTCCTTTATATCTATATCATACCCACACTGCAAAAAAAAGTCAAGCCCCTTGAGCACCGCCAACCGCGCTTTTTCGCCTTTCATGTCATTTCTTGTCGTGTTTTGTTAATTTATCCCTTATAATGTATGAATATTATATTAAACACCCATTGACAAATTCTTAATTGTGTGTTATAATATGATTGATAAAAGATTAACAAAATTAACGGTGACGTGGTAAGTGACGCAGCAGAAAGGACGGTGACGGCAATGCTCAAAAAGCTTCTGCTTTCCGCTATGGCGGTAGTATTCTGTCTGTTTCTTGTCATTCTTCTTTGCGGCTACGGTGAGATCATTGCAGGATTAAACCTCTCCATTGTCACCGCAGTTATTCTCATCGGACTGTTCGTCACCTTTATTCTCGTGTCCGAATGGGAAAGAAGGCGCAGGGACCACAGACCGTGAGAATTGTATATAAGGACAAGCATATCGCGGTAGTTGAAAAGCACTTCGGCGAGATCTCGGAGCTGCCCGAGGAAAAAGACCCGAAAGCGGAATATACCCCTCTCCTCCTGCAGCGTGAACTGGAAAATAAGGGAGAATCGGGGGAATTATATACCGTTCATCGCCTCGACCGCACCACCGCAGGGCTGATGGTCTATGCAAGAGAACAGAAATCGGCGGCGGCTCTCTCGAAGCAGATAGCAGACGGCACTTTTAAAAAGATCTACCTCGCCGCAGTCCACGGAACCCCAACGGAACCCGACGGCGAGATGCGCGACTTTCTCTTTTTCGACCGCCGAAGGGGAAAATCCTTCGCCGTTGACAAAAAGCGAAACGGCACAAAGGAAGCGGTTCTGCGATATGAAACCATCGAAAGCCGAGACACTCGCTTCGGAGAGGTAAGCATCGTCCGCGTAGCCCTCATGACGGGCAGAACACACCAGATCAGGGTTCAGTTCGCAAGCCGCGGAATGCCCCTTCTCGGAGACGGAAAGTACGGCAGTCGGGCAAATTTCAAAGGATGCGCCCTTTTCTCCGTTGAGCTGACCTTTACCCATCCCGAAACGGAAGAACGGCTCACCTTCCGCACTGTGCCCGATTTTTCATTGACATAACCATCGTCTGTATCTTTTTCCATGATACGGACGATTTTTCTTTACTGCGGCGAGATTCTGTGGTATAATATAATCACTACAAAAGCACAGGAGGAGCACCATGCCTGCATTGATTATTTTTGCATCGGTCATTCTTATCATCGCCGCGGAGGAGATCGTCCGCAGAACGCCAAAGAAAAAGGGGATCTCGGGCGGTCTTGACTGGAGGATAAAAAAAGGAGTCCTCACCCTATCGGGCAAAGGGCCAATGGAGAATTTTTCAAGCGGAAACCGCGCACCCTGGGGTGTGAGAATCAGGGAAATCGTCATCGGAGAAGGGGTAACAACCATCGGCGAGAATGCTTTTGCAGGCTGTGAGAGATTGGTCTCTGTTACAATTCCCGAAAATGTAAGCCGCATCGAAAGCCATGCCTTCGCCTATTGTGATAATCTTTCGGAGGTCATCATAGAAACCGCGAAGGAAAAAATAAAGATCGGCAGCGGTGTGTTTCCCGAAAACTGCTCGGTTGTATACAAAGCGCATTAAAAAGGGCAAAAAAGGGGGAAAACTCCGTCAAATGCAAGAATTCCTCGGATAAATGTTGACAATATCTGCTTTATATGATAATATTATAATAGATAAGTTTATACCATCGATGTGACACAACACCCTTTTTATATAAAATACGCTCTTGAAAGGCAGTTGAATTCATGGACAGATTCAAGTATTGCGGCTTCTACGGCGACAACGATTCCCACGCCGATGACCGTCTGCACGATATCAAGCACCTGACAATAAATTATCTTTTTGATAAATATCTTCCCGGCGAAGGCAAGGTGCTCAACACCTCCGCAAACAATGCGTCCTATGCAATCGAGCTTGCGGCAAAGGGTTATTCCGTCACCGTCACGGAGCCCTCTGACGATAACCTCGCTCTGATCCGCAGCAACCCGGGCGCACATCTTCTGGAAAGCGTTGGCATGGGAACACCACTTGATCTGTCTGCGTTCTCCTCCGAGAGCTTCGACATTCTCATCTCTCTGCGTACCATGTACCGCCTCACCACGCAGGCTGAGCGCGAGCTGTTTGTCAGAGAATCTCTCCGTGTCATAAAACAGGGAGGATATTTCGTATTCTCCTTCATGACCCCCTTTGCCCTGACCCACAATCAGCATATGGCGGTGGTCAACTGCCCCAACAATCCGGCAGACAAGATCAAAGCATATCGCAAACTGGCGAAGGTGGAAAAGACCCATGTTTTCGATAACTTCTACGGCATGACCATGGAGGAGATCTCCGACCTGTGCCGCGAGTACAAGATCGACATTGTCTCCATTGCCAGCACCTACGAGGCAATGAACGCCCTTGATCCCTATGTCAACGACATGACGGACGAGGAGTTCAAGGACTACATGGAGTGTCAGTATGCCATCTGTGAGGACCCTGCAGTAACGCGCTACTGCCTCCGCGGTCTCTTTATCGGAAGAAAGAAGAAGTTTGATCTCTTTGACTGGTAAGGCAAAGAATTTGACTGGTAAGGCAAAGAGTTTGACTGGTAAGGCAAAGAGTTTGACCGGTAAGGCAAAGCGAAACCAAAGGATATGGCATCCCAAAAAACGGGAGACATATCCTTTTTCTTTTAAAATTCACCGTCCGTTTATTGATTATTGATTTTGTGTATATTATAATTAAGATATAAAGAAAAGTGTTTTCGCCCATATGGGGCAGAATGGAGATAATTATGCTTAATATCGGATTAACCAGCCGCACACTCTCGGGAACCTCCGTTTCCGAAGCGGCAGACATCATGCAGAGAGCAGGCTTCCGCACAACGGAGCTTTGCTTCACCCACAGTGACCTTGACGGTTGGAAATACAACGGCATCGGCGATCTTTCGGGCATCACAAGCGGAAAGGTAAGAACGGCCTGCGGTGAATTCCGTTCACGCGGCATCGAGGTCGTCTCACTCGGAATGTTCACGGACCTCAGAAACCCCGACCGTGATGCAAGAAAGAAGCATATCGACTATGCAAAACGATATATTGATTTTGCAGCGGAAAGCGATGTGCGCTTCATTGCCACGGAATGCGGATTCACGGAAGGCAAAAGAGGCATCTCAGCTGATACCTACGAATCGGACTACCTGAATCTGAAGGAAAGCCTCCGCGAGATTTGCCTGGAAGCGCAGAAGGTTGGCGTTCAGCTCACTCTGGAGGGCTCCGTATTCGACATTATTCCCTCCCCTCGCCGCCAAAAGACCCTTATAGAGGAACTGGAAGCAGACTGCGGCGTTCGTCTTTCCGCACTCCTTGATCCGGGCAGCTTCATCCATGCATCCGATGAAGAAGGTATGTTCTATTACCTGAAGCACGACATCGGCTACCTCCACGGCTGTGACCGTATGCTGTCCGCGGCAAATACAACACCTCTCGGGGACGGCAGCACCGACTGGGTTCGTTTCATGATCTGCTACATCAAGTATACTGACCGCAAGCCTTTCATCCTTGATGGATGCACAAGGGAGAATTTTGCCGAGGTCAAGAACCGTGCGGAGGACTATTACGACAAGGCCTTCCACACACTGCTTACACGAATTATGTAATTTGGGGGAGTCCATCATGGTTATTTCAGACAGAATCAGAAATTTAGCGGCAGAAGCGGAAGCTGCCCTTGCCCCCATTTTCCGCACTATTGACGAAATATCGGAGAAAAACACGGAGCACGTTCTCGACTGCTTCCGTGAATGCCGCGTGTCCGAATCACTTTTCACCCCTTCTACGGGCTATGGCTACGGAGATATGGGCCGCGACACCATCGACAACCTTGCCGCACTTATTTACCGCGCCCCCTCGGGCTTTATGCGTCCCCAGCTTATCTCGGGCACCCATGCACTGACCGTCGGTCTTTTCGGCATCCTTCGCCCGGGAGATGTGATGCTCTCCATTACGGGCAAGCCCTACGACACCATGCTGGAGGTCATCGGTTTGGAAGGCGAAGCAGGCTCCGGCAGTCTCCTCGACTTCGGCGTCTCTTTCGACTCCTGCGGCTTCACTGAGGAAAACGGCAGAAAAATTCTTGACTTTGCCGCGATCCGCGCAAAAATGGAGCAGTACGGCAGCAGAGTAAAGATGGTATACATCCAGCGCTCCAAAGGCTATGAACAGCGCCCCACCCTTACCGTTTCCGAAATCAGGAAAGCGGCATTTTTCGTAAAAAAGACCGCACACGACCTCGCTATCCCCGAGCCTGTTTTCTTCTGCGACAACTGCTACGGCGAGTTCACAGAGGAAAGCGAGCCTTGCTATGTTCCAAGCGAGGTGTCTGGCGAAGCGGCGGCTGACCTTATCGTAGGCTCCCTCATTAAGAATCCCGGCGGCGGCATGGCGGATGTGGGCGGCTATATCATCGGCACGGAACGATGTGTGGAGCTTTGCGGCAACCGTCTCACCTCCCCCGGTGTAGGCCTTGACGCAGGTGCATCTCTCGGGCAGAACCGCAACATCATCAAGGGTATGTTCTATGCCCCCCACACCGTAGCGCAGGCAATGAAAACCTCACACCTTGCGGCGTATATTTTTGATGCCCTCGGCTACAAGGTCTCCCCCAAATGGAACGAGCGCCGAAGCGATATTATCCAAACCATCGAATGCGGCACGGGCGATGGTCTCTGCGCGTTCTGCCGCGGTATTCAGAGCGCCTCCCCCATTGATGCCCATGTTACCCCCGAGCCCTGGGATATGCCCGGTTACACCGACCCCGTTATTATGGCGGCAGGTGCATTCACGGGCGGCGCATCCATCGAACTCTCCGCTGACGGGCCCATGCGCGCTCCCTTTATCGCCTTTCTCCAGGGCGGTCTCACCTACGAAAGCGGCAAACTGGGAATCATGTCCGCCGCAGAACAGGTGAGCAGGCTGTAAGTTTTTCAACAATATACAAAAGGAGGTGTCTACATGAAATTGCGCTTTCTTTCGCTGGCTTTGACCCTTATGCTCATCTTTGCCTGCACCATCCCCGCAATCGCCAATGCCGCGGAGCCTCCATGCTTCACCGTTCTCGTGAACAACGCCCCCGATGACCTTCAGATAAGTCTGATTCCCTCATACGAGCTCTGCACGTCATTTGTCGGCGACGGAATCCCTCTTTTGAAAAGCGAACGTGGTTGGGAAAGCTACTTCCGCTGTACATACAACGACAACGGCCATCCCCTTGACAAAGAGGATATCGCAAATGCCCTGCTCATTGCAAAATCCGACTCGGAGGACATTTCTCTGACTCTCAGCCTTCCCTCCGACCTGCCGCAGCGGTACAACAACATCTTTACGTTGAATCTTGACAACGGAACACTGACAGATTCCTACTCCCCCCGTCGTGATATCCTCCTTATCGGAATGCGTGTGGGAATCACCCTTGTTGTGGAAACCGCCATTCTGTTTTTTGCCTTCGGCTATCGGGAAAAGCGGACATGGCTCGTCTTTCTCATTGCCAACCTTGCCACACAAACCCTTTTGAATCTGGTTCTGACAGGAGATATTCCTCCCCTCGGCTACTGGCAATTCGCATATTACGGCGGTGAGCTCCTCATTTTCATCACGGAAGCTTTTGTCTTTGCACGATACTTCAGGGAACACACCAAAAAACGAGCTGTCCTCGGTGCAGTCGTTGCAAATACAGTAAGTCTTATTACGGGAGCGCTTCTTTTAACCAACCTCCCCGTGTAAAACAAATCACAAGCATAAAAAACCTCCATGTGGGCAAAACTAAAATGCCAATATGCATGGAGGTATTTTAATGAGTATGCTTTATTCTTCCGCATCCAATGACGACGTATGCGAAAGCGCCACCGACAATGAAGTAAACAACGAAAACCCCTCCGCCGCCACGGACAAACTGGACTACATCATGAAAAGCGGCGGCGTCATCTCCCGTTCCGAAGGTGAGACGATCCACTGCCTGACCATCATCGGGCAAATCGAAGGCCACTACCTTCTCGGAGACGGTCAGAAAGCCACAAAATACGAGCACATCATCCCCCTTCTCGTTTCCATTGAGGAAAGCAGTGACATAGACGGAATGCTGATGGTGCTGAACACCATGGGCGGCGACGTTGAGGCAGGGCTTGCCATTGCTGAGATGGTTGCAGGTATGTCAAAGCCCACCGTTTCCCTTGTACTGGGGGGCGGTCACTCCATCGGTGTCCCCCTCGCCGTCGCATCGGATCGTTCCTTTATTGTGCCCTCCGCCACCATGACCATCCACCCTGTCCGCATGAGTGGGACCGTGGTGGGTGTGCCCCAAACCTACTACTACTTCGAGCGAATGCAGGATCGAATCGTGAATTTTGTTGTAGATCACTCCAACGTGGACGAGAACAAGTTCCGTGAGCTCCTCCTTCGCACCGATCAGATTGCCACGGATGTGGGCTCCATTGTGGACGGAAAGGAAGCCGTAAACATCGGGCTTATTGACAGCATCGGCGGTGTCTCCGAAGCGTTGGCTTCCCTTCGCGATATGATACAATCGAGTGGGGATAAAGTTTGATTTGAGCTACAAGCGAACCGCCCCACTCCCGAGAATTTCCCTTGCGGAAAATTCTCCAATGAGTAGGCTGAGTTTATCGAGTGGGGATAAAGTTTGATTTGAGCTACAAGCGAACCGCCCCACTCCCGGTGCTGTCCGGCATTATCGAGGAAAAACTGAAAAAAGCGGCAGTGAACTCCGTCGAATGTGCATCAGGAGTTCATGCCGCTTTGCTTTTTCTTTTATTACTGAATTACTTGCTCAGTTTTTCCACCTTGTAGGGCTTTGCTGTGGGGCGCAGACGAATTTCAAAGGGCTTGCGAACAACAGCAGGCTTTTTGGGAAGCTGAACGATTTCTTCGCTGCCGGGTTCCTTGTAGCCGATGATCTCAGCATCCACGCTCAATCCGTCTCCCTCGGCGTAAACGGGGATGAGCATCTTTCCCTCGGGTCTGTACATAACAAGCTCAGCAACGGAAAACTCGCCTTCAGCAATGGTCATGTCCACTCTGAAGAAGCGGTATTCCTCTGTCTTTGTAATGTCCATATCTACCGTCTTGATCGTTGTAAAACCTTCGTTATCAACGGCATTCTTGGAAAGTCTGATCTCCTTCCATTCGGCAAGCGCATAGTCATTGGAGCCGAACACGCGGACGGTGGGAACGACATCACCGAACATTCCTGCAATGGCGGAAAGCTCGTAGGGTGCGTAGGAGGTCACATAAACGGACAGGGTCTTTTCTGCCCCATCTGCGGTCACGGTAACTGCGGTATCGCTCAAGCCATCGACCATGGGAGTTGTATCGCCGCCCTCTGCAATGTAGGAGCTTGTAATTACAGCGAAATCGTATCCTTCAAGCTTGGGGTAGGACACCTTGTGTTCCTCCGCTTCCGTCTCCTCCGCCGCCTCAGCCGCAAGTTCAACAGCAGCCTCGGAATTGGGGTTGGGAGCAATCAGCAGTATTTCCTCCTCAGCAAGGGCAGGAGCCGTCAGCATAGCACTGAGCACAAGGGCAGTCAGTGCAGTAGTAGTCTTTTTCATAGGTTCACCTCATTTTATAAAAATGATCTATTGTCATTGACAATAAATTGTCACAAGGTACAAACAGGGCTGCGCATAAAGTCACAGCCCCGTTGGTATTACGCTTTTACTTCTTTGTTGTCTGCAGGAGACCGAACTCGTCGCAGAAGCTCTTCAGAAGTGATGCAAGCTCATGTCTCAGAGCATCGTCATTGGGTTTGATCTTGTTGCTTGTTGTTACAAGGTAGTTGTACTTTGTAGCGTACTGAACAGCCTCGTAAGCGCCTTCCCATGTGGGGATATCTGCAGCGTCACTTACGGTAACTCTGGTTCCTGTCGCGGAGCCGGTCTTGCCGAGGATCTTCTGGGCATATCTCTGCATGAGGATGTACATTTCGGTGTGGGAGATCTCGTTATCGGGACGGAATGTGCCGTCTTCATAACCGAGGAGCAGACCGCACTGGGAAGCCCACTCAACGTAGGGAACATACCAGCTTGTAGCCGCGGAGGACTTCACATCGGAGAAAGAGGACTTGCCTGCATAACGGGAGTCGTTTTCGCTGATGCCCTGGAGTCTTCCGAGAACGGTTACGAACATAGCACGGGTCATTGTCTCACCGGGCTCAAACTTATTGGAGGAAACGCCCTTGAACAGGTTGTTCTCGTATACGAACTGGATGGCTTCGTAGTAGTTTGCATACTTGGAAACGTCTGTGAAGGGGTTCACCCATTCAACAACAACTTCCTTGAATGTTACCTCAATGGTGTGGTCGTCATCTACGCTCTGGATGGTAATGGTCGTACCCTTACCCTGCTGCTTCTTGTCAACAAAGATGGTGTCAACTTCGTAGCCTTCGTCGGGAGTGATGGTGTACTTCGCATCGTTTCCGTGAGCAACTTCGGTAGGACCGCTGATCTTACCGTGATCGCCTGCCTTCAGGGTGATTTCGTAGATACCGGGAATTTCGGTTTCCCAGTCGATAACCAGCTTATCATTCTTTCCGAGAATGATCTGCATATCCTTGTCGGTCTTGTCATAGATGATGGTCGCGTCGGTGCTTGCGGAGTTCTTGAGCTCGATCTCAACATTCTTGTAAGTGGACTTGTGAGGAACGATCAGCTGTGTCCGGGACATGGTGAGGTCGTTTCCACTCAGGTCGATTACGATGGAACGCTCTGCGTTGAACTGATACTTTGACGCAAGCTCAACATCCTGCTTCAGTGTGATTGTAACAGTCTTTGCCTGAGTTGTAGTCAGCTCGTTTGCTGCTTCCAGAGCCAGCTCAAGGCTTTCGTAGGGAGTTACAGTGGAATTTGTTGTGTTGGAAAGAACGCATACGGGAGTCTTGACCTCAATAGCAAGGTCTTCGCTCTTAACGGTTACGCCCTTGTACTTGAAGTTGACAACAAACTTCTTGTCTGTCTTCTTCAATGCGGTTGTAGTTGCGGGAGTTGTGGTGATAGAAGGCTTCTTGCTTGATGCCAGAGTGGTATCCTCCAGCATATCGTCGAACTGTTCCTTTGTGATCTTTGTGCCGTCGGACATAAGAACAAAGTAGTCCGTGATATCCTCAAGGGAGATCTTCTCGCCTTCAAGGTAAGTCTTCTTGTAGGAGATATCCTCGATGGACTTGGGAACAACCTTTTCAGTTACTTCAACTTCAAGGGTCAGCTTTACGGAATCCTTGTCATTGTAGGGGTTCTTGATTGTCAGCTCAACCTTGTTATCCTTTGTGCTCTTGAATACTCTTGAGAAACTGTTGAAGTCCCTATCGGTGTAAACAGTATCGGGAGTTTCCATATCCGCATACATGATGGTAACTTCAATACCTGTGGGATCGAAGGATTCGTCAACTTCGTAAGTCATCTTGTCGGGCTTTACGGAGATGGTCGCCTTCTTGATCTTTACGGAGCTGTTGACCTTGAGACCTTCCCACTTTGTTTCCTTTACAACACTGCCACTCTTGTAAACAACGGTAACAGCCTTTGTTGTAGCAGACACTTCTTCACCGTGAGCAGGAGAGCAGGAGATTGTGGGGTCATCATAGGAATGAACTTCACTGGTACCATTTGTGTAGTAAATGGTAACCTTCATGCCGTCCAGCTTCAGCTTGTCGCCGTTTTCGTATTCGGTCTTTGTGGGAGGAGTTGTTACCTTGATGGACTCAACCGCATTTTCAACGATCTCAAAACCGTATACATAGCCTCTTACTGTTGTCTTGCCTTCCTTATAGTCGATAACAACATATGTATTCTTTTCGGGGTCATACTGGCTGTATTCGCAGGGCTTTGCTGTGATGTTGCCAATCTCGTTTTCGGAGAGGAGCTTCTTTACTTCCTTGGTTGTATCGGTTGCCGCGTCGTAAACATCATAAAGTGCATAGAACTTGATACCACTCCAGTCCTTTACGGTCTGACCGTCGGTATACTTCGCCTTCAGAGGCTCGCCTTCTGCAACGATGCCCTTCAGAACACGGTTATCCTCAAGAACAACAACGCTGCTTGTTACATCGTCGCGGAGCTTGATCTCGTTCCACTTGAAGGTGTAGGTCTTTGTGTCATACTTGATGGTAATGCCTTCGTCATCGGCAGTCAGTCTGCCCTTGGGGGAAACGGGTGTGAAACCATTGCTCTTTACAACATATGTCTTTTCACCGGACTGTCCCTTTTCAACGACATCCAGTTCAAGTGTGGTAAAGTCAAATATATCGCCGTAGTAATATACCTCGGTGCCGCCTGCCTTGATGTAGGGCTTAACGCTCTTTGCTGCTACTGTTGTAACACCCAGTTCGGAGAATGTGAATGTGTGGGGTTCGTTGTTGTAGTAAACTGTGAACTCGTCGAGGCCCACTGCCATGATTACATCTTCAGCGTTAAAGCCCTGCGCACCCTTGTAATATGCATGGTCCTTGAGAGCTGTTGTATTCTTATAGTAAACTGCGAGACGAATGCTGTTGAAATCGAACTTTTCGCCTTCGTCGTAAACAGTTACAAACTTGTTTTCCTTAACGTAATCGGGGTTCTTTTCAAGTGTTACTTCGGTTTCTCTTGCCACAACGTGAACTCTGTAATTCTGAGCCTTTGTGTGGATCTCGGAACGCTTGGGCTGGTTGGGGTCAGCAGTGGTCAGTGTGAAGGAGATACCTGTCTGACCTGCTGTGAACTCCGCAACATTAACATCGGAGCCTGTAACAACAAACTCATCAGCGGTAACATTCTTTGATTCGCCGCTGTTGAATTCCACCTTACCGCTTAATACGGTAAACTTGTCACCAACATAGAAGTCAAGGTTGTCGGTCAGAGTGATTTCATAATCATCGGGCTGACCGTTCTTCAGAGTATCCACTCTTCCCTTTACGGTGAAGGAGGTGATAGCCTTGGGAACAACGTTTACACGGCAGGCAAGATCTCTCTGATTCTTGATTGTCTTTCCACCGGATGTTACTTCCCATTTGATCTGAATATTGATTGTTACGGGGGAACTTGTTACTTCGTTACCCTCGATGGTGATAGACTTCTTATCACTGCTCTCTGTATATCCAACATTGGAGTCGCCGCCCTTGTTATAGGTGATGGTAGCGGTTGCGGGAACATCCTTGAGAGTCAGCGTTGCCTTTCCGTCTACCGCAACGGTGATTTCTTCTGCTCCGCCGTCAACAATGCTTCCCTCAACGGAGAAAGAAGGATCTGCCGCGCTGATTGCCAGAGGAACGATCATCATAACTGCAATAAGTGTTACGATCATTCCAAAGATCTTCTTTTTCATTTCTTTTACCTTCCTTTTGAAATTTTATTAAATAAATTTTGCCCTGAGTCGGTCTCGCCCCGAAAAAAGGGGGCTTCTTCTATATCATACCACATTTGAAGCCAAATGACAAGTCAATTCACAATTTTTTACACAATTTTTTGCCATTTCAGCAAGGTTTTTCCGAAGATTTGCCCACTCGAGCCCACCTTAGACGGCATCACACCCCCAAAAGTTCCCAAAAACCATTGACAATCTCTCTTTCCTACAATATAATAAGATAAAAGTTTCAGAAAGTGAGACCCCGCCAATGCACAACAACACAGCCCGTATCAAGCTTATCGCCTCCATGGCCATCTTCGGAACCCTGCCCCTGTTCGTGCGGAACATCAGCGTCTCCTCCGGTGAGCTTGCCCTGTACCGAGCCACACTCGCCGCAGCGCTGCTTATCATTTACTTCCTCGCCGCCGGAAAAAAGCTGAATATGCGTGAAATCAAAAAGGAACTGCCCCTCCTCTTTTTCTCGGGCGCCGCCATGGGCATCAACTGGATCCTTCTCTTCCAGTCCTACCGCTACACCACCGTTTCCATCTCCACTCTGAGCTACTACTTCGCTCCCGTGATCGTCACCGTCCTTTGCCCCATCCTGTTCAGAGAAAGGCTCACGGCGAAACAGCTCATCTGCTCCGTTATGGCAACGGCAGGACTTATTCTCGTTGTACTTTTCCAAAAGGACGGCGGTGCGGCTCAGGCGGAGTCCCATCTACTCGGTGTTCTGTTCGGTCTGGGTGCCGCGCTTTTCTACGCCGCTGTCATTATCCTGAACAAATACATCAAAAACGTAGGCGGCATCGAGCGAACCTTCTTCCAGTTCATCGCCGCGATCATCGTGCTCGTCCCCTATGTGCTCCTCACGGACGGAATCAATCTGGGCTCCCTCGGCGGCATCGGCTGGGGCTGTCTTATCACGGTTGGTCTCATACACACGGGTATTACCTACTGTCTCTACTTTTCCTCCCTCCGTGAGCTGAACGGGCAGGAAACAGCTATCCTCAGTTATATCGACCCTCTTGTTGCCGTCATCGTCTCCGTTGCCATCCTCGGCGAGCCCATCGCACTTCCGCAGATTGCAGGCGGTATTTTAATCCTCGGCTTTACGCTCTGGAATGAACTTGGCAGCAGCAAGAAGTAAGAATATGTCAGCACAAACAAAGCTTCCGTTATCTTGATTGCAAAATCAACACAACGGAAG
Source organism: Oscillospiraceae bacterium (assembly GCA_015064135.1). Taxonomy (GTDB): domain Bacteria; phylum Bacillota; class Clostridia; order Oscillospirales; family CAG-272; genus UMGS1696. Next base: position 33,981 of record SVSU01000006.1, read on the forward strand.
CTTGTTTTTATTCGGTTAATTCAGGTCGGGCAAAATCAAGGTGCAATACCGTTTGCCGCTGCCCATTCTTCCCACAGCATAGGATCGGGGAAGAAGTCCTGGAATGCCTGCTTCTGCTCGGGTGTGAGGGCATTGTACTCGGCGGCGGTATATTCTTCGGGCATTTTTCCGCCGGGCTGGTCCCACGGCATCATGTCGGGAATATCGAAATCGTCGGGATTGATAGTGCCTGAGGGCTTTGTGTCCTCCTCGGCAGGATCCTTCAGACCATACTTGATCATCCATGCTTCGCAATCCTCGGGATTCTCAAAGAAGGCAAGGAATAACTCCTTCTGCTTGTTGTTAAGCTTGTCGTAGTCTGCTTTTGTATAATCCCCGTGTGCCTTTGCTCCGGGTTCCAGCCAGGGCATAGAGTCATCTTCTTTCTCATCCTCTTCGGGGATATACACGTCGTCAAAATCGGGAAGATCAGGATCTTCTGTCTCAACTTCCTCGGGAGCCTTCAAACCAACTCTTACAAGCCATGCATCGAACTCCTCGGGCAGGGGGAAGAATGCCTCAAATGCCGCCTTCTGTTCGGTGGTCAGAGCCATATATTCTTCCTTTGTGTAATCCTCGGGCTGCTTTGCGCCGTCCTTTTCCCAAGGCATATCATCGGTAACGATACCTTCGGGCTTAACAGATTCTGTCTCGGTGGGGTTCTTTTCTGTCTCGGAAGGTTTATCTGTTTCGGTGGGTTTATCTGTTTCGGAGGGCTTGCCGGGGGTAACCGGTCTATCCGTTTCGTTATCCTTATCGGGAGTCTTGCCGTTGTTCTTTTCAAGCCATTCTAGAGTTGCGGGAAGATCGGGGTAATCTCTGAGGAACACCTCACGCTGTCTCTGGCTCAGCTTTTCGATATCTGCCAGAGTATACTGCTCAGCAGGCTTTGCGCCGTTCTGTGTCCAGGGAAGGATCAGAACATCCTTCTCGGCATCTTTATCGCCTGTGGTAGGCTTCTTGTTGTTCTCAGCGTCATCGACAACAACATCGCCGCCGTTTGTCTCGGGCTTATCCTCGGGAAGCTCAAGGGTAATTCTTGCTGTGTCGTCCATCATTCTTGTAAGGATTGCCGCAACTTCGCTTCTTGTAACGTAGCTTGCAGGCTTGCAGGTCAGCTGATCGTCCATACCGCGCACGATTCCGGCACGATACAGCAGATAAATGCTGTATGCATATTCATGGGTAGTGGGAACGTCGGGAACCATGCCGTATTCTACATTGTTGATCTCGGAAAGAGCATCTGCAGGAAGCGCGCGGGAGAAGATATCCATGTACACTTCTCTTGTCGCATTTTCGTTCCAGTTGTAATTCTTGAAAATGATACGCGCGGAACGGCAGTATTCCACATAGGGAACATACCAATCAGCTCCTGTTACCGCCTGAATGGGCGCCGCACCTGTATAGGTCTGGTGCATACAAGCCGCCAGCTTAACCGCCTCTGCATATGTAAGGTTTCCCTCGGGCTCAAACTTATCCAGTTCACGTCCGTTGATGAGGCCAATCTCATATGCGTTCTTTACATCGTTGTAATACCAGGAGTTTTTTGCAACATCCTTGAAGGGGAGCTCTGCCGCCATCGCATAAAAGGGCATTGTTCCGGCCGCCAGAAGGGCAGCAAGGACAGCACTTACTGATCTTTTAATCTTCATTTTTTTCTCCTTTTCCTATTTTTATATTTTCTGTATCAGGTTTTCTGATGCTGATTCTGTTTTTGTATCTCTCTTTATGTTGTTCGCTTCGAGCCGATGTCAATAGACAGGTCGCCAATCCGTCAATAATACAATATGACGCAAAGAGCCACGGAACGCCCTGCAGAATGGGCTCAAGGAAAAACATAACATTCGTTGACAGATAGATACATAGCAGTACCTGTTTGACGCCGAAGGATATCTTTTTGTTCCGAAAAACCCGAAATGCACGAAATAATGCGAGAAAACTGTACACGCCAACACCGATAAGAGCGAATACGCCGCCCAGGTTGTAGGTATCAAGATAGAGGTCGTGGGCATATCCGGGAACAACCTCCTTGAGCTTTGAACCGCCCCAGGGGAAATTCAGCATATAGTGCAAATATCTGAGTTTTTTGGAAACTCGGGTGTCTGCGAAAACGCTTCTTCCCTCTACCTCGAAGAATCGATAGTAGAAGTTGGACTCCTCAAATGCATCCTTTATGCCAAAAACATTCAAATAATAAAGAGCAATAATCACCAATATAATAAAAGCAATCACAAACAGCTTCCGAAAGGGATTTATCCTCTTATTGTAGCTTTGATGAATAAAGGCAAAGACAAAGAGAAAAGGAGTTATAAACAGCAGGGTTCGTCCGGCAAGAACACCCACATTGTATATCATGATAATTGCCATTCCCACAATGCTGAGTATCTTCCACACCCTTTTCGCATCGGTAAAAATGACAGCAATAAATATACTGAGGGCAATACAAGCAAGACACGCCTGTGCTGTTGCGCTCGTGTATTCACCTGACCAGAAATCCCGAGCTCGTCTGGTTTCCGAGCCGAAATTTATGATCATGTTTAAAATATAATGCAGAAAAGTTCCTGTTCCGAGAACGCCCAGGACAAGCTTGACGCGATTCTCCTTCTGCTCGTAGGTATTGTTGGCAGAAATAAAGCACAACCCAAGGGTATAGGCGCAAAACCACACAAACTGACGTAGCATGGCCATCAAACTGCTCTGACTGAGCGTATCAAAAATCAACATAGCCACTCCGAGAAGGAGCAGGCAGATAGATGAGGCGTTGATCCTGATTTTCAGATTCGGAAGCAGCAAAAAAAGCACAAAGGACGCAAACAAAACGTAATACATATGATACACATTTTGAACGCTTATGAAAATGCATATCAACATGAGCCACTGAATCGTCTGAGTCGGGTTTATCTTAAATGTTGAAGATGGATTCCGCATTTTATCTCCCGTTATTTTGAAAACATATCTATAAAAAGCAACTCCGGGGTTTACATTGCTCATGTTTCCGGTCTCCGTTATCACAATGTAAATCCCGGTATACTGTAACCATCACTAATAAAACGTAATAACGTCGATCCGCCCCGTCCAAAACGACATATTCCTTTCGGATAAGCATCAACTTTCCATCTGTATTTTGTTTTTACACAGAAATACTTTTCATGCAGTTGAAAATTAAGTTTTTCGCTAAGTGATTCACATCGTGCGAAAAACTTAATTTTCAACTGCATGACACGGAAGTGTCATGCAGTTTACTCATATTACCGATTATTCATCGGGGTTTAAGCTTTTGCTCAAACAAGGTTAGCCTTGATTATTCAGCAAGTGCATAACCGTTGTTTACTGCATAATTTGCAGCAACGGAGCCTGCGGGAGCTGTTACAACTACGCTGGGAGACTTGTAGAAGATCTTCGCGCCGATAGATGTAAGGCTTGCGGGCAGAGTTGCGGATGTAAGAGCAGTACAGTCACGGAACGCATAGTTACCGATTGTAGTCAGAGCAGTGCCTTCTTCGAAGCTGATAGATTCAAGAGCTGCGTTGAAGTATACACCGTTTGCTTCAATTGTTGTCAGGGATGCGGGGAATACGATATTCTTGATACCTGTATAACCGATAGCACCTGTTGCAATTGTTGTCAGTGCAGAGCCTTCCTCAAATACGATCTCGGTTGCATTTTCCATGCCGTAGAATGCGTACTGACCGATGGATGTTACATCCTTGCCGATTACGATCTTTGTTACGAATTCACGAACATTGCGCATTGTGCAAGCCCAAGGAGCTGCAGAACCTGCTGTTACACTGTAGCTGTAGTTCTTCATTGCGCCTTCGCCGCCGATGGTCAGTGTGCCTGCATCGTAGTCGAATGTCCATGTTACGCCGTT
>SVSU01000131.1 GCA_015064135.1 Oscillospiraceae bacterium
GGTTGAAGAGGGTATGCTTGCAGAGCGAAAATTTCGCCTTGCCGCTGAGGTTGGACGGCTCAATGCCCTCAATCCCCTTGCCGTTATTCAGCGAGGGTACAGCGCCGTGTATCAAAAGGAAAGCGGCGACCTTGTGAAATCCGCTTCGCAGGTCAGGGAGGGAGATATCCTCACCTTCCGCACCTCTGACGGCGAGATCGATGCGGAAGCGAAAAAAATCAGGGTGAATAAATAAAAAGGATATAGAGATATGAATACAGAAGAAATAAAGGATATGACCTTTGAAGCCGCCATGGCACGGCTTGAGGAGATCGTCCGCGCCCTTGAGTCGGGCAACGCCCCTCTTGACGTGTCCCTCGGACTGTTTGAAGAGGGTGTGGCGCTGGTGAAGCTGTGCAATCAGAGACTTGATACGGCGGAGCAGAAGGTGAAGCTGCTTGTCGGCTCCCCCGACGGCGGCATGGCGGAAACCGATATGAAATAATCCCCAAACGAAAGGATATTTCCCATGGATATGGAATTTACCTATATGTCCCTCCCTATTGAGGAAAAATTGGCAGAATGTGCCGCAAAGGTGGAGGCTGCACTTGACGAATACCTGTCCCCGGAGTATGTGGGGGACAGCGGATTGGCAGAGGCTATGCGCTATTCAACCCTCGGCGGCGGCAAGCGGATCAGAGCCTTCCTTGTTCTGGAGTTTGCCAAATTGTTCGGCGGAAGTGAGGCGGCTGCCATCCCCTTTGCCTGTGCGCTGGAGATGGTTCATGCCTACTCCCTCATCCACGACGACCTGCCCTGCATGGACGACGACGAACTGCGCCGCGGAAAGCCTACCTGCCATATCAAATACGGTGAGGCAAATGCCCTCCTTGCAGGGGACTCCCTTCTCACCTATGCCTTTGAGGTGGCATCCTCCAACAAATTCGTCTCGGATAAGGCTGTCAGACTGGCGGTTGGCGAGCTTGCCCGTCAGGCAGGTACCCTCGGTATGGCAGGCGGTCAGTATATCGACCTCGGCCTTACCGTTGACAGCTACGATGAGCTGAAAAAGCTCCACATGATGAAAACCTCAGCTCTCATAAAGGCGGCGTGCCTCCTCGGATATTATGCGGCAACCGATACGCCCACAGAGGAGAATATAAAACGACTTTCTGTTTACGCGGAGGCGGTGGGACTGGCATTCCAGATTCACGATGACCTCCTTGATGTAAAAAGCGATACGGCAACCCTCGGAAAGAACGTGGGAAGCGACGAAAAGAACGGTAAAAAGACGGTTCTGCGCTTCAAGAGCATCTTTGAGGCGGAGGATGAGGAATCCCTGCTGACCCTTCTCGCCGTGGAAGCCGTTTCCGACTATATCGGCAGTGAGGTGCTCTGCAAGCTGGCTCTCTGGCTTATGGAACGGAAAAAATAATGAGACTTGATGTATATCTCACGGAAATGGGATTGGCAAAAAGCAGAAGCAAGGCGGCGGAATGTATCGAGGGCGGATTCGTCCTTGTAAACGGCAGACGGGTGACGAAGGTTTCCCTTGCCGTAGGTGAGGGTGACACCGTGGAGGTTACGGGTAAGCCCTACGACTTTGTGAGCCGCGGCGGTGTGAAGCTGGACGGCGCACTTGAAGGCTTCGGCATTGATGTTGCCGGCTCCACAGCCCTTGACATCGGCGCATCCACGGGCGGCTTTACCGACTGCCTCCTGAAACGGGGGGCCGGACGGGTCTACGCAGTGGATTCGGGCAAGGGACAGTTGGATGAGAGTCTGAGAGGGGATCCGAGGGTGATCTCCATGGAAGGCTTCAACGCGAGGGAGCTTTCTCCCACATCCATCCCCGAGCCATGCGGCATTATCGTCAGTGACCTTTCCTTTATTTCCCAGACATTGATCCTGCCTGCCGTTCCCGCGGTCTCAACGGAGGATGCGGTGCTCATATCCCTCATCAAGCCTCAGTTTGAGTGCGGAAGGGAAGCGCTTAACAAAAACGGCATCGTAAAGGACAAAAAATTCCACACCTCCGCCATAAAGAAGGTATTGTCCGCGGCGGCTGTGTCAGGTTTCGTTCCCATAGGTCTGATGCGCTCCTCCATCACGGGGGGCGACGGCAACATTGAATACCTGTATTACGCGAAACGGGGGCTTTCCCCCACCGACGGCAGACGGATCACGGACGGAGAGATCAGGGAGGTTGTGAATGAAAGCCATTAAAAAGATCATCCTCATGGTGAATCCATCGAAAAATATCGACAAAGACCTCATCGGAGATCTTGTAACAAGACTTCTCTCGGGGGGATGCTCCGTTGTTACATACGAATCCGAACGGTCTTTCTCCACTGAGCGAAGCGGCGTTTCCTTTATCCGCGAGGAGGACAGTCCTCCCCCCGATACGGATGCGGCTGTGGTTCTCGGCGGCGACGGCTCCATTATCGATGCGGCAAACCGTTTGGCAGGATGCAATATTCCCCTTGTGGGCATAAACTTCGGCAGAGTCGGCTTCCTTGCGGAGATAGAGATAGGCGAGATTCCTCTCGTTGACAAAATCCTTGCCGGGGACTACACCATTGAAGCGAGCCTGATGCTGGACGTTTCCGTAGTGTCCCCCCGGGGTGAGATTCGGTTCTCATCGCGGTGCCTCAACGATGCGGTGCTCACAAACGGACCCGTGGCAAGGATACTCAACTACACCATTGCGGCAAACGGCATAAAAATGCAGACCTGTCTGGCAGACGGCATCATAGCCTCCACCCCAACAGGTTCAACCGCATATTCACTTTCGGCAGGCGGCCCTGTTCTTGAGCCGATTCTCGACTGCATCTGCCTTACTCCCATTTGTCCGCACACACTGAATAACCGTCCCGTAATCTTGAACGGCGATTCCGTTATAGAACTGTGCGATATTGTGTCGAAGGGGACGTCGGTGTATGTCACAACGGACGGCAAGGCGGTATTTGAACTGGGCGATGGGGATAAAATCGTCCTTCGTAAATCGCAATATAAAACGAGGCTCATCCGTGTGAAGGACGACGGATTTTTGGGTGTCCTCAGAGGAAAGCTTTCGGATAACATTTGAAATCAATAAATTTTATATATACAGAAAGGGGTTTCGGGGATGAAAGTCAAGCGTCATAATAAAATACTCGAAATCATAGAGACCTACAATATTGAGACCCAGGAGGATCTGATCAACAAGCTGAAGCTGGCAGGCTTTGATGTGACCCAGGCAACGGTGTCAAGGGATATGCGCGAGCTGAAGCTGATGAAGCAGATGTCCGACACGGGCTCCTACAAATATGTGGTGTCAAAAACAAACAGCACGAATCATCATGTCTACAACAAGGCTATCACAGGCTCCATCAAAAATGTGGATTACGCCATGAACGATGTGGTGATCAAGACTTACCCCGGCATGGCGAATGCGGTTGCCGCAGGAATCGACGCCATTCACGAATCCAATATCCTCGGATGCGTTGCAGGGGACGACTGCATCATCGTCGTGACCCGAAACGAAAGGGATGCGGAGGAGCTGACCGTTCATATCCGTCGGATGATCGAAGATTAGGCGGAAAATCGAAAACTAAACAAGAGGGGGCAAAACCATGCTGAGAAGCTTGTACATTGAAAATATAGCCGTTGCCCGTGAGATGGATATTCCGTTGAGCGAGGGCTTTTCCGTGCTGACGGGAGAGACAGGTGCGGGCAAATCGGTGATAATAGACAGCCTCAGTATGCTCTCGGGCGAGAAGGTGGGCAGGGAGGTCATCCGAAGCGGTGAGACAAAAGCCACCGTGTCGGGGATTTTTGAGATTACCGACCCACACGCCGCGGAGGTGCTTGTCACTCTCGGCTATGAGCCCGACGAGAACGGAGAGATACAGGTCACGCGCACCCTTACCGCGGACGGACGCAGTGCCTGCAGGATCAACCGACGTTCCATCTCCCTGTCATTGCTCAGGGAAGTGGGGGAGGTGCTCCTTTCCATCCAGTCCCAGAACGCACGCGCCGATATTTACAAAAAAAGCGAATATATCCGTATGCTCGACGAGTTTGCCGATATGGGCGACAGTCTTGCGGAGTACAGTGAGTATTATGAAGCATATACGGCAAAGAAAAACGAGATAGATGAGCTGAAAAAAGAACTCGCCGACCGAAACATGATGCTTGATATCCTGAGGTATCAGCAGAAGGAGATCGACAGCGCTAAGCTGAACACGGTGGACGAGGAGGAAAAACTCGTCAAGCTCCGTACAAAGATCAAGGGCTATGAGCAGATTGCAAAATGCGCCAATCTCACCTATAAGGCTCTGGTCTATAACGAGAAGGGCGCCTCCTGCACCTACCTCATCGATCGCGCCATCGCGGCTGTGAATCAGCTGGGGGATGTGTTCGAGGATGCGGATGAGACGGTACAGCGGCTGGAGGAATTCAAGTATGAACTCATGGATATCGGAGAGAGGGTGCACGACATCATCTCCGACGATATGCCCGAGGATCCGGAGAGAAAGCTCAACGCCATCGAATCCCGTCTCAGCCAGATCGACCGCCTGAAGCGGAAGTACGGCGGCTCCATTGAGGAGATACGCCAATTCCGGGAAGGCATCGTACAGAAGATCAGCGACCTTGAGTCGGGAGAGCTTCGCATCGGTGAGCTTGAGAGGGAGCTGGAGGAGATAAAGCGTAAAGCACTGGCAAAGGCACAGGAAATATCGGAAACCAGACAGGCGGTTGCCGCGAGATTAAGCGGTGAAATTGCCGAATCCCTCAGATTCCTCGATATGCCGAAGGTGAAGTTCAATATCGCCGTCACCAGACAGAGGGACAAAAACGGCGGCTATACACCGGGGGCAAACGGAATCGACGATGTGGATTTTCTCATTGCCACAAACCCGGGAGAGCCCATGCAGTCCCTCGGGAAAATAGCCTCGGGCGGTGAGGGCT
>SVSU01000132.1 GCA_015064135.1 Oscillospiraceae bacterium
CGGCACCCTGCAGATAGTAGACCGCCCAGCCGAGCGCGGGAACCTTGGCACGGAACGCGATATCGTCGCGCCAGTAACATTCCAGCGTCGTGGAGTGGACAAGCTGGGACGGGACATCATTGCCGTCGGCATCTTTCACGCCGACAGCCTTCTTGTTGACGTTGATGAATTCCTCAACCTCGAAGGAATGGGGGTTGAAGACGAACACGGGGAGACCCTTTTCGCGGTCAGCGGAGGTATCAACCGCCCACGACAGCGTCTGCAGAGCGTTGTTTTCGGCAACAGCGGCAACCTCACGCGCCATGCCGTACATATACTGTGCATCCTCGTAGACTTCCTTGATGGAACAGCCGTCCATGGAGTCGTGGAAGTGTAAGAAGCTGACATTGCGCCATGCATCTGCAAACTTTTCGGTCGGGTACTTCTTGCCGCGGAGCGCAGCTGCGAGGACGGTGTACGATTCCGCCGCGGTCAGCTCATGCTCGGAGCGGCGGATGCCGTTCTTGACAGCGGAAACCGTTGCATAGCAGCCTGCCGCGTGGTGCTGCAGATCGTCGTGATGTTCGGGAATCGGCGCACCGCTTGCACGGATGGAATCAAAGAAATCGGTGAGGTTCGAGAAGGTCACCTCGACTTCGGGATGTGCTTTTTTGTAGGCTTCGATCAGCTCGATGTGACGGATGGTCGGACCGCCGCCGTGGTTGCCGACACCGTAAAACAGCGGCAGCTCGTCAAGGTCTGTCTTCGATTCGCGGTTCAGATAATCGATGCGGTTGTCAAGCTCCTCGGGGGTGTTGAAGCGTGCGCAGTACGGATCGAGAATACGGTAAGTCAGAACGGACGAGCCATCGGGTGCGACCCAGTCAAACACATCGGAATCCATCGGCTTCTCGGTGGGCGACGGACGCATGAAGATGTAGCTGTCCATGCCGCTCTTTTTGAGAATCTGCGGCAGGTTGGCATTATGACCGAAGGAGTCGACGTTGTAGCCGACCTTCGCGGTTACGCCGAGCTTTTCCTTGAAGTAACGCTGTGCGTAGAGGGACTGACGTGCAAAGCCTTCCCCGGACGGCAGATTGCAGTCGGGCTGTACATGCCAGCCGCCGACAACGATGAAGCGTCCTTCCGCCACGCGCGCCTTGATTTCCTCGAACATTTCGTCGTCAAATCCCTCAATCCAGCGGTAAACGGACGCGGAGGAACAGACGAACTTGAAGTCCGGGAATTCGTTCATGCGGTCAAGCGCGGAACGGACGCTTGCCTTTGCCTCAGCTGAACCTTCCTGCCATCTCCACTGCCAGACAGGATCCAGATGGGCATTGCCCACGGCGAAAATTTTGGTTTTGGTTTTCATGGGGTTTCTCCTATGATAGTTAAGTATTGTATATCGAATTAGACTGTCATCATATAATCAAATAATTTTTCGTATTTATTCAAAAAACTGTATTTGTCACAATGTTTCCAAATCTTTCAAAAGGATCATCTATGGTGATAACACCTTCCTCTGCATCGCCAATTCCACTGTACAAATCGCATTTGCCATCATCTCGCATGACGATTCCCGAAGTGAATGCAGAATCTGTCGTGATAAACACTTTGGACGGACCGTCCGGATAGCAGGTTCGGGTACCGATAATCTTCTCATCCAACAGTGTATGGGTTTCCGGGTCAAAGACAAAAGCCACGTTGCAGTAGGCGTTCATAGTTCTGCCGTCCCCCCAAGGATAGGAATAGCACTTGTGACCAATGATACCGATGTATCCGCTGTCCAGAAGATAACACTGGTTACAGCCGCCCCATTCTCCTGTCGCAAACAGACCGTCAATGACACGTGCCTGTTCCACAACCTTGTCGTCCAATTCGTCCAATGATTGAATGACTGTAAAGCCAACAATCGACAGACTGCCGTATTTCTTTTCGGTTGCTTCATCACGTGGACGGGAGAACACACCAATACCCCTCTCGCCCATGTCCACCAACCGAATGTCTTTCATGTAATCCGGACCGGTTGTGAAATAATACAGGTTCATTAGATCCTGTCCGCGGTAAAAATTTGCCCAATAGGTTTTCACTTCATTCCGCATCCGCACCACATAGGTACCGCCCATACAGAGTTCTCCACGTATTACGGCGATATAGGGATCCTCGAGTGTATAGATCATGGATTCGGGTACCCGTTTGTATTGATCTTCTCCGACTTTTCGAAACAGATATACCCATGAACGTGCCCATTCCGACCGTTTTTCTACCCGACCGAAAATATAGGTTTCTCCTTTCCATTGAAAGGGAATCGAACAATTATATACATCGTATCCGTCAACGCCAAGAAAGGTTAGTTTTCGGCTGGAATGAATAATTTTCGTTTGTTCAAAGGCTTCTCTTTTTTCACAAAACATATCGTACCTCATAAAAACAATTAATACAGTATTGGAATTTTTTCTTGAACATCATGGCGTTTCATTCCGCATATTCGGAGCTTATGCCGAAGTATTCCTCGAGGCACAGTCCGCTTTCCTTTATCTTCCCCGCAAGCTCCTTTCCCACGTATCTGACGTGCCACGGCTCGTACATATATCCCGTATGCTCTTCGCATATTTCGGGGTAACGGATGATAAAGCCGTATCTGTGGCAGTTTTCCGCAAGCCATTTTCCCTCGGTGGAATCTGCGAAGGACCGCTCCAGGCTGTTTACGTCAAAGGCAAGACCGCTTTGGTGCTCGGAATGTCCCGGACGGGCGGAAAATCTGTCTGCGGCTTCCTTGCCGTCGCGGGCGGAGTAATTTTTATATACGGAGCTTTGCAGCTCATAGCTTCTGAAGCCCGAGATGATTCCCAGAATTATGCCTTCTTTTGATGCCTCGTTCTTCAGCACCGCAAAATTATCCATAGCTTCGGAGTCGCTTCCGCTGCCGTAGCTTTGAGGCAGAGCGTATGTCTTATTGACAATGACTGTGCCGTCGATATAAAGGGGCGAGGGAGCCTCTTTCACTTCTACGGAGAGCTGCGCCGACACGTTAGGAGTACCCTCGGAAGTAAAGCTTATATTACAGCTGCCCGCTCCCTTTGCGGTGAGCGTGCCGTTTTCGTCAACTTCCGCCACGGCGGGGTCGGAGGAGCTTATTATAATGTTTTTATTTTCCGCATCAAGGGGGTAGATGCTGAGCTTCGGAGTGATGCTCATTCCCTTTTCCATAATGAGTGAGGAATAAGGCAGACTTATCTCCGACACAAGGACGGCAGCCTCGGTCTCGGTCTCGGTCTCCGTTTCGGTAACGGTCTCCGTTTCTGTTTCCGTTTCCCTAAGAGTCTCTGTCTCACTCTCCGTTTCCGGCGAAAGCTTCGGAAGCTCCTTCGGTACTCTTGCTCTGCAGGCTGAAAGACCCATAAAAAGGGTGAGGAGCAGTATCATTACTGCAAATCTTTTCATTTCACATCCCTCCTTCTTTATATATTTTATCACAAGTGCGGCAAGCTGTAAAGGAGGGAGGGATATTTAAGCGAACGGAAGTTTTTCCCGCGGGAGTACATATCAGGCACAAAAAAAGGACTTCAAGGGGTGTCTTCCATAAAGCAGGTTTTACCTACCATAAAAAACAAATTTGTAGGGGCGACCAGTGGTCGCCCGCGGGCGTTCAATGAACGCCCCTACATTACAAAAGGACAGAGATTTTTCGTTTCTGTCCTTTTTCACACGTCTTGCCCCGCAAGGTATAGTGTGTTACACCTTTTAGGTGTACTGTCGGGCGGTAGCATAGCCTTCCTCCGGGAGGAAGGTGGCACGGCGAAGCCGTGACGGAAGGAGCCCGCGCAACCTTGAATTTGTAATAATTCTATCGTAACGCGCTCTCCCTCACCCGACTCTGTCGGGAGCTCCCTCCCGGAGGGAGCCTTTGGTCTGTGCGCCCCGAAAGTCCGTCCATTTTTCCTGACAAGCACTGCTTTTGAGGACACAAAAGCGAAGCCCCGCACAAGGCGAGGCGAATTTTAGAGTACATAAAGTGCTTGAAAATCCTCCCGCTCACGAAGAGGGTCGAACTCTTTCCAAGTTAGATATTCTTTGAAATCTTCGGTGAGGGTAGAGGTACCGCTGACACGCAAAACTTTAGAATCAAAGGTCAGTTTATTCAGAATGGCACAGGTATAGGGGACAGGTTTCACACGAGCTTTTTTTAGATCACGTTCATAGGCTATCGCATACTGATAAGAGGATTTCAACGTCTCAACGGCTTTATCGAAATTTCCCTCGCGGGTAAGGCACATAGCTTGCCAAATGTAATTGTGCATCAAAGCCTCGTTGTAGAACAGGTAGTTGCCGTCATCGATAATTGTCTTGATGACGGTTTCTGCCGCACGTATGGCATGGAGGTCATGCTTACCCCATTCCAGATCACCTACAAGATTGCACATTTTACGTTCGATCATTTTTTGTCTATGAAAAGATAACTCTTCTCCCGATAGACACCACATCAGTAGTTCGTCTTCGTCATAAGGGTGTTGCTTGGCATAAAAAACAGCGTCAGCTTTGCGCCCAATGTCGGGTAGATTCCGAACCAGTCCGCGAATGGCACAGTTCTTGGTGTCAGCATCCTCACAGTCCTCAAAAATAGTCTCGTAGAGTTTAACAGCTATCTTGAAATGTTCTTGTTGCTCTTCGGAATAACGCCCACAGTTGTGAATAGCGTATGATTCCTCTGCCATAGCCAGCCACAGAAGGCAATCAAAATTTCCTGGGTATTCTGCTACAGCAATCTTGGCAATCTCATAACGCTTGGCTGTATCGCCTGTTTCATGGGTCTCATCCAAAACGTTCTCCAGTTCTTTCAACCGAGAGTCTTCCTCAGCACTGACCAATCC
>SVSU01000133.1 GCA_015064135.1 Oscillospiraceae bacterium
GTTCCAAAAATCATACAGAAAAAAATAAAGAAAGCGGAGGAATATTAAAATGGCAGCTATTACAGCTAAGATGGTAAATGATCTCAGAGCAAAGACCGGTGCCGGCATGATGGAATGCAAGAAGGCACTTGTTGAAGCTGACGGCAACTTCGACGAAGCGATCAAGATCCTGAGAGAAAAGGGTCTCGGCAAGGCTGATAAGAAGGCAGGCAGAATCGCAGCAGAAGGCGTTGTTGATATCATGGCAAAGGGCAACACCGTAGCAATGATCGAAGTAAACGCTGAAACAGACTTCGTTGCAAAGAACGACACATTCAAGGCATTCGTTAAGGGCATCCTCAACGTTATCGTTGACAACAAGCCCGCTGACGTTGAAGCACTCAAGGCTCTCCGTTACGATGCTGACTTTGAAACAGTTGAAGCAAAGCTGAAGGATATGATCTTCACAATCGGCGAAAACATGAACATCCGTCGTTTCGAGGTTGTTGAAGGCGTATGCTCCACATATATCCACGGCGGCGGCGTTGCAGGTGTTGTTGTTAAGTTCAACACAGACGATGCAACAGCAGCAAAGCCCGAATTTGCTGAAATGGCAAAGAACATCGCTCTGCAGATCGCAGCAGGTACACCTCCCACATATGTAAACAAGGAAGATGTTCCCGCATCCGTTCTGGAAGAAGAAAAGCAGATCCTCATGGCTCAGATCAAGAACGACGAAGCAAACGCGAAGAAGCCCGATGCAATCATCGAAAAGATGGTTATGGGCCGTATCGGCAAGTTCTACGAGAGAAGCTGCCTTGTTGAGCAGGCTTACGTTAAGGACGACAGCATGAGCGTTGGCAAGTACGTTGCACAGTGCGCAAAGGATATGGGCGCTGACATCACAATCGACAGCTTCCTCCTTTACGAAAGAGGCGAAGGTCTCGAAAAGAGAGAGGACGACTTCGCAGACGAGATCGCAAAGCTCACAGGCAAGGCGTAAGCTCGTTTCCCAGAGGGATTTTAGTCAAAAAATCAAAGAAATCAAAAACCGTCATGAAAATTGGCGGTTTTTTTTCTCGGATTTACAAAAAACTATTTACAAATCGCCTGTTTTAGAGTAAAATATCTGTATAAGATTCTATTAACAAATCAATCAAAGAGGAACGACACACATGGGTGAAATAAACACTGCATACAAGCGCGTTGTCATCAAGCTTTCGGGCGAAGCTCTCGCACACAGAGATGCGGAAGGGAAGAACGACGGGATCTACGACGACTCTATGATCGATAAGCTGGCGGCAACCATCAAGACCTGCGTGGATATGGGGGTCGAGATCGGTATTGTCATCGGTGCCGGAAACATCTGGCGCGGCGCCCGCGGAAAGAACGTGGAGCGAACAAGAGCAGACCACATGGGAATGCTTGCAACCATTATGAACTGTCTGGGAATGCAGGACGCGCTTCTGAATCAGGGCGTGGATGCCGAGGTTATGGCTTCCGTTGAAATGAACGGCTTTGCCGAGGTGTACGACCACAAGAAGGCGACCGATCACCTTGAAAAGGGCGGCGTTGTCATCTTCGGCGGCGGCATCGGTATTCCCTTTATTTCCACAGATACGGCAACAGTTGTGCGCGCGGCAGAGATTCATGCAGATACCATCCTCATGGCGAAGAACGTTGAGGGCATCTTCACGGCAGACCCGAAGAAGGATCCCACAGCGAAGAAGTATAAGGTGCTGTCTTACGCAAAGTGCCTCAGCGACAACCTGAAGGCGACGGATACAGCCGCATCCGCCATTGCTATGAACCAGAAGATCAATATGTATGTTTTCCCCCTCAATGAGGTTGAGAATATTATAAAAGTCGTGTCGGGAGAGGAAATCGGAACCCTTGTGACATATGACAGCGAAACCGAAGCAATTCTGTATTAAATAATCAAAAGGAGAATAGATATGAAACTCGAAACCAAGGAATACGAAAGAAAAATGACAAAGTCCATTGACGTGTTCAAGGACAATCTTGCTGTTATCCGCGCAGGCCGTGCGAATGCTGCTGTTCTCGGCAATCTTTCCGTTGAGTACTACGGTGCGGAGACCCCCATTACACAGATGGGCGAGGTGAAGGTTACCGACCCCAAGACCCTCGTTATCCAGCCCTGGGATGCTTCTACGCTGAAGAGCATCGAAAAGGCGATTCTTGCATCCGATATCGGCATCACACCCCAGAACGACGGTAAGGTGATCCGCCTTGTTTTCCCCCAGCTCACCGAGGAGAGAAGAAAGGAAATCAAGAAGAACATCGCAAAGCTCAGCGAGGACGCTAAGGTCAACATCAGAAACATCCGCCGCGATGCCAACGACACAAGCAAGAACATGAAGAAGAACGGCGAAATGACCGAGGACGAGCAGAAGGCTTCCGACAAGGCTATCCAGGACCTGACCGACAAGTACATCAAGGAAGTGGAAGCTGTCACCGCCGACAAGGAAAAGGAAATCATGTCTATCTAAGTGGGCATATAGAGAAACTGAATTGTAACTCAGTCAGCCCACTAACCGAGAATCGACGTGGGCATACAGAGAAGCTGAATTGTAACTCAGCCAACCCACTAACCGAGAATTTCCCTGACGGAAAATTCTCCAACGAAAAGGTTGGATTGGAGTTGGCGTATTGAGAAGCGCATTTGCAGCCCATCTTGTCCACCGACCACCAATAACAAAATCATGCGCCCGTATAGGATGCGGATACCCCGTTCCGTATGTGGGCGCAGAAATTTTATAGAGATAAAGAGATACTATCATGAACAAAAACGAGATAACACAGCTTGTGAAGGACTGCGCCCTCAGACACATCGCCTTCATCATGGACGGCAACGGCAGATGGGCGACCTCCAGGCTGATGCCCCGTGAAATGGGTCATGCCGCAGGGGCAAAAACCTTCAAAAAAGTAGCGCTGTACTGCCGTTCCATCGGAATCGAGCACTGCACCGTGTACGCCTTCTCAACGGAAAACTGGAACCGCCCGAAGGCTGAGGTTGCCGCTATCATGAAGCTCCTTGACCAGTACCTTGACGAAGGGGAGGAGCATGAAAATGTGTCCTACCGCTTCATCGGAGACAAAAACGGTCTCCCCACAGAAATTGCCGAGCGCACACGGGCTCTTGAAGCAAAAACCGCAGGCAGAGACTTCATCCTCAACATCGCCCTGAACTACGGCGGACGGGCGGAGATCGTCAATGCGGTCAACAGCCTTATCGCCGAGGGCAAAACATCCGTCACCGATGCGGATATTGCATCAAGGCTGTATACCGCAGGCTGTCCCGATCCCGACCTTGTGGTGAGAACGGGCAACGAACTGCGCATATCCAACTTCCTCATGTGGCAGAGCGCCTATTCGGAGCTTTACTTCTCCGATAAAATGTGGCCCGACTTCGGCACAGAGGACGTGGACGCGGCTGTTGTTGAGTTTTCAAGGCGCAAGCGTCGATTCGGCGGTCTTGACAAGAAATAAGGGGGGCTTGCAATGCTTAAAAGAACGATTACGGCCATTGTTGCCCTTGCTGTGTTCATACCCGTGCTGTATTTCTCACACACCATCGTTTTCCCGGCGGCTATGGCAGCCCTTGCTATCATTGCCGCAGGTGAGATGCTCGGTTGTATCGGCGCGAAGGAGATAAAGTATATCATCCCCTCATTTCTCCTTGCCGTCTGCCCCCTTGTGCCATATATTTCGGCAAAAACGGGAAAGATAGATACATACGCCGCGGTGTGTGCCATGATATGCGTTTATCTTGTGTATCTTCTTGCGCTTTCCGTTTTTCAGAAAGGGAAGATCCCCTTTGAAAAGATAGGGACTGTGTTCACATCCATCTGCTATGTTGTGATTACCTTCACCGCCGTTTCCGCACTCCGTCAGGGGGAGGGAGGAAAGTATCTCTACCTTCTCACCTTCCTCGGACCGTGGGTCAGCGACACCTTTGCTTATTTCTGCGGCAGACTGTTCGGCAGACATAAACTCATCCCCGAGGTCAGCCCCAAGAAAACCGTGGAGGGAAGCGTGGGCGGCATTGTTTTCACCGCAGTTGGCTTTGTGGTCTACGGTTTTATAATCAGCAAAATCACGGACGGTGCCGTTTCGCCTTCCTACCTTCCTCTCGCCGCAACGGGCATGATCGTCTCCGCCATTTCCCAGATCGGCGACCTTGCCGCGTCCCTTATCAAGCGGAACTACGGCATCAAGGACTACGGCTCATTGTTCCCCGGGCACGGCGGTGTGCTTGACAGATTCGACAGTGTACTTCTCACAGCCCCCGTTCTGCTGATCGTGTCGTCACTGCCCTTTTTCGGCAATATTCTAATGTAAGAGGTATCAAATGAAAAAAATAAAAGTGGCTGTTCTCGGCTCAACGGGGTCTGTTGGAACACAGGCACTGGACGCGGTACGAAATGGCGATTTTGAAGTGGTCATGCTCTCCGCAGGAAACAATGCGGATCTTCTCGCAAAACAGGCTGCCGAGTTTGGGCCGAAGCTTGTCACCACGGAATCACGGGAGGCGGCGGACAGGCTCCGTTCCATGCTTCCCACAGATATAAAGGTTCTCTCGGAGAAGGCTGCCATTCTCGATGCCGTTCGCACCACGGAGGCGGATGTCATCATTCACGCTGTCAGCGGTCTGGCAGGCATCGACTATGCATTGGCGGCGGCGGACAGCGGAAAGCGGATCGGCATGGCGAACAAGGAAGCCATCATCTCCCTCGGCGACATTATCAACCGCCACCTCGCGGCATCGGGAGGCACCATGGTTCCCGTTGACAGCGAGCACAGCGCCGTTTTCCAGTGTCTCCATGAGGAAAAGGCACCCGTCAA
>SVSU01000007.1 GCA_015064135.1 Oscillospiraceae bacterium
TTCTGCGCCTGTTCGTTAATATCAGCCAGATAAGTCCATAGGTTTCCGCTAAGACATAAATCATTAAAAAGAATAGGGCGATGTTCCTTGATATAATCCCTATGCATCCGTCCCCATCGACCAATAGATCTGCTTTCTTCCGGCAAACGAATATCGGGAATGTAATAGTCTCCGCAACAAATATAGTTCAGCTCTTGCATCATATGTACCTCCAATCACAGTTCAAAAAAGCTCTTAAAAGCAGAAAAAGGCGATACCTGGTTGGTAAAACCAAGTATCACCAATTTTTCTTGTCGCATCCTGTACGGCAGCTACCCTATGTCAGTATTCGTTCAATACTGTTTTATTGGAAGCTACCCGAATGGTGGCTGTTTTTTATATCATAATGTGTTTGATGGCTAAACTTTTTTTATTCTCCCGTACACCAATGAGCCTATGGCGCTGATTGCCAGAGTAGCGGCGAATACGATGAGGGCAAAGGAGTAGTTTTCGCTTCCCAATGCGTTTCCGCCTACCGTTGAGGTGATAATGGAGGGAATGCGTGCCGTCATGGAGATGAGCAGGAATTGCGGCAGAGTGATGGGGGCAAGGCCGGCAGCATAGGTAAGCATATCCTTCGGGGTTCCGGGGAGAAGAAAAAGGAGAAACATCAGCCTTTTCAGCCGTCTCGGATTGCGGAACAGACGGAAGGAGTTGAGCTTTTCTTCCGAGAAAAATACCGCCGCCGCTTTTTTGCCGAATCGCCTTACAAAAAGAAACACCAACGCACTGCCGATGGCGCATCCCATGAGGCAGAGAAGGGTTCCTTCAACGGCTCCGAACGCGTATCCTGCACCGATCTCCATGGGTTCCCCGGGAATGAACGCTACAAATACCTGGAGGATTACCATTCCGAGAAACAGGAGCTTTCCACTAAAACCGTGCTCGTCCACCCACTCTCTGAATTGCTCGGGCTCCGATACAAACTCAATGAGAGGTCGGCCGATGAACACAAAAACCGCGGCAAGGAACAGAATAAACACAATAAAGCCTGCTGCTGCCGCCATTTTCCGCTGTCGTTCGTTCATGGCATCTCCTTTTTTGATATCCTGTGGCTTAAACTTTACGGTTATATGATACCATCATTGCGTGACCGATACAAGTGTTTTTTTTGAAGAATATGAAAACAGGGCTGTTGCATTTGCAATGCCCCAGCCCAAGAGGATTGATTTGGCGGCCAAAAGTCCGCCATTTTGGGCATTCTTGATGCCCAAAAACATCAACCTCTGCCTCAAATTCTTTCGGAATTTCCAAAAATGGCTCCTGTGGGAGCCATTTTTGAGGGGGTATTGCGCTTAACGCAACACCCCCATATGTTAACTGTCGCATTTTGAGTGGCGAAACACTCACTTGTAACTTTCTCACTCAGGGCTGAGATTCACCCACAGTGTTATTATGCCCCGTTTTTGTTATAATGTCAACACAAATACGATACTTTTTTCAATCATTTATTCTTGAATGTTTGGAGAGAATATGGTATAATCAACTTGGTTATCTGAAACCGGGTAAAGAAAAAATCTTAGTTTGTCAGGTACAGAGGAAGGGAGCGAAAAAATGTATACTCACATTTCTTTTTCAGAGAGACGGAGGATCATACCTTGAGATATAAACGAATTGGTTTCATCGTTGCTGCATTTACACTGCTGATCCTGATGTTCACAGCTTGCTGTCGCAACGCTGACATGGAAATGAGTGCAGGAACAGAGTCAACATGGGATACTGCGGTACCCACTGCTGACTCGTCTGATGCGCCAGAATGCATATCCCTTGAAGAACTGAATTTATATACGATCGTCTGCCCGGAGCAAGCATCAAAGGCATTGTCGATGGCAGAGGATTATTTGCGTAATAAAATTCTTGTAAAATGCGGGGTCGAGCTGAAAACAGAATCGGATGCTGTTTCGGAAGATGATCTGCCGTTGAATATCCCCGAATGTGAGATCCTGCTTGGTGTTTGTGACAGAGAGGAAAGTCGGCAATTCTTCGGAGATATGAAAATATCCGATTACGGCTATGCCATGATCGGTAAAAAACTTGTAATCTGCGGCGGTTCTGAAGAGGCAACCGTTCAGGCGATCTATGCATTTATCGATTCTGTGGTTCAACAGTACGATACCGCCTCGGAAACCTTTTACTGTAATACGGATTCCTTCCTGCATCGGGGAACGTATGAGATCGAAACACTGACAGTTCAGGGGAATGACATATCAGAATATGCGGTCGTTTATCCGGATCAGAATACATTTTGCAAGAATCTGGCAGCGGAGTTTGTAGAGAGGATCCTTTCGTCAACGGGAATTTTATTGACAATCGGAAGTGATGCGAAAGAACCGAGCGGAAAAGAAATTCTGATCGGCACGACAAACCGTTCGGACTGCGCCGGAATGACATGCACAATAGAAACAGGAGCATATCAGATCGGTGCAGAAGGAAATTATATATATGCGCGCGGTGCGGAAGGAATCGGCGATTATTCTGCGGTTTACGCTTTAATTGATTCCTTTCTTGATCCTGCGGATCTGAATCGACAGGTCGTCCTTGAGGCGGCTGAAATAAAGGAGGTTCCTATGGAAGATACCCTGAAAGCAATGAGCTTTAATATTTATTACACATCTCTGACCCAGGACAGAAAAGAGAGCGTGAGACAAACCATTCTCCGTTTTTTGCCCGACACTGTCGGTCTGCAGGAGGCGACACCTGAGTGGATGAAGTATCTGCAGGCCTCCATGGGCGATATCTATGATTCTGTCGGTCTCGGGAGAGACGGAGGAGCCAATGGGGAACACAGTGCGATACTCTACAGAAAGGATCGCTTTGATCTGATTGAGACGGGAACCAAGTGGATGTCCGAAACCCCTGATGAGGTCTCAAAATTCGAGGAATCATCACTCAATCGTATATTCACATACGCCATCCTTTCGGATAAAAAGAGCGGCACAGAGATCATGGTGGTGAATACACACCTGGAACATACAAGTTCCGCGGCACGGGAGCGTCAGGTGGGAGTATTGCTGGATTTTCTGGAGAATTACACACAGTATCCCATTGTTCTGACCGGAGACTTCAACGCATCTCCGGAAAGCAATGTCTACCGTACGGTTACAGCGGCGTTGGCGGATTCCTCGGAGATCGCCGAAACAGCAGAACGGAGATCTACTTACCATAATTACGGAAAGTCAGCGGCCCGGATTGATTATGCTTTTGTCAGCAGTGAGAATATTGAGGTTCTGCACTATCGGGTGATTACAGAGAAGATGAACGGAATGCTCCCCTCCGACCACTATGCTTTGCTGATTGAATATGACGTTCTTCCGTAAAGATCGGCAAATACGTCATGTTCGGACAGTGCTATCATATCATCTCTCTTGCCCGTTCTTCTACAATTTCATTTCGATATCCGCAGTTCACACTGTTCACGATTATGAACATAGCTTGCCTTCACCAGTCCGTGACGTACCAGATCGGCAAACCATTCCGCATCCTTCACGTCTGTCTTCCTTCCCGGCACTGCTTTGATGTGATGGGCATTAACTACAATTGTTTCGATTCCCTCACTTTCCAGAATATTGTATACCGGATTCCAGTATACTCCTGTGCTTTTCATTGCTGCAACCTGACAGCCTGTTTCTTTGATCCAACTGCACAGGTTCAGTATGTTATCCGTCATGGTTCCGAATTCTCGGATTTTTTTCCTCCGAAGTATTTTTTACAAGCCGATGGGCTCCTTTCTTCGTTGTTGGCTGTCCTGCGTGCTCACCTTACGGCGGCTACATTATTGGGTACACTAAAGGAGCCTTGATCAGTCTGTCGCACGGATTCTTTCATACCAATCCCTTTACGACCTTCTCGGCTCCTTTAGTCTACCATACTTACTTCACTTTGTACACCCTGTTTTCATTCTTTGGGTGAGGTTTCTTCCTCATGTTTGTCTGTTGCATTTGCAATGCACCAGCCCTGGAGTTTGATTTGGCGGTCTGAAAACCGCCATTTTGGACATTAAAATGTCCAAAAATATCAAACATCCGTGTCAAATTACTTCGTAATTTACAATAATATCTCCGAAAGGAGAAATTTTTGTGGGGGTGACCGCTTAACGCGACACCCCCGTCTTTTCGTGTTGTTATTCCCGTACCAGGGCATCCGTGATTTCACAAATATACATCATGTGAAAATCTCCCGCGGCATAGTTTTTCAGCGGTTCTTCGCTGAGGAATGCGTCCTTGTTCAGATATTCCTTGTACAGCGGGCGCACTTTCAGTACAAGTCGTGCTTCCTCAAAATATACGTTTCTTCCATCGTTTTCTGCTTCACAAACGGGGGTCAGACCGCATTCCTTTGCTTTGTCATATTCCCTGCCGCTTTTGCTGCCGCAGAAGGACAGCGCCCTGCGGTATTCCTCCCCGAAGAAGGAAAGGGTCATGGTGTCGTTTCTCTCCGTAAAGGTGAAGGTGTGACGCTGGGGACGGATGAACACAAATGCAACGGGTTTGTTCCACAGTACGCCCACTCCTCCCCAACTTGCGGTCATGGTATTGTAATCTTTGCCGCAGATGAGATCTCCTTCAGGGTCGGCGGCAGTTACCAACATCCAGTCCTCACCGATGAGCTTGAATGTGTTGTCGTTTATGGCGTTGGGGGCGATTTTTTTGAAGTTCATGGGGTTACCTCCATTGTTTATGTGTGTAAGAAATTGGAGTCAATTAGAAATTGGAGCCAATCAGAAGTTGGAGCCGTTCCAGCCCCAGTGGAAAACTTCCTCATACTTTACATAGATCCTGTCGGGGGAGATACCCGTCTCTTTTGCGAGAAGCGTGCAGACATCGGCGGTCATTTTGTCGTATGCTTCGTCACTTCCCTTGCCGAAAAGGGCAATGTTTACATAGGCACAGGGCTCATCGGTTCCCTTGAAGTACATATGGCAGTTGTCTGCAAAATCCAGCATGAGCCAGTTTTCCGTCTTGCCGGGAAAGTTTTCGATCAGCTTTCCGAGGGCGGTTTTGAGAGTGAGCTCCTTCTCCTTTGAGAGAGAGGTGGACAGTTTTGTTTCGATATAGGGCATGGCGTTATCCTTTCATTTTAATATATTTTCTTTTGGGTCAAAAAATGTGTGTGCTTTTAGTATATCAAAGACGGGGGCTGTTGTCAAGAACGATGTTCTGTTAAATATTTAATTTGATATTGACTTTCAATTTCGATTGTGCTATAATTTGATAGTCAATATCAAATTATAGGAAATTATTATGACTCAGAGAATCTATAAAACAAAACAACGGGACGAAATACTTCGTTTTCTTATGGAAAACAAGGACTGCTGTTTCTCCGCCCGTGAGATCTCCGATAAGGTTACAGCAGGGGAAGCGACAGTGTTCCGCACCCTTGCCGTTCTTGTGAGGGAGAATCGGATCCGCAAGTTTTCCCGTGGGGGAAGCGGCAGAGGAGAGTGCTCCTATTATCAGTATAATGCGGATGAGACCTGCGCTATGCATATACATCTGAAATGCGAGGATTGCGGCAAACTGCTCCACATGGATTGCAGTTTCATGGACGAGATCACGAGCCATTTCAGCCGGGATCACGGCTTTTTTGTTGACTGCGGCAGAACAGTGATCTACGGCAGATGCACCGACTGTATGGATAAAGTGAGAAGGTCGGAGGTGCTTTGATGAAGTGTATCAAGAAAATCGCCGCAATTCTGCTGTCTGCGGTAATTATGGGCGGCGTTTGCGGATGTGCTTCCAATGACGGCGTGCCCGTGTCCGACGATGCTGTGACCATTGTTACATCAAATTTTGCCCTGTACGATTTCGCGAGGGTCTATGAGACCGACGGCATACGCGCCGAGATGCTGATTGCTCCCGGAACCGAATCCCACGACCTTGAAGCCACCCTTTCCGATGTTTCCGTGATCAGCGAGGCGGATATTTTCGTCTATGCAGGGGGAGAGAGTGACCTTTGGGTGGAGTCGTTGTTTGCATCTCTCGGCGAGGGGGGGGAGAATATCATCCGCATCAATGCCCTTGAACTGGTCGGGGAGCTCCATGAGCACACTCAGGAAGAACACGAGCACACCCATGAGGCAGACGAGCACACCTGGACTTCCATCCCCAACGCAATCACCTTGATCGAGGAGATAGGCAGAGCCATACAAAAAACGGATGAAACAAAGGCTCTCTCCCCGAAGGCGGAAGAGTATGTAGGGGAGCTGAATGCTCTTGATGAAGAATACAGGTCTTTGACGGAAACGGCGAAAAGACTTGAGGTTGCCGTGGCAGACCGTTTCCCCTTTACACATATGGCAGAGGAGTACGGCATTGCCTATTCCGCCGCCTTTGACGGCTGCACCTCAAACGTGGAGGTGCCTCTTTCGGTCATCAGCGGCATGATAGAGGAGGTAAAGGTCAAGGAGCTTCCGGCAGTGTTCTATATTGAATTTTCCGACCGAACAGCAGTGGATGCGGTGTGCAGGGAAACGGGTGCGGTTCCTCTGCTGCTTCATTCCTGCCACAATGTAACAAAGGAAGAATTTTCAAGCGGTGTGACTTACCTTGATCTGATGACACAGAATCTTGAAAACCTGAAAATAGCACTGAATTGAATCCTTGGTTGTTAAAAGTTTATGATGAGAGGGATCAACAAACAAAAATGGAATTGATAAAAGCAGATAAGCTGGTGCTGTCCTACGACGGAAAAGCGGTTATCGACGGGCTGTCCTTTACGGTGAATGAGGGGGACTATATAGCTGTTGTGGGGGAGAACGGAAGCGGAAAAAGCACACTGATGAAAGCGATCACGGGGGAACTGAAGCCGGTTTCCGGTATGCTTGAACGGTGTGCGGAGCTGAAAAAATACGGCGTTGGCTATTTGCCCCAGCAGTCTGCCATCCAAAAAGACTTTCCGGCATCGGTGTATGAAGCGGTGCTTTCGGGGAATATCCGACGCAGCTCCTTCGGCTTTGGCTGGAACAGGGAATCGAAGGATAGGGCAGACGAATATATCCACCTCCTCGGCATCTGCAAGTTGAAGAGCAGATCCTTTCAGGAGTTGTCGGGCGGTCAGCGTCAGCGTGTGCTTCTGGCGCGTGCCATGTGCGCCTCCGACAAGCTGCTTCTGCTGGATGAGCCAATTACGGGGCTTGATGAAGGGGCGGCAGAGGATATGTACCGCGCCATCCGCCTTGTCAACGATAACGGTACCGCTGTCATCATGGTCTCCCACGACAGAAAACGGGCAGAGGATGAGGCTGACAGAGTGATTCAACTTAAATAGTGTTACAATATAAAAAGGTTTGGTGGAGGTTTGGAGGTGCCTTTCCTCAAAAGGGGTCTTCAAAAGAATAACATGACAATTACCGAAATTTTCGCGTCCGAGTTCCTGCTTCGCGTAGTGGGGCGGGCGCTGACAGTTGGGATCCTTGTGTCCCTGTGCGCATCCATGCTTGGCGTGTGCCTTGTAATGAAACGATATTCCATGATCGGTGACGGACTGTCCCATGTGGGATTTTTTGCCCTTGCCCTTTCCGCCGTGGCAGGTGTGGGCGCTGCTTATTCCATGGAATTTTCCATTCCCGTTGTGGTGTTGGCGGCAGTGCTTATTCTGCACATGAGCCGCAGGACGGATGGGAAGATCAACGGAGATGCCGCCTGCGCTGTGGTCTCCACGGGCTCGGTTGCGGTGGGTACGCTGATGTACAACTTCACGGGAGGCAGGAGCGCGGATATCTGCAACTCTCTGTTCGGCTCCGCTTCCGTTGTTACCATTTCCGATAAGGATATGTGGATCAGTGTGCTCCTTTCCGCGGCGGTGATCCTGTGGTTTGTGTGCTGTGCAAAGAGAATATTCGCCGTTACCTTTGATGAGACTTTTGCTTCCGCTGCCGGGATCGGTACGGGCGTGTTCAGCGTTCTTATTGCGATTCTGACGGGCGTAACTATCGTGGTGGGCATGAAAATGATGGGTGCCATCATGATATCCGCCCTTGTGATTTTCCCCCCCCTTGCGGCGATGCAGGTGGCAAAGAGCTTCCGCGGAACGGTGCTTCTGTCTGCCGCCATGTCCGTTGTATGCTTCGTGGTTGGCTTCTTCTTCGCTTGCCGCTTCTCCCTCCAAACGGGTGCGGCGGTTGTGACCTGCGATCTTGTGTGCTTTGTGATTGCGGTGGTTTATGCCGCGGTGCGAAGGAGGATCGGGCTTATTGCCGCAGGAAGAAAATGAAATGAATAAATAAAAGCAGCTATTCGCGGTCGTGAAACCCGAATAACTGCTTTTTGTTATGTTTGAGTTTTTGCGAGAGGCGTTGTTACGCCTTTTTCACCATACCCGAATCCTGCTTCTGAGCCATAACCAGTCTCCAGTAGAAGCCCTTCAGATCAAGGAGCTCCTGGTGTGTGCCGCATTCTACAAGGTGTCCCTTGTCGAGAACGATAAGACGGTCGGCGTTGCGGAGGGTGGAGAGACGGTGAGCAATGGCGAAGGTGGTTCTGTCCTTGGTAAGCTTGTTGATGGCGTCCTGGATCAGCTTTTCCGTTTCTGTGTCAAGAGCTGCTGTTGCCTCGTCCAGAATGAGTATTCTCGGGTCGTGGATCAGCGCGCGGGCAATAGCCACTCTCTGACGCTCACCGCCCGAGAGGGAGTAGCCCTTTTCGCCTACCATGGTGTTGTAACCCTCGGGCAGGCTGACGATGAAGTCGTGTGCGTTTGCCAGTCGTGCGGCGGCAACTACTTCCTCATCCGTTGCGTGGGGCTTTGCGTACTTAATGTTGTCGCGGATGGAGCCCGAGAACAGGTGTGTTTCCTGCAGAACGATACCGATCTGAGAACGGAGGGCGTTCTGGGAGATATCCTTGATATTTACATGGTCGATGACGATTTCACCTTCGTTTACATCATACAAACGCATGAGCAAATTGATCAGCGTGGTCTTTCCGGAGCCGGAGTGACCGACAATACCGATCATCTCACCCTTCTTGATGTCAAGATTGATGTTTTCAAGAACGGGGTTGTAGCTGTCATAGCCGAAGGTTACGTTGCGGAGGCTGATGTCTCCTTCGATGGCAATGTCGATAGGCAGTCCGATGTCCGCTACCTCGGGTTCATCCTCCAGGATCTCCAGCACCTTGTCGAGAGAGGTGATAAAGGTGGGGATTCTTCTTGTGATAAGGGTGATGGACATGAGAGGACCGTAGATGATGTTGGCATAGGAGTTGAACTGGTGAAGATCACCGTAGCTCATAAGCCCTTTGAACAGCATATAGTTGCCGTAGAACAGGATCAGATAGCTTCCGAAACGAATGGCAAAGGAGAGGATGCTGAAGATGGCATCAAAATATTTTTGGTCGGATTCCAACTGAACATGGTAATAGTCGGAATAATTGTGGTATTTTTTGACCTCACCTTTTTCGTTTCCGAAGGTCTTTACTACACGGATGCCGTTGAAAACATCCTGCAGGAACTGGTTTACACGATTCAGTCTGCGCCAGCATTTCCTGTTTCTGATCGTCATAACAGCCCAGAATTTGTATACCAGGAAAACAACAAGGGGAAGGGGTGCGACAACAAACAGACTCATCAGCGGATTCAGCATAAGCAGAAGGAGCATTCCGAGAACGATGGAGACGATTTGGATAAAAAAGCTCGGAAGATCCATGACCATGAAAGACTGGATCACGACAGCGTCGTTTGTGATTCTTCCCATCAGGTCTCCTGTCGCTTTTTTGGAAACGGAGGAGATGGAGAGTGTCTGGATCTTTTCGTAGATCAGAGTTCGCATCATCAGCATGAACTTGTTACCCGAGAGGGCAGAGAATCGGTTTTGGATGATGGAAAGGATTCTCTGAACAAGGTCGATGGCGATGATGGAGATGAAAATGAGCAGGAAGGGACGGAGCTTGGGGGAAAGGATGGAAAGCCCTTCCTCATAAAAGGTATCGTTGGTAAGGAAATTGTCAACCGCTACCTTCTGAATGGCAGGAAGAACAAACTGAATGATAAGGGTAATGACGGACACGATCAGGGGGAAGAACATCATGAAGCGAAGCCCCTTCGTCAATCCCCACAGTTTTCGATAGGTTTCCTTTTTGTCACGGCAGAAGGGGCAGATGGAGGTTCCGCTGATGAAGGGGCGACCGCACTTCTGGCAGAAACGCTCATCCTCATGGTTTACCACAGGATCTCCCGGTGCTTTCTTTGCTCTGAGCTTTTCGGCGAGCTCTTCGCAGGCATGGACCATGACGGAATAACGGGGCAGATTCTTACCGCTTATGAAACGGCAGACAAGCGTTGTGCTGCCATCTATAACAGCGTAGAATGCACAGTTTCCGTACAGGACTTCGGTGGAAAATTTTGTGCACCGTTCCAGTTCATAGGTGCTCTGAACCTCACCGTTCAGGATGCAGTAGATCTTTCGATCCGTTATGACGGTAAATCCGTTTACAAAACGGTCATCCAGTATGTTGAACGGGATGCAGTACATCATTTTTTCATTTCCGGCGACGGCGGCATAGGCTTTGGCGTCCGCTTCCGGAAGATCGTACATCAGTTTCATTTTTTATTACTGTATTGGCGGAGCCGGAAAGCTTGCCAACACTTCCTTTCTTTGTACTTTGCCATTCCTCCGGAGAAAAGACCGGAAAGGGCGGCGGAAAGGTTTGAGACCAAACTCAGAGATATATTTCAATAAATCTGTAACTTGTGCGATCCAGTTTTTTGGGATCGGGAATGATGAAGGCGTTACCGTCCATATCGGAGATAAATACGCGTTTGTCTTCCAGAACACGAACGTTGTTGTAGGGGGAATTCAGCGTCATGGAAACTTTGCCGGCGGTGGTTTCCACATCCCAGTAGCTGTAACCGAACTTGTCTTTTATGGAGTTTATCTTTGTGATTTCGGGGGTGAAGTAACGAAGCTCCAATTCGGCGTTCAAAAGATTAAAGGTCGCGCCCTCAAATATTCTGATGTCACGAATCATGCCGATCTCAGCCCCTCTGCCCTTCTTTCGGGAGTCGGGTTCGCGGACGGAGATGAATTCGTTGGGGGCGGATACGGGGAAGGAACGGCGGAGAACAACGCGTTCAAAGAACTCCTCCTGCCCTTCGGCGTTGATGATCTTCAGAGAAACCAGTCCACCTTCGGATGCGGTGAACCATGCATTCTTCGGGGTAAGATCAATGGATTCTCTCTTTTTGAACAGCTCATCTGTGTCGATTTCGCCGTTCTCGTCGGCTTCGGCAGCTTTGGTTTCAGCCTGTTTGCTGTCTGCCTTGATTTCCGCTTTCTTGTTTTCTTCTTTTATGTTATTCTTAGCCATAATGATACCTCATTTCATGGGATGTTTCAAATCCCGGTTTCCTGCGGCTTGATTTTTGTGTTTTAAGTGAATGTTTTAGCCCGTGGGGGCTTCCCTCTTGTGTAACCAAATTTCGACTGCCTCCATCCTCGTGGGATATCTTACGCTCCCAGCTAAAGAAGTGCCGAGTTTGCCTGTGGGGGCTTCCCCACCCGAGATTGCCCGTGGGGGCTTCCCCAACTTGTGTAACCAAATTTCGACAGCCTCCACCGTCGGGGGATGTCATGCGCTCCCCACTAAAGAAGCGGCGAGATTGCCCGTGGGGGCTTCCCCACTAGGTTCCGGAGAGGACTTTGGACATGGCTTCGGATTGGAGGGTGTAGAGCTTGTAGTAGACGCCTTTGCGTGCGAGGAGCTCTTCGGGTGCGCCTTCCTCGGCGATCTCTCCGTTTTCGATGGCGAAGAGGTAGTTGCAGTCCTTCAGGGTGGAGAGACGATGGGCAATGGTGATGCAGGTGCGTCCCTTAACCAGACGGGAGAGCGCATCGCTGATCAGACGCTCCGTTTCCGTGTCCATAGCGGCTGTCGCCTCGTCAAGAATCAGAATGGAGGGGGAGAGAAGGAGCGCTCTTGCAATGGAAACTCTCTGACGCTCACCGCCCGAGAGGGAACGGCTGCCGATACCGACCATGGTTTCGTAGCCCTCCGGCAGACGGATGATGAAGTCGTGGGCGTTTGCTGCTTTCGCCGCCGCGATCACCTCATCCATAGTTGCATCGGGCCGCGCGTAGCGAATGTTGTCCGCAATGGTGCCGCGGAACAGGAAGATCTCCTGAGACACAATGGCAATATTTCTGCGGATGCAATCCGTCTTAATGTTTTTCATATCCACACCGTCGATGAGGATAGAGCCCGTGATGGGGTCATACATACGGGTGATCAGGTTGGCAATGGTGCTCTTTCCGCTTCCCGTGTGCCCCACCAGACCGATGTTGTCTCCGGCGTTAATTTTAATGTTTACATCCTTCAGAATGGGACGGTTCGGGTTGTAGTGGAAGGAAACGTTCTTGAATTCGATGTTTCCGTCAAATTTTGGCATATCCACCGCATTTGGCGCATCCAGAATGTCCGGTACCTGATCCAGCACTTCAAACATACGGTTTGCCGCGTTCAGTACGTCTGTCACCTGATCTGTGAAGGTGGAGAAGAACTGCAGGGGGGCAAAGATCATGCCGATGTAGCCCAGATATGTAACAAAGTCACCGTAGGTCATCTGCTTGCCCATGACCTGCAGACCGCCGTAACCCCAGATCATCTGGGAGGAGAGACCGATAAGCAGTCCCACAACGGGGAAGATGGTCAGTGCGGTCAGATTGACCTTCAGATTTGCCTTATAGAGCCTGTTTGCGTAGCCCGAGAAACGGTAGGTTTCCTCCGCTTCCTTTGCGAATGCCTTTACAACGCGGATTCCGCTTAACGAGTCGCTGAGCATTGAGCTCATGGAGGAGTGGGCGCGCCACTGCTTCGTGTACATACGGCCCATCTTAGGCAGAGCGACACGGAAGATGAGGATAATAATGGGGACGGGGATGAATACGATAAGGGTCATTTTCCAGTTCAAGAAGAACAGGAAGAATGTGAGACCGATAAAGTTGATAACGTTGATGATGAATGTGGGTACACTTCCCACAAAGAAAGCGCGGATTCGGTCTACATCGTAGTCAACACGGCTGATCAGTCGTCCCGTCGGGTTCTGATTGAAATAAGACAGCGACAGCTCCATGATGGCATCGAAGATGGTCTGCTTCATGTTCTTCGCCATGCGGAAGGACATCTTCGCGTTTGCCCAGTTCTGCAGGAGTCCGATACCCAGGGATACCAGTGCCAGACCGAAGATTGCAGAAAGGACGGTGAACAGCATGGTCAGATTGTGCCACTTGCCGTTGGGGTCAATTACATTGTCGTATAAGAGCTGACCGCTTAAAATCGGATTGGTAAGGGAGATGGCGGACGTGGCAAGCATACAGAAAATGACGAGACCCACATATGCCTTAAAGGGAGCGAGGAAGCCGAGCAGTCGTTTCACAACGGCATTCTTCTTGACGCAGTGAGTGCATACCTTGCGGAACTGATTTTCGTATACCTTGCCGCATTTCGGGCACTTCGCGTTGAACTGATCGAAGATCTGATCCT
The DNA here is from genome assembly GCA_015064135.1 of Oscillospiraceae bacterium. Classification (GTDB taxonomy): domain Bacteria; phylum Bacillota; class Clostridia; order Oscillospirales; family CAG-272; genus UMGS1696. The sequence goes on from SVSU01000007.1 coordinate 13,515, forward strand.
CTTCGGTAATCTCGTCTCCCCGGAACAGACGCTCTGCAATGTCGCAGAAAGCAAAGAGTTTCTGCCTCTTGGTGTTGGTGCAGAAGGCGGCGACCTCCGTTGAGGCACCTTCGTCCCATGCAGCCATTGCCGCATCTGCCGCCTCGGATTCCATTCCCTCCGTGTCCGGACGAGCTGCTGTGTGGTTCTGATACAGCAGTCGGTTCGAGGACATAAAGGTGTCCACCGACAGATCCGAAATATAGTCGAAGGAGAGCTCGTCAAGGTAGGAAACCTTCAATGCATTTTCCTTTTTGCCGAAATTCTCAAAATTTCCGTGTGAATGCTTCTTCGTGCCCTTCGGGATGGACCCGGGGTCGGCAAGAAGGCGGATGATGGAGTGTGTCTCGGGACGGTAAAGCAGCCAGCTTTCTCCGAAATTCCCATCAAAATCAAGGTCCATCTGAATGGCGATGGCAACATCTTCCTCGGACAGCCCATGCTCACGCAGAGCAGCGACGGCGGCCTCTGATAATTTGTCAAGCGGAAGCATAGTGAATCCCTCCGTGCCCCTTTTTGGGGATTTCTTAAAGTCTTTTTGTTGTTAAGAGCCTTTTTGTGCGTATTGTCAAGAAAAATTTTCTTTCTGTATATTCACAGGAAGGCACTTTTGTGCTATAATTGCATATGAACGGATGGAGCCGAACCGATTCGGTTACTATATTTATATAATATAAGAATCTCGCAGGCGATTCCATGCGTTTGCATAATGATAACAATATCGGACGGAAATTGCAACCCCTTTTTTCAAAAAAAATGACTTTCGGTGATAGTGACAAAAATCCCGTATTTTAAGAGGGCAAAATGTTCAAAAAAATCAAACGACTGCTCGGCGGAAAAAACGAAAACAGCAAGCGTTACAGAAGTGACTTTGCCGATTATCTGAACGGTAAGAGCCTGAAGTGTGTGACGGAGCGCGTAAACGGCATTGAAGAAGTGATCGGCCACAAGGGAGCCATCATCCGACGTGATGACGAGCTTTTGGTATACGCCAGTCAGGAGGTTCTTCTGCGCACAAAGGTGTGGGATCTTCAGGCAGGCGAGCTTTTGTCCCTTGAGGGTGTGGTCATCACTGCCCCCGATATGGAACACGGTGGGGAGGAGCGCACCATTATCGCCTATTACAGTTACTGGAGAAAATTGGAAGAGTAGTCTATGGATATACTGATTGACGGAAATTACGAAGGAATGACCATCAGAGAGGTGCTTACCTCAAAACTGGGGTATTCCTCCAACCTTATAAAAAAACTGAAGTTTTCCGAGGGCGGAATCACCGTGAACGGAGGTTTTGTTACGGTGCGCTATGTTCTCCGCCGAGGGGATCTGCTTTCCCTCGGTGTGGAGGACAAGGATTCCGATGTGAGCCCGTACACGATTCCATGTGACCTTCCCATTGAGGTGATATTCGAGGATGAGTGGGTGACGGCGGTAAATAAGCCCCATGATATGCCTGCGCATCCGTCCCTCGGACATAAGCTGGACACTGTGGCAAATGCCCTCGCCTACCGCTACGGTGACAGACCCTATGTGTTCCGTCCCGTCAACAGACTGGACAGGGATACAAGCGGATGTATGCTGACGGCGAACTCTAAGGCGGCGTCTTATAAAATGTACCTCGCCATGACGGAGGGCCGCATCAGAAAGCGGTATATTGCGGTACTCTGCGGTGTTCCCACTGTAAGGGAGGGGAGGATCGAGACCTATATGCGGCGCGCTGAGGGCAGTATTATTCAAAGGGAGGAGACCGCACCCGATGACCCCGAGGGGAAGATTGCCATAACGGAGTACAGGGTGCTTTTCGCAAATGATACTTATTCCGTAGCGGAGGCATATCCCATCACGGGACGCACCCATCAGCTCAGAGTCCAGTTTGCCGGTATGGGCTGTCCCATCGTCGGCGATACTCTCTACGGGAGCGAGTCTCCCCACATCGGACGCCATGCGCTTCACTGCATCGGAACCACATTTCCCCATCCCGAGGACGGCAGAACGGTAAATGTGACCTCTTCGCTGCCCGAGGATATCCGTGGGCTGACGGAGGCGGTTTTCGGCTGTGTTCCCGACGCGTTTTTGTGTCAAAAAGAACAGGAGTAATTATGATTCGTGTTTTGAAGAAAATCAATCAATATGTTCCGACGGCGGCAATGGTTTTTGCCCTGCTTGCACTGGTTGGGGCGATGCTGCATATAGGGTTTATCATAAGTCCCCGTTTTGCGGATATTTTCAACTTCAGTGTGTCCCATGTTTTGCGAAGGGGGCTTGCCCTCCTCACGGGATGGTTCCATTTTTCGCTGGCTGAGACCATTGTGCTTTCCGCCCCCGTTATTCTTGTGACGGTGTATGTGATCTGCGTAAAAAAATCCATGCGCGGCAAGCGATATTTCATCCGATGCATTGCCGGGATTCTGTCGGTTTTGCTGCTCGTTTACGCAGGCTTTGTGTTTGTGTTCGCACCCGGTTACAGAGGGGGGACTCTTGATGGGAAGCTGGGTCTTGAGATTGCCGTGGGGGATGACGCGAAGAGCAATCTCTTTACCGCCATGTTTGCAGTGAGGGACCGGCTGAACGCGCTGGCGGATGAGGTGCTTTACGATAAAGACGGCGCTTCCGTTCGTCCTTACAGTCATGAGGAGGCGGTGCAGCTTTGCGTGGATGCTTACGGCAAGGTGGAGAAGGAATACGGATTTTTCCGCAATTTCGACAGCTCCGTGAAACGGCTTGTTACATCGGACATCATGACCTACACCCACATTTCGGGAATGTACACATTCTTTACGGGGGAAGCGAATCTGAATACCAACTATCCCTATTTTGTCAATGTATACACCACGGCTCACGAGATGGCGCATCAGAGAGGGATAGCCCGTGAGAATGAGGCGAATTTCATGGCATATCTTGCCTGCATTTCGTCCGACGATCCTTATCTGCAGTACAGCGGTTATCTGAGTATGTATCAATATCTGGCGCCCCATGTGAGCAGTGCGTCAAAAACCCTTTACAATGAGGCTGTGAAAGGGCTTGACGAGAGGGTGAAGGGCGATCTTGCCGCATACAGCGAATTTTTCGACAAATACCGCGACAGCACCGCCGCCGAAGTGAGCGATGCGGTGAACAATACCTATCTTGTTCTTCAGGGAACGGAGGGGACGGAAAGCTACGGTCTGGTGGTTGACCTTGCCGGGGCTTATCATGCGAAGAAGAAATGAGAGCAATCAAAAGGAGGGCATTTTCGTGAAAAAAAGACGGCTTCTCACCCTGACGGCAGGGCTTGTCTCACTTTTGATCACTTCCGCCGTCCTTGCCGCACCGTCGGATGACAACATCCCCACCCTGTTCCACAACGACGAGGCGTGGTATAAGGACGAAACGGCGCCCGCACTGCTGAAGGACGGGATCTTTCATGTGCCCGGCGACTTTATCGCCATGTTCGATTACATCACCGTTACATCGGAGAGGGACGGAGAGAATCTGCTCCTTGTCAACGAGCAGACGGGGGACTATATCTCTATTCTTTATTCCTCCCGCGCCGCCTGCGTCAACGGGAAGGTTGTGGAGGATATCAGCATTTTCCGCGAAAACGGGTACTACTACCTTGATGCGGATTTTATCAGTCAATATCTGGGGCTCAGTGTGGAATACTCCGCTGAGGAGAACATAACGGACCGTTCCGTTCGTGTTTACGACAGCGAAAAAATGATGGATTTCTCCCAGCTTCTCGCCGCCTACACAAAAGAGGAGCTGCCTCCCGAGACGGAGCGCGAGGAGGAGACCCCGTCGGAGGCTGCCGAGCCCGAGCAGAGCGTTCCTAGGATCAATCTCATATGCAGGGCATCGGAGGAGACAGCCGGTGTTTTGGCGTGGAGCATTGCGGACAGACTGGGGATGGAATACTCCCTTTTCCTTACACCGAATCCTTCCATTGAACGGCTCAGGGGTGTGGATATGCATCGTGTTGTGGGACTGGCGGCAGCTACTGCGGAAGAAGCGGATGCCGTGAATGAAATACTGGCGGATGCGTTTTTCCGAAAGACCCATCTGGCTCTTACAACGGGGAGCGCCGATGAGGACAAAAAACTGCTGGGGTCGGGATATATTATCCTGAAGCCCGACTTTTCCACGGGAAAGACTACCGATGCCGCCGTTCTCCTTGAGGAGATTCTCCGCCATGCCGACGAACACGGCTCGGCAGTAGTTCTTCTGGGGGATGCATGGCAGAGTGAGACCCTGCTGCTGTATCTTCAAGCTCTTTCCCCCGAACGATACGATGTGGGGGGGCTCAGAGGTGAAAAACAAAGGTGAAAATCAGACGGTTTACTATCATATTCATTGACAAATGAGGTATTTTATGGAAAAGAGAATACTGATCGTTGAGGACGAAAAAAACATCGCAAAGGTACTTGCTTACAACCTGAAAAAGGAAGGCTACGACATTGACATTGCCTACGACGGAGAAGAAGGGCTCGGCAAGGCGCTTTCCGAGGAATTTGATCTTATCCTTCTTGATATCATGCTTCCGAAGATGAACGGCTTTGAGGTGTGTGAAAGGATCCGCCGCACCAGCCAGGTGCCTATCATTTTTCTGACTGCAAGGGAGGAGGAGAAGGACAAGATTCTCGGGCTTGACACGGGGGCGGACGACTATGTGACAAAACCCTACAAGCAGCTTGAGCTCATGTCCAGAATCCGTGCCAACATCCGTCGTTCTTCGGGAGAAGTAGTAACGGAGAGACGGACGGAGGCGGCAGGTGTTATTACCGTCGGGGAGCTTGAAATCGATACGGAGCATTACGCCGTCCGCAAAAACGGGGAGCCCATCGAGCTTTCAAAGAAGGACTATGATTTTATCGCTTTTTTGGCGGTTAATGTGGGAAAGGCGTATTCCAGAGAGGATCTTCTCAAGGAAATATGGGGCTACGACAATTACTACGGCGACATTCATACGGTGGATGTAACGGTATGCCGTATCCGCAATAAAATTGAAAAGGACACATCAAAGCCCGAGTATCTTATGACAAAACGCGGAGTCGGTTACTATTTATGTAAGCGATAATCTCATGCAGGACAAAAAAGACAAAAGCAAGGGAACGGACTATGTTTAAAAGTCTCTATTTCAAGATCGTGGTGATCCTCCTTATCTTCGTGGTGGCGGTCATGTGTGTGGTTGGCGCCATTCTTATGAACGGAGTGACCTCCTTCTATGTAAACGATTTTTACAATCAGATGAAGGAGTGCTTTTCGGAGGATTCCATTATGGTGGAGGAGCTTTACTCCTCTGCCGCATCAGATGATTCAAGGCAGGACAGTCTTGCCTATCGGATGAAAACCATTCTTTCCTCATACGGAAGTGTTCTCGGTATCGACCCGTACAGAAACTACTATGTTCTCAACATGAACGGCGAAATGCTTCAGGGGTCCGATGCAAATCTCGGCGCACAGCTCATTGTGACGCCGAATATCCTTTCCGCCATCAGCCACGGAAGTGAAAACCGTGTGGTCAGCGGCTCGGAGTATGCGGACTGGGCGTATTATATCGCCGGGGAGGATGAGGAGTGCGTGATCTATATCAAGGATTCTCTTGATGAGATGCGTCAGCTGAATCAGGTGCTCTTTTCCATCATCCTTCAGGCTATGATGATCGGTATCGTGATCGCCATCGTTCTTTCATTCTTTCTCGCCAAGTCCATTTCTTCCCCCCTCCAGAGTCTGACGAAGGGGGCTCAGCTTGTGGCGGCGGGAGAGTTCTCCTACGAGATCGACATTCATTCCGAGGACGAGATCGGTATCCTCACCCACAACTTCAACTACATGAAGGACAGGCTGAAGGCGACTCTTGATGCCGTGGACGGAGAGAGAGAAAAACTGGAGACGGTCCTTTCCTGTATTCGGGACGGTGTTATCGCTTTCACCGCAGACGGACGGGTGCTCCACAGCAACAGCAGTGCCGACGAGAGGTTTTCTTTTGACAAAAACGACAAAGGCGCCCTTGAGGAATGCTTTGATCTCCTTGATATCCCCCTTGTGGTGACGGACAACAGCATCAAAGTGTCCTCACCCGATGCATTGTTCGAGAGGACGAAGGACGGCTTTATTTTCCACGACAAAATGGTGGGAGATCGCGTATATGATGTAAACTTCGGTATAATCAAATACTATTCGGGCAACAAAAAGAGCTTCGGCTTTATCATTGTTATGCACGATGTAACGGCGCGCTATGAACTGGACGAGAGCCGACGGGAGTTTGTGGCGAATGTGTCCCACGAGCTTCGCACTCCTCTTACATCTATCATGGGTGCGGCGGAAACGGTTGTGAACGACCCCGAAATGGATGAGGAGATGCGTGTGTATTTCCTTGAAATGGTCATGACGGAAAGCGAGCGTATGATGCGAATTGTTTCCGACCTTCTTGTGCTGTCCCGCCTTGACAACAAGCGCACCAGCTGGAGTATTGAGACCTTCGATATCGGAGAATCGGTGCGCCGCCTCTGCGATGTCATGCGAACGGATCTGGATGCCCATAATCATGAGCTGGTTTTCGAGGCGGAGGAAGGGCTTCCCGAGATCACGGCAGATAGACAGCGTATTGAGCAGGTCATCATCAATGTGATCTCCAACGCCATCAAGTACACCCCCGACGGAGGACGGATCGCGGTGGAGGTATCGGCGATTTCGGAGGGCAGTTTTGTTCAGGTGAAGGTTGCAGACAACGGGGTAGGTATTCCGAAAGAGGACATTGCCCATCTGTTTGAACGTTTCTATCGGGTGGAAAAATCAAGAACCTCCGATGCGGGTGGTACGGGATTGGGTCTTGCCATCGCGAAGGAGCTGATCGATGCCCACGGAGGCAGTATACGCATAGAAAGCGCCGTGGACGAAGGAACTGTTATGTATATTGAAATTCCCGTGGAATGCCGGCTTAAATCGGCTTGAGTGGGGATGAAATAAGAGGAAACTGTTTTGGAAGAAAAAAAGAATCAGATAATGAGGATTTTGGGAAGCAGGCCGATACAGAACGCAGCCCTTGTCCTTCTTACTGCAGTGGTGATCGGGCTGACGGCGGCTGTGATTGCTCTCCTTACGCTGAATGCGGCGTTTGAAGAGAAGGTGCCGTTCCGCATGGAGCAGATCAGTGCTTCCGATGTGGTGGACGCTTCCGATATCGGGGAGCATTTTCTCCCTTCTTTTATCGGGATCCGCGCCAAGGGAGAGCAGAAGGGGATTTCATCCGGTTACAATGTGGTCTGCGATGTATACTCCGTTTTTTCCCATGTTCTTTTCGATGTGCTGGGAGGAAATTTCAGGGAAGTGGCAGAAGAACGCTTTGAGGGCGGGGCGGCCGAGCAATCTTTTGTTTACATGAAATACCACAGCGAAGTCCCGTACCAGACGATTTCAGTCTGTGCCGGAGGAGGCGAGGAAGCATACGAAACGGCTGTGGGGGTATATGAGCTGTTCATTCTCCCGGACAAAGGCTTTCGTATACTTGTCCGTTCCATGGACGGGAAGGCTTATGAATTCGATGGTACCTATGAGCCCTATTTTACGGTGGACGCCTTAGCGGAGCTTCTTCAGTCCTATCAGAGAAATTTTGCGGATTTTGTTTTTTCCGCCGATTCTCTTTTTGAACCATGCTTTACCGAGAGAGTCCGCACAAAGGGGATGCTTGTAACGGAAAAAACGGCGGCGCTGATCCAGAACAGGGATAACCATATTTCCGATATTCTCCGCCTGTTTACCTTCAATCCCGACAAGCTCAACACCCACGAGGAATCGGATATCGGCTATGTATATGTGGAAAATCACGGGGTTCTCAGGCTTCTTGATGATTCCGTGGAATACACCGCCGCATCCTCGGACGGAGGGATATCTGTGAATTCCTATCTGATGACGTACGGAAAAAAGGGGTATACTCTGGCTGACTATATCGGTACAGCGTGCCTTATTGCGGACAAAGTGAAGGCACTGAGTCCCCACTATGCCGGAGGGGACGGGGAGATCCTGCTTCACTCCGCCGAGACGGACGAGGAAGGTGTGCTTACGCTGAGGTTCATGTACACCTTCGATAATCTTCCTCTTTCCGGCTGCGAGCCTGCCATGGAGGTCCGCTTTGCCGATGGCAGAATGCTCGCGTTCCGCCTTTATTCCGTTTCCGTGAGGAATCTTGGAACCCAGCAAAACTCTCTGATGGAGTCATGGTACCGTGATGTGGCGCTGTCCTGCTGCCCGAGTGGGGAGTACATTGTGGATATCCGACAGGTATACCCCGTGGACTTTTATGCGGAGTCTATCGATGCCGAGTGGGCGGCGGTTTACGGAAGGATTGTGAAAGAGACGGCGGGACGTACACGAAAATAATGGGTTGATATTTGGATACATCTCTTGAAGGAAAGGTCGGTGATACATTATGGAAAGACGGAGAATCATGCCGGTGCTGTATGGGGTTTTGCTGGCTGCCGCATTGTTTTTGGGGATATATTTTTTTGTGATGTATCGGAATATTTACTATCTGCCCGAGGAATCTCTCGACGACCTCTGCGCCGTTCTCAAGGAAGACGATATTCTTGTTGACAGGGCATCCTTGCCGCTGAAGAGGGAGAAGGGAACCATCTATGTCTGCGACTCTGAGGATTACAGCGCAAAAGTGGCGATTCAGCTTGGCGAGAGTAATATAAAATACCGCTTTGCAACTCCCGAGGGAGAGCTGATCTTCCTGCATAACGATGCTCTTTGTGAATTTTACTCCGGTTTTTCTTTCCGATATTACGCCGACCGTAATGCGACATATACGGATGGAGACTTCAACATTGACGACACGGCGGACATGGACCTTCTTGAGGAAGAACGGGCGGCAGAGGTCAGGAGAGTCGTAACGGCTTTTCTTGAAAGGGGAAGCAGCGGCTTCGACCAGCAGGACAAACTGGATATTGTGACTGAGATCGCCCGTGTCTATGAAAAAGAAGGCGTGTACTATGCCGAGTGTGTGCGTACCATCGATGGATTGGATATTACGGGAAACCGCGTTGTATGTGTTGTGAAGGACGGCAAGGTGGCTGAGGCGCTTGGAACATGGTGCTTTCTGACCCTCGGAGAATCCTATTCGGCACAACTTACGGATATCCTTAATATACTGTTTAGTGTGAAAAAGGAAATCGATCGGATCCGAACATCGGAGGGGATTTGTCAGGTTAAGGTGGAATCGGTGGGCCGCTGCTATACCTTGCACTACCTTGGGGATGATGACGGTTTCTGCTTCATTCCCTGCTGGCAGATCGCTACGGATATCCACGGGGAATTCATCTACAATGCTGTGGATGGTACTTTATATACGAACAATCCGTGAGAAGGAACGGGTATAATAGGTAAAAACACCAATAAATATTACGCGTATGAAAATCCTCGAAAAAACTCTTTTAATTTCGTCAATAAACTGTTATAATATATAAGTTATAATATGTGCAATTATGGGATTTTATCCCTCGGCGGCATTTTTTGCCGATTTTTGATTGATGACGAGATCATTCTGCCCCGTATGACGAAAATGGATCAGGGACAGACACGAATAGATAGAACAGCTCCTTGAAAGGCAAGGTGTTTGCATGGAAAAAATTATCGTAAACGGCGGCACACCGCTTAACGGAACCGTGGAGACCAGCGGCTCCAAAAATGCGGCGCTTCCCATTATTTATGCCACCGTTCTGGTGAAAGGGAAATGTATCCTTGAGAACATACCCAATATTATAGATATCACATATTCTTTTGAGATCCTTCGGGGCATGGGTGCAAAGATCCGTATGCTCGACAGAACCACATACGAGATCGACTGCACGGATGTGACCCCCGGCACATCGGATTACGAGATGGTTCGCAGACTGAGAGGCTCCTACTATCTTCTCGGTGCGGAGTTCGGAAGATTCGGAAAGGCAAAGGTAGGTCTCCCCGGCGGATGCAATTTCGGCGTCCGTCCCATTGACCAGCACATCAAGGGTTTTGAGGCGCTGGGCGGCAAGGTGACAACGGAGAGAGGGTATGTGGAGATCGAATCCGAGGAGGGAGCTGTCGGAGCGAACATATTCTTTGACGTCTCCAGCGTGGGTGCGACTCTTAATATCATGATCGCGGCGGCGACGGCTGAGGGGACCACCATCATTGACAATGCGGCGAAAGAGCCTCATGTGGTTGACTGTGCCAACTTCCTCAACACCTGCGGTGCGAGAATAAGCGGCGCGGGCTCCGATGTTATCAAAATAAAGGGCGTGCCCGAGCTTCACGGCTGTACTTATGCCATCATTCCCGACATGATTGAGGCAGGTTCCTTTATGGTAGCGGCGGCGGCAACGGGCGGTTCGGTGCGGATCACCAATGTTATTCCGAAGCACCTTGAGTCCATTACGGCAAAGCTTATCGAGATCGGCGCTGTGGTTGAGGAATTTGACGATGCGGTTCATGTAACGATGAACGGCAAGCTGAAAAAGACCAGCGTAAAGACTCTGCCATACCCCGGTTTTCCCACGGATATGCATCCCCAGATGACAGCCCTTCTCTGCCTGGCAGACGGAGTGAGCTATGTGAACGAGAGTATTTACGCAAACCGTTTCAAATACATTGAGGAACTGCGCAGAATGGGCGCGAAGCTCAAAGTGGACGGCAGTGTTGTTGTTATTGAAGGCGGCGAGCCTTACACACCGGCATCCGTTATTGCAACAGACCTGCGCGGCGGCATTGCGGTCATGATCGCGGCGCTGACCTGCAAGGGTGAGACAGAAATTACCGAAATAAATCTCATCGAGCGTGGGTATGATGATATATGCGGAAAACTCAGCGGAATCGGTGCGGATATCAAAAAGGTGGTCATCCCCGATCAGGCTGAAATAAAAAAAGCGAACTGACGCGAGCATATAGAGAAGGTATGAGCGAAGCATAGTCGGCTCACCGGCGAGAAAACTTTTCAAAATGGAACCCACCATTTTGAATCGAACGGCTTTCTCCGAAGTGCAGGCGGTCTGAGTATCATAGAAAAGATTTAACTCGCAGAAACCACGATTTTGAGAATCTGCACCCAAAAAACAGGAGTGAAAAAATGGAAGTAACAAAGAATACAATAATCGGCGATATCATGGATTATGATGAGGATGTGGCGCCCATCTTTCTTGAAGTGGGGATGCACTGCCTCGACTGCCCCGTTTCCAGGATGGAGACCATTGAGGATGCCTGCGATGTGCATGGCGTTGATGTTGACGAGCTGCTTGCAAAACTGAACGAATATTTCAGTGCAAAGAAATAAAACAAAAGGCGGGAATTCTGTGTCCCGCCGATTTTTGTATAAGGAATGACAATGAACGAAACAAAAAGAATTCCCGACCTTGATTTGCGCCTTGCCTCCGCTGTGTCCTTTGTCAGAGAGGGCGGTGTGGTGTGCGATGTGGGGACGGACCATGCGTATCTTCCCATTTATGCTATCCTTTCGGGAAAATGCCCTCGGGCTGTGGCGTCGGACATCAACAAGGGTCCCCTCATGCGCGCCCGTGAAAATGGTGAGAGGTGGGGGGTGGCGGACAGGCTCACCTGCATTCTCTCCGACGGACTTGACGGTGTTGAGCCCGAAGAAAACGGCATTACGGATATTGTGATCTGCGGCATGGGCGGTGAGCTGATTGCGCGGATCGTGGACGATTCTGCTTACACGAGACGGGAAGGGGTGCGCCTGATCCTTCAGCCTATGAGCATGGCATATGAACTGCGAAAATATCTCACGGAAAACGGGTTTGCCATCATTGACGAAGCGATGTCACGGGCTGCGGATAAGGTGTATACCTGCATATGTGCGGAATACAACGGCGAGGCGGAGACCCTTTGTGATACGGAGCTTCTGCTCGGCAGGCACAATATGGCACGAGGCGGTGAGCTGTTCCGTGAACTTGCGGAGAAGGAAATACTCAAGCTCGAAAAGCGAATCGGCGGTCTGAAGCTGGGCGGTCACGATGCCTCCGCGGAGGAGGATTTGCTTTCGGAAATAAAAAAATTGATATGAGGTGCTGTATGAATATAAAGGAACTTTACGATCATCTGTGTGACCTTGCCCCGAAGGAGTTGTCCTGTCAGTGGGACAACGACGGGCTTATGGCGGCGGCTGACCTGTCCCGGGAGGTAAAGCGTGTGCTCATCTCCCTTGATGCCACGGAGGCGGCGGTGAAGTATGCGGCGGAGCATGGCTTTGATGTGCTCCTTACCCATCATCCCATGATTTTCAAGGGCCCGAAGAATGTGACACCCCTGAGCCTTGACGGCAGACGGATCATTGCCTCTCTCACGGGGGGAGTAACCGTTATGTCCTTCCATACAAGGCTTGATGCGGCGGAAAACGGTGTGAATGATGAGCTGTGCCGTGTGCTCGGTCTTGAGGCGGACGGTGTATTCGGAGATGAGGAAGCACCCACCCTCGGCAGGCTGGCGACCCTCCCTGAGGGGATGACACTCAGAGAGCTTGCCGCCCATGTAAAAAGGAGTCTTGGCGCGCCTATGGTGAAGCTGATTACCCTTGACCCCGACCAGGTGGTGACAAGGATCGCACTCTGCGGCGGCGACGGAAAGAGCTTTACCTATCCTGCTCTCCATGAAGGCGCTGAGGTGCTGATTACGGGAAATTCAAGCTACAATGCGGCTCAGGACGGTGCGGAATGCGGCATTGCTACCATTGAGGCAGGACATTTCGAGACAGAGGAGCCTGTTTGTGCCGTTCTTGCTGAGAAGATGAAGGCGTTGGGACTTTACTTTGAGAGATACACGAGTCTTGTGGAATATGTGATTTGAGGGACGCCGATATGGAGCCGAAGGATTATGTTATTATAAAAATCGAGGGGGAATATGCCACCCTCAGCGATATGGAAACGAGGGAGGAGCTGTTCATTGCCATGGCGCTCCTGCCCCCTGGCTGTGATGTGGGGACAAAACTTCATTATGAGATGCTTGAGTACGAAATAGTCGAATAAAAAACCGAAAAGATGCTGCGAACCGTCAAAAAAAGACATTTTGCAGGGTATTTCGACGACATTTAACGGTTTGTTAACAATTTGACCATATACATATATAAAAAGGTATGATATTATTAACAAAAGCAAATATGGGATAATATGGCGCTTTGTGTGCTGACCGTTATTTGCCATGGGATTTGTCGTTTTTTGATGAGTCCGAGTATGAATTTTTATAAATATAAATCGGAGGTCTTTTGAAATGAGACGTAAAATTTCTTGCCTTCTTCTGGCTCTTCTCATGGCAGGTCAGGTTATGAGTGCTGTAAGCGTATCCGCTGAAACAGAAGAAAAGAGCATCACAGTAGAGCAGAGCGAAACAGTTGAGACAGTTCCCGCATTCTACTATGAGGGTCTGAGAGAACTGATCAGAACTAACGAAAAGGTTATCAGATCCTACAAGGCAGCATCCGTTGATCTTGACGACGGCGACATCAAGGAGCTCATCAGAATCAACGAAGAGCTGGAAACCTATAAGACCGCAGCATTCGATCTCGGTGCTGAGGATATCAAGAATCTTATCAGAATTTTCGAGGAGCTGGAAACCTACAAGGCAGCGGCACTTGATCTTGGTGCTTCCGACCTCAAGAACCTGATCAGACTTAACGAAGAAATCGTAACATACAAGACAGCGGCTGTTGATCTCGGTGCTGCTGACAAGAAGGATCTTATCAGAATCACCGAAAAGGAAGAAACCTTCAAGACAGAATCTCCCGACATGGGCGTTGAATCCATCACAAAGCTGGTTCGTCCCGGTGTGGTTGTTGTTGCAAAGATGAAGGTTGCCGGCACAAAGAAGATCAACCGTCCCATCTACGTTGTCAGATAACAATACATAAAATCAAATATAAAAAGTCATCGTAAGCAAAACGCTCGCGATGACTTTTTGTGTTTGTTCAATGGGGGTTAGTCTGTGACGATCTTTCTCATTTCAAGGTAATAGCGCTTGCTTTCCGCCTCACCCATGGAGAAGGTCTTTCTGGGAAGTGCGCCGTGGGCTTCCACATAGGGGAACAGCTCGCTTTTATCCATGCCGTCGAATACAAATCCAACGGTGCCTGCAGCCCTTGCCAGTTCTCGTGTGGTGTTCTCGCCGTGGATGTAGTCGCACTTCACACCGGGATGCGCCTTTATGTAGTCGTCAATGAAATTCTGCAGTGTGCCCACAGTCAGAGCGTGAGAAGGGGTGGGGAAATGCAGAGCTTCTTCCTTTTCGCCTGCAACGAGGGTGATCTCCTGCGCACCCTTGCCTGCCGCGGTGATCTTGCCAAGCTCTGCGGCAACATCATCGGGGTCACAGTTCATCATGACGCGGTAGATGGGCTCAAACACGAGAGAGTCGTCGCCGAGGGCTGTGATCTCGCAGAGGGCATAGCGTGCAGGATGCTCCTTTGCCGCCTCGCCCAGTGCCGCCTTAACATTTTCGTAATGTGCCTTTGCCGCAGCCAGAGAGTGATTTCCGTCGCCCATTGCATAAACGACGCCTGAGGTGCTGTCTTCGTATGCAGCGATATTGGAGAGCAGTTCATTGAGAGCTTCGCCTTCAACACCCCAGCCGGCAATCCGTCCGCCGCCCTGCATCAGCTCAAAATCATAAAGAGGGGAGAGGGAGGACTTTTTTGCGCCGAGACCTCCGATTATATTTTGCTTGTCGTCAATGAGGATGAGAATGTGGGGCAGTTCAACCACCGCTTCGCTCCTTACCTTGCAGCGAGGGGGGATACGCTCGAGAACAGTGGCTTCCGTTGCGCGGACGGGGGAAGTGGAGCCGACGCTGTAATCGTATGCCTCAAGGTCGATCTTGCCCACCATGCCGTGACGGACGGTGCCGCCCGGGAGGGTACGCTCAATGTAGAGAATACCGTCGAAGGGCTTCATGTCAGCCTCGGAGAAGGCGTTCATGCTCTCGGTGATTTTTTTGCCGTGGAGCGCTTCCTTTTCGGTTTCAAGATATGCTTCGGGAAGGATGAAGTTGTATGCGGAGGGGGCATCGCCGATGATCTCCTCGCATTTCGCCCAGTAGGCAGGCTCGGAGGTGAACTGGTCGCAGGCAACTACCGCCCATTTGACAAGATCTGTTCCTTCCTTTGGAAGAAGGATTTTTGCACTTTTGAAAATCGTTGTTGTGTTAGTCATATAAACACCTCATTTGTGTTGGTATGGGTCAATTATATCCCGAAAAATGTGTCCTGTCAAGACTGCTGAGGGTTATTGCGAAAAAAAGGAATAAAATTGACGGATTTTTGCATGATTATACGGCGGATTCTGTAAAAAAATTGCATTGACATTGTCTCCGCTTTTTCATATAATATTTATGATAGGTAAGGTGTACCTCTTGGATGGGTTTGTCAAGGTGCGCTTTCCATTATACAGATCATGATACAAAGAGGTTATATATGTCAATTAAGGTTGTGAAATTCGGCGGCAGCTCTCTTGCAGATGCCGAGCAGTTTAAAAAAGTTAGAGATATTATCACAGCGGATTCCGACCGCCGTTTCGTTGTTCCCTCCGCACCCGGCAAGCGTTTCTCGGGGGATACCAAGGTTACGGATATGCTTTACGAATGTTACAGCATGGCAAAGGAAGGCGCTGACATTGACGAGCATTTTGCAAAGGTTATCGAGAGATATAATCTGATCATTGAGGGGCTCGGGCTGGACTTTGACCTTTCCGACGAGTTCAATCATATCAAGTGGGCATTCATGCACCATGCAGGACGTGACTATGCGGCGAGCCGCGGTGAATACCTGAACGGTCTCATTCTGGCGAAGTACATGGGATTTGATTTTATCGACCCTGCCCGTTATGTAAAGTTTGCGGACAACGGCTCCTTCGACAGCGAGATCACAAACGAGCTTCTTTCCGCGGAACTGAAGAAGCATGAGTATGCCGTAATTCCCGGCTTCTACGGCGGTATGCCCAACGGTACCATCAAGACCTTCTCCCGCGGCGGAAGCGATATCACAGGTTCCATCGTTGCCCGTGCTGCGGAAGCGGATATTTACGAAAACTGGACAGATGTGAACGGTTTCCTTATGGCAGACCCGAGAATTGTGGAGTCACCGAAGGAAATCAAGTACATTACCTACCGCGAGCTTCGTGAGCTTTCCTACATGGGCGCCTCCGTTCTTCACGAGGATGCCATATTCCCCGTTCGCGTGGCAGGTATTCCCATCAACATCAGAAACACAAACAATACCACAGCCCCCGGCACCATGATCGTTCCCCATACCGATGTATACGATGCGGACAGAGTGATCACAGGTATCGCAGGCAAGAAGGGATTCAGCGTTATTACCATCGAAAAGGCGATGATGAATGCGGAAAAGGGCTTCGGACGTAAGGTTCTTGAGGCGATCGAGAAGGAAAATCTCTCCTTCGAGCATCTTCCCTCGGGCATTGACACCATGTGCGTCGTGCTGAACTCCGCCGAGGTGGCAAGCTGCCGCGAAAAGCTCATCGAGCGTATCACTCAGGCAGTGGCTCCCGACTCCATCACCATTGACGACGGACTCGCACTTGTGGCGGTAGTTGGCCGCGCCATGGTAAAGGCAAAGGGAACCGCATCCCGTGTATTCAAGGCGGTTGCGGAATGCGACATCAACATTCGCATGATCGACCAGGGTTCCTCTGAGCTTAACATCATCCTCGGTGTGGACGAGAGCGATTTTGAGAAGGCGATGCGTGCGATCTACGGAGAGTTTATCTCCGCGTAAGGGGACACAGCCCCTCCTTCAATAAAAAAGAAAAAGAGCTGCTGTGTTTTCGGCAGCTCTTTCATTGTTTTAGCCGAGAAGATGTGCAGGCAGTGTTTCTCCGCCGAGAATATGGAAATGGAGATGGAACACGGTCTGACCGGCATCGGGGCCGCAGTTTGAGATGACGCGGTATCCGTTTGTTACCCCTGCTTCAGCGGCGATTGCGGGAATCTTTTCAAAGATCTTCGCCACAACGGCACTGTTTTCGGGGGTGATCTTATCCATGGATTCGATATGCTCCTTCGGGATCACGAGTACATGAACGGGGGCTTCGGGATTGATGTCGCGGAAGGCATACATACTCTCGTCCTCGTAAACCTTTGTTGAGGGGATCTCCCCTTTGATGATTTTGCAGAAAATGCAGTCCATAGCAGACCTCCTGTATATTCTATTTGTGTTTTCAGCAATATTATTTTAGCATATATTCTACGAAAAATCAAGGATTGTGAAAATGTATAAAGTATTTGATATTCACACGCACACCTACCCTGAAGCCATCAGCGAGAAGGCGGTGGTCAATCTCGGTAATTTCTATAATTTTGTTCCGCAGGGAAAGGGGACATATGCCCATCTTGAAAGTCAGGCGGAGGCAAACGGTGTGAAGGGATATCTCCTTTTCTCCGTTGCGACAAACGCTCATCAGGTTGAAAAGGTGAACACCTCCATCGCGAGCCTTGCCGAGCTGTCCCGTTCTCACGGATTTCTCACCGTTGGCTTTGCGGGGATGCACCAGGATTTTCCCGATATGGAGGGGGAGATGGAGCGTTCCTTTGAGATGGGGCTCCGAGGTGTGAAGATCCATCCCGACATTCAGGAGGTGAACATCGACGATCCCCGTATGCTGAAGCTTTACGAGATCGTGGAGGGTCGCTGCCCGGTATACTTCCATATTGGGGACGACAGACCGCAGTATCGCTTTTCGGAGGCATGGCGCTTGAGAAAGGTGCTTGATATGTTTCCGAAATTAGAGGTTGTGGCGGCACATCTCGGCGGCTACAAGGCGTGGGAGGATGCCATTGAGCATCTGGCGGGCCACGAGCGAGTGTGGTATGACACATCAAGCGCGCTCTGGGCAATGACGCCCGAGTATGCGGATTATGTGGTGGGCAAGTTGGGGACGGAGCACGTCATGTTCGGCACCGACTACCCTGTCATGAACACTCCCGAGGAGATGGAGCGCCTTTTTAAGCTGACTCTGACGGAGCAGCAAAGGGAGGACATTCTCTTTAATAATGCCGTCCGTTTTCTGCATCTTGAAGAAGCGGCGAAAGAGTTGGGATTGTGATGGGTAGATATGAAGAAAGCCTGTGGGATGTGCTGTCCCGTGAGAAGCGGCCCATATTTCTCTACGGTACGGGCAACGGCGGCGACAAGATCATTGCTGCTCTTGAGAAGTACGGTGTAAAGCTCAGCGGTGTGTTTGCTTCCGACGGATTTGTGCGAAGCCGCACTTTTCACGATATGCCTGTGCGCGCATACAGCGAGGTAACGGCGGAATACGGGGACGACATTGTGATTCTGCTTGCATTCGGGACCACTATTCCCGAGGTGAGGGAGTTTATCGAGCAGCTTGACCGCAGGCACACTCTCTTTATCCCCGATGTGCCGCTGTACGGCGGAGAATTGTTTGATGGAGCACATTTTGCCTCCTGTGCCGACCGTTTGGAAAAGGTCAGAGAGCTGTTGTGGGACGAGGTGTCGAAGGGGATTTTTGATGATGCGGTGAATTTCAGGCTCAGCGGAAAATACCGATATCTCCAAAACGGCGATGACAATGTGACGGTACTCAGAGAGGTGTTTTCGGGGCAGGAGATCAATACGGTCGTTGACGGCGGCGCCTTCAAGGGGGACAGTGCGGCGGAGTTTATTTCCGCCCTTTCGCCGAGGAAGATCATTGCCGTGGAAGCGGATGCGAAAACCTTCGGAAAGCTGTCTGCCTATGCGGAGAGTGTAACGGAATGTTGTGTGATGCCCGTGAATGCGGCGCTGTGGGATGAAAACAGTGAGATGACATATGTTTCCTCAGCCAGCCGAGGCTCGGGGGAATCGGGGCGCAATCGTCGTGCAAAGGAAGTGACGGTGCTCTGCCGCACTGTGGACGAGATCGCAGGCGACGAGGCAGTGGATCTCATCAAACTGGATGTGGAGGGTGCGGAAGCGCGTGCCATTGACGGTGCGGAGAGGGTTATTCTGCGTGATAGACCCAACCTTGCGGTGTCGCTCTATCATCGGACGGATGATATTATGGCACTTGTTGAGCGAGTGCATGGGCTTTTGCCGGAGCACAGGATGATGATGAGGCGCGCGGATTGCATACCGTTTTGGGATTTGACCCTTTACGCAGTGAGATGATGTGGGCGATGGTTTTCTTTTTCTGGGGAAACCATCGCTTGTGTTTTTTGGCACCGCTGCTGTGTATTACAGTAACGCTCCAAAAATAAAAGCCCCACTTTCGCTATATCACTGTAATTTAAAGTACAGATTATGCGAAAGCCAACAAACGAATTAAAGTCAATACGTCTGTATAAACACTTTGTTGGTTAAAGCAAAAAAAACGATAAACAAAAGGTTTACACAGACCCCATTTTCATTGACAAAACATTTCACATATGATATAATTATACCATCATCACAATTATGAAATGTTTACTGTTTCGATGTGTACTAACGGAGGTCGGAATGAACGAGAAAAACGATGTGGAGATCGCCCGGAAGTTTCTTGATTTCATGGTGGATTATTACGCGTTGATGCGCCGCCATACGGGTGAGACCACGGAATATAAGCGAAATTCCCACGGGTTTTCCATGCTGTATGCCCTGCGTGGGTATCGGAATCAATCCATAACCATGACAAAATTCGCCTATGAAATGGGTATTACCAAACAGCAGCTGACTAAACTGGTCAACGACCTTGAGGAAAAGGGCTATGTGGAACGTTCGCTTAATAAGGAAAATCGCCGTCAGGTGTATATTTCCATTACGGATGAAGGCGTCATTCACCTTGAAAAGATGATAGGTGAGCTTGCACACGAAACCTTGATTACCCTCTCCGCGTTTACTGACGAGGAGAAGGAGCGAATTTACAGCTGTTCCGCCGAGCTTTCCGAACTGTTCCGCAAGGATGCGGAGATTTTCAAAAAGAAATACGAAACTAAGTGATTTTTACCGGATTGTCAAAACGATGAAAAGAACAAAACTCAGAGAACGGATCCTTCCCCCATATACAAAGGGTGAGGAGATCGCCAATATGGTTACGCACATTGTAGGAGCCGCATTCGGTGTTGCCTATCTGACTCTGTGCGTTGTGTTTGCCGCACTTCACGGAAATGTAATGGGTGTGGTGGGGTCCTCAATTTACGGGGCATCGGTGGTCATCCTGTTTACCATGTCCAGCGTGTATCACGGTCTGGTTCCGCCAACCGCAAAAAAGGTCCTGCAGGTGCTTGACCACTGCACCATTTATTTCATGATCGCGGGAACCTATACGCCCATCACCCTCTGCTCTCTCCGCGCACAGAATACAGCTCTCGGCTGGACGGTGTTCGGGGTGGTATGGGGAGTTTGCGCCCTTGCCGTTACGCTGACTGCCATTGATCTGAAGAAGTACAGCAAATTTTCCATGGTCTGCTATATTGCAATGGGGTGGTGTATCGTTTTCAGCGCGAAGCCTACCTTTGACGCACTGACGCTTCCCGGAATCGTATTCCTTCTTGTAGGCGGCATTCTCTACACCATAGGCGCGATATTGTACGGGATTGGCAAGAAGCGGAAGTATGTGCACACTGTTTTCCATGTGTTTGTTGTTCTCGCCAGCCTGATGCATTTTTTCTGCATTTTCTTTTATGTCATTTAAGTGTGTTAAACGCATCCCTCCCATTCCGAAAAATGAGAAGCAGCGGATGCTTTGGAGTGAAGCGGCGAAGGAAGCGGAGCTTCGCCTGCACCTTGGAGAGTGTATGACGGATGAGCAGGCAATAAGGAGGCTTGTGCTTTGGCAGCAGTGGGCAGAACCTGACGAAACCGCCCACATTTTCCTCGCTGATCGAAAGGGATTCTTTTTGAAAAGATTTTGCATCTACGGCAATGGAGTAAGGATGCGTGAATCCTATGTGTGTTATTTGAAATCCGAGATCTCAAATCTGGAGGCTGCCTATTTCTTCGCGGTTCATAATCATGCGGACAAAAATACGGATCCGTCGCCGGATGATATTCTTCTGACTGCCGCTATTGAATCTTTGACAAAGTGGCTTCTTTCCGGAAACACAGAATTTCTTGGGCACTATATCACAAACGGTTTCAAAGTGATAAAGATAGACAGTGTGCTCGGCTGAGCAGCTCGACTGAGCAACTCTGCTGAGCAGACAAAATCGTATTTTCAGAGGAACTTTTTTCGGAAGGTTCCTTTTTTTTGTGTTTTTTGAAAAATGTGTTGAAACAAAATGGATAAAATGGTATAATTTTATATAATGTAAAATAAAGGTAAGGTGAAATCATGCTGTCCATTACATATTCGGCTGCTACTCATGGCATTGACGGTTTTCTTGTGACGGTGGAGTGCGCCTGCTCAAGGGGACTTGAGAATTTTGAGTTGGTCGGGCTTCCCGATGCGGCGGTGCGCGAGTCGGAAAAACGAATCTTTCAAGGGTCGGAGAACAGCGGTTTCCCCATCCCTTCCTCAGAGATCGCCGTGAACCTTGCTCCTGCCGACAGACGTAAAGAAGGAACAGCGCTGGAGCTTGCCATCCTGGCGGCTGTCTACAACGGATGCGGCATCATCAACTGCGATATGCGGAAAATGTGCTTTATCGGCGAGATCTCCTTCTCGGGGGATATCCGCCCCGTCCGCGGTGCTCTCGGCATGACCATTGCGGCAATTAACGCCGGGCTGACGGAGATTTTCGTTCCCGAGAGCAATATCAGAGAGGCGGCGTGCGCCAACAGAGACGGGGTGAATATCTACGGTGTTCCTCACATTCAGGCACTTGTTGCCCATCTGAGAGGACAGACACTTATCCCACCCACGGAGGAAAATCCCCTCGGAGCCGTTTGCCGCAATTCCTACGGTGAGGATATGTCTCAGGTGAAGGGACAGCATCGCGCAAAGCGTGCCATGGAGATCGCGGCGGCAGGAGGGCACAATATTCTCCTCATCGGCCCACCCGGTTCGGGAAAATCCATGCTTGCCAAACGTCTGCCTTCTATCCTACCCGAGATGAGCTGGGAGGAGGCGCTTGAGACCACGAAGATCCATTCCTGTGCAGGGATGCTTTCCGAGGAGAAGCCCTTTGTCATGGAGCGTCCCTTCCGTTCGCCTCACCATACCCTGAGCAGTCCGGCGCTTGTGGGAGGCGGCAGTATTCCTCAGCCCGGGGAGATATCTCTCGCCCACAACGGTGTGGTATTCCTTGACGAGTTCCCCGAATTCAAAAAGGATGCACTGGAGGCGCTTCGTCAGCCCATGGAGGATAAGGTTGTCACCATCACAAGGGCAGCGGCGAAGATCACATACCCCTCCCGATTTATGCTGGTATGCGCCATGAATCCCTGCAAATGCGGATATTACGGAAGCCGTTCGGGGGTGTGTAAATGCGGGCACCGTGAGGTTGAAAAGTATCTGGCGAAAATCAGCGGCCCCATGCTTGACCGAATCGACATTCAGGTGGAGATGCCCGAGCTTGATTTTTCGGAGCTGTCCGATGCGAAGCGTGGCGAGTCCTCTGCTGTGATACGGGCAAGGGTGGAGGCGGTACGCAGGCTGACGAAGGAGCGATTCCGTCGGGCAGGGGCGCCGCGGTATGCACTGATGAACAACGCCATGCTTGAAACGGAGCTGCTTTCGGAATTCTGCGCCCTTTCCGAGGATGCCCTCCGTGCCATGGAGACCATTATGCAGGGGCAGATGCTGTCCGCCAGAGCCTATGACAGAGTGCTCCGTGTGGCGCGTACACTCTGCGATATGGATTACATCGCCGCAAATCCCGGCCTGCTTTCTCCCGATGCGGATTGGAGCGCTGTGGCGGAAGAGAAGATTCTCGGCGGCATGATAAAGAAAAAGCACATCATGGAGGCTGCGCAGATGCGGTCTCTCGACAAAAAGTATTGGTGATGGGGCGATGGACGCCGAAAATCAGGGTTTGGATGGGTTTTGCCTCTTTGCAGACCGAAAATGCCGGCTGCTGTGTGGGTTTGCACCATGAATTTGACGGAAAAAGGTTCGCTTCGTAGGGGAATTTTATGGAAATGGTAAATTTATCTGAAAATTCAAAAAAACTATTGAGTATTTTACGAAAATAGGGTAAAATATAGGGGTGGAGGGCTGTTTTGCCCATCATATTAAGCGTACCCAAAATAAAAATTATATATATTCGGAGGACTTTACAATGTCAGTTAAAGTTGCTATTAACGGTTTCGGTCGTATCGGCCGTCTCGCATTCCGTCAGATGTTCGGTGCTGAGGGTTACGAAGTTGTTGCTATCAACGACCTCACCAGCC
>SVSU01000134.1 GCA_015064135.1 Oscillospiraceae bacterium
GCGGGAATGTCCTTACCGATTACAATGCTTGTGATGTTTGCTCTCTGGCTGTACCAAGGAGCCTTACCTGCTGTGTAATTCGGAATTGCGGATGTACCGGAAACGGTCAGAACACCATTTGCCAGCTTCCATGTGCCGTCTTCGCCGAATGTTCCGCCGAGATAGGCAGGGATAACGGTACCTTCTTCAATGATTTCGCCGCAATCCATGCAGTAAAGATCGCCTGTATAGCCGTTTGCGTCCTCGGTAGGTTCAATGGCACCGTCAATGTACGTTTCACCCGTGTGGTTGTCGGGATCGATGGGCTCAAATATGGATTCAAGAACAGTCACACCGTCCTTGTCTGCGAAAAAGAGGTCACAACCGCTGCAGTACCAGTTTTCCAGTATACCGTCCATAATGCAGGTGGACTTTTCTGCAGGCATATGGGACATGGTGTGCGTGTGTTTTTCGACGGTTATAAAACCGGGCTCGACAAAGGAGGGAAGTTCGGTGGAATTGAGCTTTGCAATAGAAGAGAAGGAAACCTCAAATTCACCTGCTGAAGCTGTGTCGGAGATGGTGAAGAGGATGCTGCAGATATAGCCGTTCAGGGCTGTGGTTTCTGTCAAGGGAAGGGTAATCACCTTCTTTGCATCATCAAAGCATCCATCGAACATAAGGTCAGATTCTATATCGGCATAATCGGTGAAGCCCTCGAAGGTAAGCAAATCGGTGTTGTAGGTCATTTCGTAGAGAGCCGCGGAGTTTATGTCAACGGTGGAGTCAACATAAAGCTCAAGAGCAACGGTCTCACCGGGCATACCCGACGCATTGCTGAAGAAGAATTGGACATAGTCGGTAATGGGGGGGAGGAATTCGCCTTCTGCAATCAATTCGCCGCAGTCGGTGCAGTATGTATCTCCCGTGTAGCCTTCTTCATAAGTGGTGGGAGCCTTTTCGCCAACAACTCTTGTGCCGCCGATATGGTTGTCGGGGTCAATTTCAAGAATATCGTTTTCAAGGATTACCTTTCCCTCGGGATCCGCAAAGAAGAGAGCGCAGTCGGGACAGAACCAACTTTCCATCCATCCCTCAACGATACAGCTTGCAGGTTCCTCGGGGGTGTAAATCAATTCATGAGGGTGAGAGCTTACAACAGTAACAGCACCTGCTGTTACCTCAGAGGAGATAACGGTTGAGTTTTCCTTTACAAGGGATTTTGCGGTAATGGGATAAACTCCGTCCTCGGCATCCTCGTCAACGGTGAAGAGAACGGTGCAGATATATCCATCAAGCGCTTCACTCTTCTTGAGAGGAAGAATTGCCGCCTGCATATCGTTGTCAAAGCAGTCGGGGAAATCGCATTTGTCCTCAATTTCGGAATAATCGGAGAATCCGGCAAATGTGAGAACAGAGGTGTCATATTCAAAACCATAAATAGCGAGCGAGTTGTACGCTTCGGCGCTTTCTACGGTTACCTCAATTTCAACGGTGTCTCCGGGGGCGCCCGATGCCTCAGACAAGGTGAATACGACATAGCTTGTCATATCGATTGCAGATACGGGAATATAGAGTACCTGTACTGCAAGGAGCAGAGAAAGGAAGGTGCTGAGAATTTTTTTCATGATCTTACCTCTTTCTTTGTCGTGAAAAAATAGAATAATTGCGGTAAGAAAAACCACACTGTTTTCATTATACCACTTTGCATAATTATAATCAATATACTTTAGGAAGAATTTTCTCTTTTTTCCCTCAAAAAATTGCTGTCGAGAGGGGATAGCATACAATTTTTTCCGCAGGAGCCCCGTCCCTTTTCAGTCGAAAGCCATGGATTGTAGAAATAACAAACATTTTGAGGATTCAAATCATTTTCTTAACAAAAACCACGGAAGGTGAGTATAAGATATCGGGCGGCGAATCCACTCAAACCAAAACACAGATCGCGACAGAAAGGCATTTTATTGTTGGCAGAAGTACTATTTCCGTACCGAAGCAGGAGAAGATCCATACAAACGGAATTCGGTTTGTGCAGACTCAGGTATAGCCTTATTAAAACTGCATCCCGGGAGCCGAGGGGAAACATTTTTTCCATATCGGTTTCGATTTCGTCCAAAGAGGGACGGGAGAAAAGAACAGCTTATGATATTACAAGGAATCGAAACGAAGCTGTGAGAATTTTTGAGCTTCTTGTAAAAAACAGTGTTACTCCCTGCACATTGATCGATGTGCTTTCGGATATTCTTTAGCACTTTTGGAAGAATTGTGTTGACAAGCATGGGAGAAGGTGATATAATCTAAAAAAAGATCCATCGGAAGCAAAGGAGCGTTTCCGATGCATACACGGTGTTTGCGGCTCAGTCAAAAGATGGCGCGTACGGCGAAAGAAACTGTACAGAGCTTCCTATACCGATATGGTGATGTTTTTTCAGAATTGCCGTTGTTTGGCGAGATAAATGCCTCTTTGCAAACGATGGCAAAAGAAAGGAATAAATTTTCAAATGAAAAACACACCTCATCTCAGCGCAAAAGAAAGACTCCGCCGCCTGACCCTTTCCGCCATGTTTGCCGCACTGGTATGTGCCGCCACCATGATCATACAGATTCCTGCCCCCCTGAACGGGTATGTCCATCTCGGGGACACAGCGGTACTCCTTGCAGCGTTCATTCTCGGCCCCATCTATGGCTCTTGCGCGGCGGGAATCGGCTCCTGTCTGGCGGACGTTTTTACGGGATACCTTCATTATGCACCGGGCACACTGGTCATCAAGGCTGTCATGGCATTTGCCGCTTCCTTGATTTTTGCAAGTCTCAGAAAAAGGCATTTTCGCCGCGTGTCGGCATCGGTTATTGCCGGAATTGCGGCAGAGGCGATCATGATAGTTGGCTATTTCGCCTACGGATGTCTTCTTTTCGGAAGCATCGCGGCGTCGGTGACAGGTATTCCCGGAAATGTGATGCAAGGCATTTTCGCTTTTGCTGCCGCGTCTCTTCTCTCAGCTGTACTTTCAAAAGTAAAGCCGGGCGGCGCACCTATTCTTCCTTAATAAGCAAAAAAGCAGAATCTCCCCGAGTAGAGGAGGTTCTGCTTTTCGCTTTGGGAGATGTTTTCGTTCCTCTCCCTCGGGCTTGGAGGAAACTCTCCGACTTAGCCCTTTGCGCTGAGGTTGTTTTCGTAGGATTCGATCATCTTCTTAACCATCTGACCGCCTACGGAGCCTGCCTGACGGGAAGTGAGATCACCGTTGTAACCCTTGTTCAGTGTTACGCCAACTTCGTTTGCAGCCTGCATCTTGAACTGCTCCATAGCTGCCTTTGCTTCGGGTACTACGATTCTGTTGTTCTTCTGTGCCATTGTTCTGTTCTCCATTCGTTTTATGCTTTCGCACTTCTTTTTTCACTGCATGATTCGTCTTGTCCGAAAAACGCCGATTTATTTGCACCTTTTGAAAAAACGATTCAACGCAGTGTCACGGGAGCCTTTGTTCACTCGGAACCCGAGGCTCTTTTGCAGAAAGTCGTCGCTGCTGAGCCTTCCGGTTCCGCTTGACTCGTTTCTACGCTACTATTATGTTTCGTTATGGCGGCGGTTATGAGTGCTAATTTATGGCATGGATTATCAATGTTCCGCGCTGCTTTTCAAAAAAACTTCCGATTTTATTATTGATTATTTTATTAAAAATAAAACAAAGCCGCAAATTCAAAAAAATTTTTGTTTTTTTCCGAAAACCCCTTGCTTCTTACCCCGGGGCATTTGTTATACTGAACCTGTAAAGCAATGTCAAACCGCCAAAGGAGAAAGGGGATTTTCCGTGAAGGACAAATATATCATTCATTTTACAAAAAAATCGGAGAGGGAGTGGGAGTTTTCACTTCGCTGTGCCGCGGAGAAGGTCATAGGGTACCTGAAAAAAATTTTTTGGTATACAGGCTCTCTTGTCAAAAAAAGAAGGCGCTCCTACGCTTCCATGTTTGTGATTTCCCTTGTTATGCTTTCCTTTGTGTTCACAAATCTTATCTTCAATGAATCCCGTATCGATCATTCGCTTTCCCGTAACTTCGGAGGGATGCATCATGTGTTTTTCCTCGGGGTGGACGGCGCTCAGGCGAAGGGGGCAGCGGAGCACGAGGGGGTGAAGGACTCCCTCATCATTCCCGTTATCGCAACCCTTGAGTCCTCCGTTGACTCCTCCACGGTGGGAAAGGTGGCTGTTCTTACCCGGGAGATCATGGACTTTTACAGAATCACTCTTATCCACGGCCAATGGCCCGACGAGAACGGAATTCTCGTTTCCGATGCCGTCTATGCAAAGCATGATTATCTCACCCTCGGGGAAGAGCGCGATCTTTATTTCGACAGCGATACCATGGTCTGCCGCTATATGGTG
Organism: Oscillospiraceae bacterium; assembly: GCA_015064135.1. Classification (GTDB taxonomy): domain Bacteria; phylum Bacillota; class Clostridia; order Oscillospirales; family CAG-272; genus UMGS1696. The sequence goes on from SVSU01000134.1 coordinate 4,368, forward strand.
CCGCAGGGGATCTATACCTGCACAGACAGTGAGTCTACCTATATCTTTGTCACCGAGGAGACGGGGGAGAGGATCAAGGCAGAGACGGGACACCGCGTAACTTTTGATACCTATCTCACCCTTGATATCGCCTCCGACCGAAACGCGGCAAAGATTGCCGGAGAGATCATCCGACGATACGGCATCCCCGACTCGGAGCTTCAGCGGACAGACCCGGAATCCACCACGGAGCGAAGCCGATACAGAGAGTATATCAATGTGGGAGCGTCGTCCTACCGTTATCGCAGCGGCATGGATATCAACCGTTTTGCCTCCATGGGCGCAACGCTGACAGCTGCCCTTATTATGACCTCCTTTGCCCGTGATCTTACGGAACGGTATATGTATGAATATGGGATCCTTTCGGCATATGGGGCGAAAAAAAGGCATCTTCTCGGC
>SVSU01000008.1 GCA_015064135.1 Oscillospiraceae bacterium
CTTCACTCGGAAACTCTCATTCCCTCGCGACGGGTATTATTATATCACACCACTCCCCCTTTGTCAATACCTTTTTTCGTTTTTTTTGCCTTTTTTCAAAAGTTTTTCCGCAAAGCAAGCTCGACAAAAAACAAAGACAAAGGGGACGGTATAATATACTTCATGGGATATCACCCATACATTTTATTCAGCCAGCATACCACATGGGAGGCAAAACCGTGATTGCAGCTCGCATAATCCCCGGCATTCTCCCAAAGGGTGCCCGTTTTCTCCGCCATGTAACCGAAGAATCCGCGGATGTTTTCCTCCACCTTATCATATATGCCGCGGCGGAACAGCAGCTCAAGCCGCAGATAATTGCCGATAAAGGGACAGCTTGCCGCTATGTGCGGATATTTGTCGTTCTTTACACGATCGGGACCGAAATCCTCCACCAGTGTCTCCCAAAGTTCGGGATAGGTCTCGGGGGTGGCGGTTCCGCTGAAGAAAGCATAATACTGACAGCTTTCCGTAACCTCTCCCGACAGCACAGCCCGTCCGTCTGCCCCTCTCACCGCATTGTCGCAGAAGAAGCCGTCTCTGTACGACTGACGACGGATGGTCTCCTTCAGCGCCGCAGACTTTTCCGAGAGGGCAGAGTCGCCGTAAAGCTCCGCCGCGGTGTCAAGCATCTTCGCGTAAAGCATATTGGAGGGATAACTGATATCCTGCACCAGATCGTTGGAATGAGACCACTCAAGGAACACCCAGCTTTCAAGTTTTTCAAGGAGCCCGTCCTCATTCTCAAATCCTCTGAAATATTCAAGAAGCCCATACACTCTGTCCCGTGCACGGTCAACAAGCTCGCGGTCTCCCGTACGCTCAAGATATTCCTCAAGCTCCAGAACGAACCACATAGCCCAGTTGGGAATGAAGGTGCCGTCGTTATGATCGGCAGGATAGCACATAGGGAGCATTCCCACAGGAAGAAACTCAAAGCTCTCGGGCATAAGGAAATTGTCAAGGAAGGCGTGCTCCACGGTGCTCTTTCCCGTCAGCGCATATTCGGTGCGTGCGGTGAAAAAACTGTCGCAGAGCCATCCGGCACGTTCCCTCGAGGGGCAGTCCATGTAGATATCCAGCGTGTTCTGACGGAAGGTCTCCACCGCCGCATCGTAGATGGTCTGAAGAACATCGTCGGGCATTTTCACGGTATTTGTAATCTCGCGTGAAGGGAAATCATAGCGGATAAGGGTGGGTATCTCCACCGACGCACCGCCTCCCACGGCAATCACGTTCATGTACTGCATGGTGTATGGCTCATGGGTCATAAGCTCATATTTTGCACCGCCTGCAAGATGCCACACCACCACATTGGAGCAGCCGAGACGGGTCATGTTCACCTTGCCGCCGTTGTAAACCTCATCAAAGGTGATATATATGGTCACATCCTCCTTCGTCTCCGCAGTCAGGGAGAGGAACCCCGTCAGGCTCGAGGGCAGACGATAGGTAACGTACGAACCGGGGGAAAGGGATACCGCCGATGCCGCACGGGACCCCTTCTCCTCGGGGACGGTGACAAGCTCTTGGGCATCATATAGGGTATTGCATTCAAGTTCATCCTCCGCAAAGCCCTTGAGGATGGGGCTGATCTTGTTCACATAGCGGTCGGTGTAGTATTCCTCAGGCTTCTCACAGCGAACAGACCCTCGCTCCATGATCTCCGCCGCAGACACGGGCTCGTATTCGGGATAAGGGACCTCCCTCGCGATGAAAGCCTTCGCCGCCGTTTCACTCAGGGGAACAGGGACGAAGGGGGCATGGAGGTCTGTCAGGCGGCGGTCGTATTCCGGTGTATAATTATACATCTCCGCGAATGTGCGCTGGAAGGAGTAGCGCTGAACCTTCTGCACCTTTTCCGTATAGCGAGAGGCCGTGAACCCACACCTTCCCGTGGCGGCGAGGACACGGTCTCCCTCTGTGATCTCACAACAAAGGAAGGAGGGCATATCGAGATAGCAGAAGCTGTTCACATTGTAGCCTGCCACAAGGACAGAGACCACGTTCACCTCACGGGTAAGGTACACTGAAATCCCGTGCTCGTCCACACGATAGAAGCCGTGCCCTGCACGAGCCGGACCATGAGCAACAAATCTGCCGTTGACACGCAGAACATAGGAACAGTGGGCAGCGATGCGTACAGTCACATTCTCTAAGGGAGCAACATTTGCCGTAAAAAGAAGGGTCAGATTTTTCTCTTTCTCCATCCCTGTTTCCCAAACGGGAAGGGCGGAGTGGAACGATACGGGCGTCATGGTCAATTCTCCTTCAGATACAAATTTTCCAGTTGTTTTGTCATGGCGGCGGCGGTGAATTTGGCTTTGTATTCACTGTATGCGCCGTCGCGGAGTCTCCTGTGAAGCTCGGGGTCGTCCATGATGCGGCAGATAGCAACGCTCATGGCATGGGGATCCTTCCACGGCACAACAAAGCCGTTGACCCCATCGGTTATCATATAGGGATTGCCGCCGAAATTGCTGACAACGGCAGGAACGCTGAGGCTCATCCCCTCGGAAAGCGCAAGGGAGGAGGTTTCGGTTCCCACAGAGCAGTTCAGGTTCAGATCCATAATATTGTAGTACGGCGCCACATCGGGAACGAATCCCGTAAAGCGAACACGGTCGGCAATCCCCAGCTCTGCCGCACGATTTTTGAGATTGGCTTCCTCACTTCCGCCGCCGATTATAAGGAACACACTGTCGGGGTGGGATGAGGTGACTTCCTTCACGGTATCGAGGAGGTACATATGCCCCTTATAGGGCTCAAGACGGGCAGATATGCCGCAGACAAAGGTATTCTCTCCTATGCCGAGTTCCTCCTTCAGCGCTGTCTGCTCCTCGGGGGAGGTTTTGCGCATGGGCTCAACGCCGTTGATGATGACGGTGATTTTTTGGGGGTTCACCCCCGTTTCCGTCAGGTTATCGGCGGCGGCCTGCGCCACAGCGACGATATCGGTAGCGAGGGTATTATTGACAAATCCGTTGATCTGCCGTCCGGGGCAGGTGGTAAGCCGCCTCGGCATCTCAAAGGCACAGTGACGTGTGTAAAACCGCCTTTTTATGCCGCAGAGGAAGGCAGCCAGCTTTCCCGAAAAGGCGGAATGGCAATGGACGATATCGGGCTTTTCCGCTTTGATTATTCTGACAAGCTCGGAAACCGCTTTCAAATCAAAACTTTTGTCTCTGCCGTTTTGCATTTCGATGACCTCATAGCCCTCGGCTTCCACAAGGGGCTTCAGTTCCGAGCCCACGGGAAGAACGACTTTGATGAGGAATTTTTCACGGTCATGGCAATGGAGGTAGTTGACAAGAAGTCTTCCTGCTCCGCCGATATTTGTGTCTGTCAGGATGTTGAGGATTTTTATCATTTTTTAACCTCCTCTGACGGGATTCCGTCGGGAATTATTTGTATTGTCGGGGGATTACAGTATTGAAGCGAACAAACAGCGTTAGTCAATTATTATATCGTTGCTGTCTATTACAGGGATATAGCGAACAAACGCCTTGAAGTCAATCGGTCTGTATCCGTCACTACTTTGCTTAAAGCACAACTTCCTCACCGTCTCCGTACAACCATCCGAGCCTCCTCCGACCGCAAAATCAGCGCCGCAGCAGCATAAACCACAACCCCGGCGGCAACGGAAATACCAAAAGACAACACCGCCCCGAGCGCCGCAGTCAGATCATATACCCACGCCACGGCAGCGCCCATCACCACAGCGGAGATCACAGATTTGGCAATATCCGAAAAATCCCCTGCCGTGGGTGCGAATATTCCCTTCGCTCGCGCGATCATACCGTTCACCGCCATGTTCAGCATTACGGCAAAACCCGAAACAAGCGCAATGCCGCCCACGCCAAGTCTTTCGCCGAATCCGGTAATCAGAACAATGTTGAACACCATGGAGCAAATGGCGGAGATCATGGGTATCTTCGTTTTCTCCGCCGCAAAAAACGCCTTTGTCAGCACCTCGTTCACCGCGCAGAAGATCATCCCCACAGCATAACAGCCCAGCGCCTCCGCCGTGAGAAGTGTGTCCTCCACCGTAAAGTCTCCCCGTTGGTAGATCAGTGTGGTGAAAGGCTCAGCCAGCATCATGATTCCCACGGAAATGGGCGCAATAATAAACACAAGCACCTTCACCGACGTGCGCACAAGCCTGTTTGATTCGTCATGGTCTCCGCTTGCCGCCGCCCGTGAGAAATAGGGGAACAGCAGGTTCGTCGCCACAAAGGAAAATACGCCCACAATAATAGTGTACAGCCTGTTTGCATACCCCAAAGCCGTAATGGCACGTCCTCCCTCTATCCCCGAAGCGAGACGGGTGTTGATGAGATTGCACACGGGGGATGTCCATGTTCCCACGAGAATGGGCAGAGTGTTCCGCGCCGCCCGTCGGATGGGTTCCGTGTTGAGCTTCGCACGAAAATCGAACCGAAAGCCCCGTTTCCGCACTGAGGGAAGCTGTACCAAAGCCTGCGCCCCCCAGCCGATGAGCATGGACACGGCAAGCCCGTACACGCCGAAATATCGGTCAAGAAACAGGAGATATCCCACCATAATAAGATTTGAGACAAGGCTGATGATGGCAGGAATATTGTATTCTCCCTCAGATTGGAGATACCCCACAAAGGAGAATGCCGCACCGCAGAAGATCACCATGGGGAACATGATCCGCGTAAGTTCTGCTGAAAGCGCAAGACTGACCGCATCAAGCTCCGGCGCCATAAAGGCTACAAGCTGCGGCGCGAAAACTCCCCCTATGACTGTGATGACACCCGTGATGACAAGAATAAAGTTGAAATATGACTGCGCAAAGGCGAGGGCTTGTTTCTTCCCCTCCTTCACGGAGATGCTGTTGTAAACGGGAATAAACGCCGACGTAACCACACCGCCCAAAACCAGATCAAAAACGGTAACGGGCAGTTTGGAAGCGGTCTCATAGGCAATGGCGGCGGTTGTTGTGCCGTAGTTTCCTGCAATCATAATGTCACGGAGGAGCCCCATGACCTTCGCCGCTAAAATGATGATCCCCATCAGCGCCGCCGTTCCCGTAAAGCTGCGCGCTGTGGATTTTTTTGTTTTTTTCAAATCAGTTCATCCATTTTATATTATGTGTCAAAACGATCCCGCCAACGTAATGACAGCCTCGGCTGAGTTTTTGGCTGCCTTTGCGGCGAAGGTGGGGAAATCCTCGCAGGCACCCGTGTCCGCGTTGTCGCTGATGGCGCGGATGACACAGAAGGGCACGCGGTTGACTGTGCAGACCTGCCCGATGGCGGCGCCCTCCATTTCGCAGGCGATAGCGGAAAAGCGCTCCACAATCTTCGCCTTCACTGCCCCGTCGCAAACAAACTGATCTCCGCTTGCGATGGTACCCCGTCTGCAGTTGATGCCCATTTTGCCGAGGATGGCAATGATTTTATTGCACAGCTCATCATCTGCCGAAAGGTGCACAAGATCAAGCCCCGAGATCAGTCCCACGGGGTCACCGAGTGCAGATGTATCCATGTCGTGCTGAACCACCGTGGAGGACACCGCAATGTCCCCGATGGAAAGCTCCCTTGTAAGTGAACCGCCCACACCCGTGTTCACCACCGCATCGGGAGCGAATCGGATAATCATCGCCTGAGCGCACATGGCGGCAAACACCTTACCCACGCCGCAAACCGCGCAGACCACCTCACACTCTCCGATTTTTCCCGTGATATACTCAATTCCGCCGCAGATCTCTGTTTTCTTCTCCGTCAATGCGGCTGCTATGGCGTCCACTTCGATCTTCATGGCACCGATAATTCCCAGTTTCATCCTGTCACCCCTCCGTCTATACCCGTTTGGTTATACTTCGTACTTAAAATCGTTCACCTTTGCACAAAGGACGGCAAGATACGCCTCACATTCCTTCTTCGCATCGGAAAGCTCCAGGTTTCGATAATTGCCGCATTCGATGGCGGAAGCGCCGAACACCTCCCCCTCATAGGAGAGGATCTTCCCGAGCACATCCTTCACGACAGCGAGCACCTTTTCATTATCTGCATTGCGCACAAGGAGATAAAACCCCGTCTGGCATCCCATGGGCCCGAAATAGATCACATCGTCGGCGATATCGGAATTGCGGACAAATGTAGCAAACATATGCTCCACTGTGTGCATGGTACGGTTGTCCATGTAATCTCCGCTGTTTGGGACACGGGTGCGGAGATCGTATGTGGTAATGTCCCCATCCACGCGGGAAATGTAAATGCCGGGGGGCAGCTTATTGTGGTCAACCCCGAAGCTGGCTATTCTCTGTATGTTGTTCATGATAATACCTCATTATAATGTATACTGTGATTATTATACCACGAAACGGCAAGGAAAGCAATGGAGAAATTCATTTCATTATTCATTCTCCAACATTCCTCCCCTCCAATACACAGAATATTCATTAAAAATTATATAAAAATATTTTTGACTTATCAGAGCAGTTGTGGTATAATAGTATACTGAGTATATATTATTATGAGGTAGGTTTATGATTATTCTGGGGGTGGACCCGGGCATCGCCATTGTGGGCTGGGGGGTCATCGAATATGACGGCGGAAAAATGCGCGCCCTTGACTACGGTGCCATCACCACCGCGGCAGATATGAAAACCGAGGACAGGATCGCCGCCGTTTACGAAGGGCTCTGCGCCATCATCGAAAGACACCGACCCGATGCCATGGCAATAGAGGAGCTTTTCTTCAACACCAACCAGAAAACGGGGATCATCGTAGCCGAGGCGAGAGGGGTTCTGCTCCTTGCCGCACGACTGCACAACGTGCCGATCTACGAATATACGCCGCTGCAGATCAAGCAGTCTGTGGTGGGCTACGGAAGGGCGGAAAAACATCAGGTCATCAGCATGGTGACGGTGTTCCTCCACCTTGAGAAGCCCCCGAAGCCCGACGATACCGCCGACGCCCTCGCCTGTGCCATCACCCACGGCAATACGGGCTCGTCCCGCCTTGCGGATTTTTACAACCACCCCACCACCATGGCAGGCAAGATCGACGCAGGCGGAAAACTCTCCCCGAGAGAGTATCTTGAGATGCAGCTTGAGATTCAGAAAAAGGCGAAAAAACAAACCTACACGGTGAAGAAAAAGTAACATTACGGAGTAAACGCTATGTGGATCAGCGATAAATGGATTGACTACGAACTGATAGACGCAGACGGCGGCGAAAGACTTGAGAGATGGGGAAAGTATATCCTCATCCGTCCCGATCCGCAGATCATCTGGAAGGGAGAGCGAAAGAATCCCCTTTGGAAAAAGGCGGATGGGGTCTACCGCAGAGTAAAGGGCGGCGGCTCATGGGTAGTCAATAAGATGCCCGAGGAGTGGTGCATCAGCTACGGCGGCGAGGCAGGTGACTATACCTTCCGTCTCCGTCCCATGGGCTTCAAGCATACGGGACTTTTCCCCGAGCAAGCCACAAACTGGGACTGGGCAGGCGGACTCATCAAGAAAGCCATTGCAGAGGGGGAGGACCGACCGAGGGTGCTGAACCTGTTCGCCTACACGGGCGGCGCCACCGTTTCCGCGGCAAAAGCAGGCGCGGCGCTCTGCCATGTGGATGCGTCAAAGGGCATGGTCAATGCCGCGAAAGACAACATGAAGCTCTCCGGTCTTGAGGATGCCCCCTGCCGCTATATCGTGGACGACTGCAAGAAGTTTGTCGAACGTGAACTGCGCCGCGGCAACTGCTACGACGGGATCATCATGGATCCCCCGTCATACGGAAGGGGACCGGGCGGCGAACTGTGGAAACTTGAAGAATGTGCGGACGAGCTCATCGCCCTTGCCGCAAAGCTCCTCTCCCCCACCCCCCTTTTCTTCCTCATCAATTCCTATACAACAGGGCTTTCCCCTGCAACCATGTCCTATCTTCTTCTCCGCAGCCTCCCCGAATCCATGAAGCGCAAGGCACACAGCGAAGCGCAGGAGCTGGGACTGAGGGTAAGCGAATCAGGTCTGGCACTCCCCTGCGGAGCAAGCGTGAGAGTGGAGTTCTGACAGGAAGAGAGGCTTGTTTATGTCAAATATAATCCACGCCAAAAACCTTACCTACACCTACCCCGGGGACGAGGACTCGCCGGGATATCCTGCACTTCGCGGAGTTGATCTCGATATTGAGGAGGGCTCCTTTACCGCTATTCTCGGCCACAATGGCTCGGGGAAAAGCACCCTTGCCAAGATCCTCTGCATGATCAATGCCCCCGACGGCGGCGAGCTTACCATTCTCGGCAAGGACATGACCTCCCCCGAGATCACCGAACGGGATATCCTTGACGCCAGACGGCAGATCGGTATGGTGTTCCAAAACCCCGACAACCAGCTTGTTGCCACCATCGTAGAGGAAGATGTTGCCTTCGGATGCGAAAATCTGGGGCTTCCCTCTGCTGAGATCCGCCGACGGGTAGACGAAGCGCTTGACATCGTCGGTATGCGGAAATACGCCCGTCACGCCCCCCATAAGCTCTCGGGCGGTCAAAAGCAGCGCATCGCCATCGCAGGCACCATCGCCATGAAGCGCAAATGCATCATCTTCGACGAAAGCACCGCCATGCTTGACCCCAAAGGCAGGCAGGAGGTCATGTCAACCATCGAACGGCTGAACAGGGAGGAGGGGATCACCGTCCTCATCATCACCCATCACATGAACGAAGCCGCCATGGCTGACCGCATCATCGTCCTATCCGAAGGTACCGTTCTCACCGAGGGGACCCCCGGCGAGGTTTTCGGGAACCCCGAGCTGCTCTGGTCCGCCGATCTGGATGTTCCGCAAACCACGGAGCTTCTTTACAAAATGCGGCAGGCAGGCTATGACGTGCCCCTTGATATATTCGATGAAGAAGAGTGCGCCCGTATTATCGCCGAAGCAATGAAGAAACAACAGATCCGAGGAAACACCTGATGGCAACCGTAAAATTTGAAGATATATCCTACACCTACAACAAAAACACCCCCTATGCCGCCACCGCCCTTTCCGATATAAACATTACCGTATCGGGAAACGGGATCACGGGGCTCATCGGCCACACGGGCAGCGGAAAATCCACCCTTGTGCAGATGATAAACGGCCTCATCAAGCCCACCTCGGGCAAGGTATACATTGACGGGGTTGACATTTGGGCTGAACCGAAAAAGATACGCAATGTCCGCTTCAAGGCCGGACTTGTTATGCAGTACCCCGAACACCAGCTCTTTGCCGAAACCGTGGAGGAGGACATCGCCTTCGGGCCGCGGAACATGGGTCTCTCGGGAGATGCGCTGAAGGAAAGGATCATGGAGGCTGTCCGCTTCTCGGGACTTTCCCCCGAACTTCTCTCAAAATCCCCCTTTGAGCTGTCGGGAGGCCAAAAAAGGCGCGTAGCTCTCGCCGGAGTTATGGCAATGGGCCCCGAGATCCTCATTCTCGACGAGCCGGCAGCAGGCCTTGACCCGGGCGGCAGACGGGATATTCTCGGCAAGATCAAAAGCTATGCAAGAGAAAGCGGAACCTGTGTCATCATCGTCAGTCACAGCATGGAGGACATGGCAATGTACTGCGACGATCTCATCGTCATGGCAGGCGGCAAAGTTATCATGCACGCGCCCACGGCCGAGGTGTTCACCCATTCCGAAAAGCTCCTTTCGGTGGGACTCGATGTCCCCCAGATCACAAAAATAGCCGTTGCACTGGGGCGAAACGGAATCGACATCGGTGAGGACATTTACACGGTGGGATTTGCTGCGGAAAGGCTGCTCGGCAAAGAAAAATAAATATTGTTCCTTCTTCACTATTCACTAAAAACCACGGGGTAATTATGAAACAAGATATCGCATTCGGACAATACTGCGAGGGAGAGTCACCGCTTCACAGGCTGGATCCGCGAATCAAGATCGTCATCACTGTTCTGGTTATCGTGACCATCTTTCTCGCAAAGAGTGTGTCCTCGTTTATTCTGCTGACAGCATTCACTGTGGGGCTTGTGCTTCTCTCGGGGATATCTCCGAGGATCGTTCTCGGAAGCCTGAAACCACTCGGATTTATTATCGTATTCACAGCAGTCATCAATATTTTCTGGATGACCGGGGAGACTCCCCTCTTTGAACTCGGGTTTATCAGGATCTACCCCGAGGGTCTCATAAACGCAGCGCTCATCATCCTTCGGATCATGCTCCTGCTCACCGCAACAAGTATGTTCCTCACCTACACCACCACTCCCATCGCTCTGACGGACGGACTGGAGCAGCTTCTCGCTCCCCTTAAAAAGCTGAGGGTGCCCGTTCACGAGTTTTCCATGATGATGACCATCGCCCTCCGCTTCATCCCCACCTTGATGGAGGAAACGGAGAAGATCATGAACGCGCAGAAGGCGAGAGGGGCGGATTTTACCGAGGGCAGCCTCATCAGTCGTGCAAAAGCCCTCATCCCCATCCTCATCCCCCTGTTCATCTCCTCCTTCCGCCGTGCAGACGAGCTTGCCACCGCCATGGAGTGCCGATGCTACACGGGCGGCGAGGGCAGAACAAGGATGAACATCCTCCGCACCACGGCAAAGGATTGGCTTTTCACCGCGGCTGTGGCAGCGCTGGGCGTCGGTATCGTCCTCTTGAATATGTATCTGCCCCTTTATTCCCTGTCCATGTAAGGTAAGGAGAGTGAAATTTGCCATCAGGCAAGTAATTGATACATTGTATGAAATATTTATTGAAAATCATGTATGACGGGACGGACTATTGCGGTTTTCAGTCCCAGCGAAACGGAAGATCCGTTCAAGAGGTGCTGACCGCCGCCATGTCGGAGCTGTTCGGCGTGGACTGCACTGTTACGGGGTGCTCCCGTACCGATGCAGGGGTCCATGCCCTGGGGTTCTGCGCCGCTGTGTCCGCAAAGGCTCCCGAGGATGGGGACAGGCTCACCATTCCCCCTTCAAAGCTGCCTCGCGCCGCCGACCGTTTTCTTCCCCGTGATATTTCCGTCCGCTGCGCCGCCTGCGTAGAGGACAGCTTTCATCCCCGATATGACGTTGTGTCAAAGGAGTACATCTACAAAATGTCCGACGCCGCCTATCGGGATCCCTTCACCGACGGCAAGGTATGGCGCCTGAAAAAGCCCCTCCCCGACTGCGGACTCTCGCGAATGACCGAGGCGGCGGCGGCAATCCCCGGATACCGCGACTTTTCCTCCTTCATGGCGTCAGGCTCGAAGATCACGGACGCGCGCCGAACAGTCCATCGACTCACCGTCAGCCGCGGTGAGGATGGAATCATTACCCTGCGCATTGCCGCCGATGGGTTTCTTTATAATATGGTAAGAATTATCACAGGCACCCTTATCGACACCGCCTTCGGCACATTCTCCCCGGCGGATATGGAAGGAATCATTGCCGCCGCCGACCGTCGCGCTGCCGGTAAAACAGCCCCTGCCTGCGGATTGTATCTCAATGAAGTAACCTACGGCGTGCCCGTCAACTGGTCAGAACCATAACAGAACGAAAAGCCAAATCTTATTAAGAAAGGACCGGTCACAGCGATGGCATCAAATCAAAAGCAAAACCAATCGGGGCAGGTACTCAGAGTTACCTCAAAAATCAAGCCTGCCGTCACAAAATACTACCTGAAGGTGTCAAAGAGATACCGCGTGCTTCAGCTTCTTCTGCTCCTCTGCCTGGTCCTCTATATCTTCATTATTGTCAGCGCTTTCGGCAAATTCATCACCTACGACAATATGCAGTATCTGCTCCGCGACTTTGACTCCATCACCCGAACGGGAGACAGCGAGTTTTCAAGCATCCGCTACGACAGACAAAACGAGCAGACCTTTACAGTGTTCAAAAACGGAATTGCCGCAGCAGGAAAGGAGTCCTTCAGCCTTTATGATTCCTCGGGGCTTCGCCTGTGCAGCGATAAACTGAGCTACACCGACCCCGTTCTTGTCCCCTCGGAGAAGTATCTTCTCCTCTACGATATGGGCGGCAAAGGCTACTCCGTGTACAACTCCATGACACGAATCATCTCGCGCACGGAGGAAAACAAGATCGTGGACGGTGACATGAGCGACAGCGGCGATTTTATCCTTGTCACCCGTTCGGGAGAGACAAAATATGTGGTCAAACACTTCAACAGCGCCCTTTCCAACACCATGAACATCTACAAAGACAATTATGTGCTGGATGCGGCAATCAGCCCCGACGGAGGGAAGATCGTCATCGTTTCCGCCGTCCCCTCCGCCACGGATTTCGACTGTGAGATCGCCCTCCACAAAGCAGGGGACAGCGAAAACGCAAAAAAAATCACCCTCAGCCGCACAATGCCCCTGTCTGTCCACTTCGGCGAGGACGGTTTCACCCTCCTTTGCGACAGCGGTTTGTATTTCTATAACGAAGACGGTGAGGCTGTCTCCACCCATACATTAAGCGGCATGACCCTTGAATATGCAGACCTTTCTGCGGAATATACCGTCCTTGCGGCAAGTGAAAATGCCCTCGGCAGCGAAAACCGCATTCTGGTCTTTGACAGCAACGGTACCCTTCTCGCAAACGATATGCTCAGAGAAAGGGTCACAGGTGTGGCTGCCTCCGGTGAAAAGGACGATGCACTCGCCTACGTTCTCACCCCCGACCGTGTCATTCGCCTGACCGCCGCCGCCCAATCGGACCCCACCGACGACACCGCCCCCCGATACAGCGGATTTGAAGCGGCAGAAGAAGCCACCAACGGTGAAGATGTCCTCGCCGTCTGCACTGCTCAAAAAGGTGTCATCATCTGCACAGCCACGGAAGCGTACTATTTATTTAACGAGTGGGAATAATATGCAGTTGAAATCGTAAGTGAACCGTCCCACTCCCGAGAATTTCCCTTACGGAAAATTCTCCAACGAGTAGACTTAATTTATCGAGTGGGAATAAAAAAATGAATAATGAAAATTGAATAATGAATAATTTCGGTACATTTTCCTTCGGAAAATGGGATTATTTAATTCATACAGTGCGGATTTTTACGGAATCTGCTTAAACTTCATTATTCGTTCTCATATCCACTAATCCATACCCAATGCCACAGCTACACATAATATAATAAAATGACGATTTGCGAAGCAAATCCACAATAATTATTCATTATTCATTCAAAGAAAGGATCACACCATGAGTTTTGCCTGCGACGGACTTCTTATCGGAATTATCATCTTCACTGTATACAGCGGATGGTCCAAAGGGTTTATCAAATCCTTTATGGGTATTGTCAAGGGGATCGCCTCTGCCATTGCCGCTTACGCCTATACCCCCACCCTCAGCGCTTTTCTTAACGAGAGATTCATTCTGAAGCCAATCACCAACGGAATATTTGAAACGCTGAAAGGGTACGCCTTCGACACCTCCACCGACCTTTATGACCTTGACAGACTTGCCCTTGAGCTCCCCCGTGAGCTTGTCTCCATTCTTGAGAGATACAACGTGAATATCCCTGATTTTTCAAGCGGCATCACAGGACTCACTTCCGTCACCGAGGATGTGGTCTACAAATGCGCCTCCGCCATCGCTTCTTCCACCGCATCCATCCTGTCGTCCGCACTGGCGTTCATCATCATCTTCCTCTGCGGATATGCTGCCCTCTCCCTTATCGCAGCTTTGCTTGACCTTATTTTCCATATGCCCATTCTCAATGCGGCAAACAAACTGTTCGGTCTCGTATTCGGTGCAGCTGAAGCGTTTTTCCTTGTGGCCGTCATGAGCATCCTGCTCTCTACCCTTGTCACCTCCCTCGGTTCCATCGAACCCGATCTTTTCGGCGCCGAGGTCATCGACCACACCGTGATCTGCCGCTTCTTCGTTGAACACAATCCCCTGAAGCGAATCTACGATGTACTGATATAAAAACAGCTGATATATTTATCGATATATACAATTTCTGGAGAACAATTTAAATTATGGTAATGTGTGCAAGATGCCGCAAACGTGTGGCAGTAGTATTTATCTCCCGTTTTGAAAACGGAGAAGCAAAGCAGGAGGGGCTCTGCCTCAAATGCGCAAAGGAACTGGGGCTCAAGCCCGTTGACGATATCCTGGCTCAGTCCGGTATGGACGACGAAACCATCGAAAAGCTGAACAGCGACATGGAAAATATGCTCGCTGAAATGCCCGAGGGCTTCCCCACAGCAGACGGTATGCCCGACGATGCCATGGGCAAAATAGCTCCCCTTCTCAACTTTGGAAAACTGATGAACGAGGGAGAGAAAAACAACGAACGAAAAAAAGCCCCCGGAAAAGGGGATAAAAACGATAAAACCGAGAAAAACGAGCGCAAATTTCTCAACACCTACACGAAAAACCTGACCGAGTGTGCCCGAAAAGGGGAGCTTGACCGCATTGTTGGCCGTGACCGTGAGCTGGCGCGCGTTATCCAGATCCTCTGCCGCCGTCAGAAGAACAATCCCTGCCTCATCGGCGAGCCCGGTGTCGGTAAAACGGCTATCGCCGAGGCTCTCGCGCAGAAAATCGCCGCAGGGGATGTGCCTTACCGCCTGAAGGGCTGCGCCGTGTGCCTGGTTGACCTTACCGCACTCGTGGCAGGAACCCAGTTCAGAGGTCAGTTTGAATCCCGTGTGCTCGGACTTCTCAACGATGTAAAGGCGGAAGGCAATGTGATCCTTGTCATCGATGAGGTTCACAATATCGTAGGCGTTGGCGACGCCGAGGGAAGCATGAACGCCGCAAATATCCTGAAGCCTGCCCTTTCAAGAGGTGAGATTCAGATCATCGGCGCCACCACCCTCACAGAATACCGCAAATACATCGAAAAGGACTCCGCCCTTGAGCGCCGTTTCCAGCCCGTCACCGTGGGTGAACCTTCCGTCTCCGAAACCACGGACATCCTCCGCGGCATCAAGAAATATTACGAGGACTACCATGGTGTAAAGATCCCCGACGCCATCCTTGCTTCCGCCGCAAGACTGAGCGAACGATATATCACCGACCGCTTCCTCCCCGATAAAGCCATCGACCTTGTGGACGAGGCGGCATCCCACATTTCCGTCCACTCCCCCGAGATCAACGAACGGCACGAGATCGTGAAGCGCCGCGCCTTCCTTGAAAAATACAAAGCGGAACTTGAGGGAAAGACCACCTCGGGTGAGGATGTGCCGAACGATGTGTACGAGAAGCTGGCGGACACAAAAGTTGAGCTCATGCGTATCGAAACAAGACTCGAGGAGCTGAATGCCGCCTGCGAGCTTATAAAAATGAAAGAAAGCGACCTTGCCGACGTTATCGAGATCTGGACGGGAGTTCCTGCCTCCAACATTACGGAAAGCGAATACACCCGTCTTGCGGAGCTTGAAGAACGCCTCTCTCGCCGCATCATCGGTCAGAGTGAGGCAGTCCGCGCCGTGGCAAAGGCCGTAAAGAGAAGTCGGGCAGGTGTCTCCTACAAAAGAAAGCCCGTGTCCTTTATCTTCGCAGGCCCCACGGGTGTGGGCAAAACGGAGCTTGTAAAGGTGCTCTCCGCGGACCTCTTCTCATCCCCCGAAACCCTGATCCGTCTCGACATGAGCGAATTTATGGACAAATACTCAGTATCCAGAATCATCGGTTCTCCTCCCGGCTATGTGGGCTACGACGATGCTGGTCAGCTTACCGAGAAAATCCGCCGCAGACCCTACTCCGTGGTCCTTTTTGACGAGATCGAGAAAGCGCACCCCGATGTAATGAACATCCTCCTGCAGATTCTCGACGACGGTGTGCTCACCGACTCCCACGGAAAACAAGTCTCCTTTGAAAATACCATCATCGTCATGACCACCAATGCAGGCAGCGGCAAAACAGATGCACCTGCAGGCTTCGGTCAGCCCTCTGACAACGCGAAAACGGCCGCCGATGACAGAGCAAAGGAAAAGACCCGCCGCGCCCTCGAGGAATTCCTCAGACCTGAGTTTATCAACCGCGTGGACGAGATCATCACCTTCCGCAGCCTTGACAGGGACGATTTCGTAAAGATTGCCTCCATCATGCTCAACGATCTCGCATCCGTACTCGCCGAAAAAGGCATCACAGCATCCTTTACCGAAAGCTGCACCAATCATGTGGCTGAAAAATCCTATTCCGCAAAATACGGTGCGAGAAATATGCGCCGCTTCATCCAGACTTCCATCGAGGACTTGATCGCCGAGGAGATCATCTCCAAAAAAGGCGACATCACCGCCCTCACCGTGGACTGCATAAACGAAGAATTAAAGATCACTTCAATTTGATATAAAGTATAAAGGTTTTTGAGGGGGGCAGGGGCATCTTTTTGCAAAAAGATCCCCCTGCCGTTTCCCCTTTCAGGTACAATTATGCTCAACCGAAACGACTGGCACTCCCTCTCTGCTGAAGAGACGGCGAGAGAGCTTAACGTGAACCCATACCGTGGGCTGTCCGAGAAAGAAGCAAAGCGGAGGCGAGGTGAGCACGGCAAAAACGGGATCTGGTATGTACGGCGCATGGAGACGGGCAAATCTCTGCTTGGCTCCGCCGGGGATCTTTCCACCGTTCTCCTGCTCATCACAGCAATCCTGGCATTTGTCTTTGAGGAACGTGAAACAGCGGCTGCCATGGCTATCATACTCGCCATAGGCGCCATTCTCCGTGTCGTCACCTATCTGAAGGCAAAGCGGATCCTTGAGGAGAATGCCGCAGAGAATATTCCCACCGCAGCCCTCCTTCGGGACGGTTCCGTTACCCTTTTATCCTCCGTCCATATCGTACCCGGGGACATCGTACTCCTTCGCGCCGGGGACACCGTTCCCTGTGACGGACGCATCATCTCCGAGGGTGAGGTAATTGTCACGGAGAGGGGTATCACGGAAAACAGAGAAAAGGTGCGCAAATTTGACACCATCCTTCATGCTGCTCCGGGAAGCGCCGCCATCCCTTGCGAGAGCCGCCCGAATATCCTATATGCAGGCTCCACGATCCTCGACGGTGAGCTTCGCATGATTGCCGCGGCAACAGGAAAGGACACCCTCGTCTCAAGAAAGCAGGGCGGAATTGAAATCCACGCCGGAGACAATCTGCCCATTATCGAACGTCTTTCCGAGAGATGCAAAAAATCCGAGCTTGTCATGCTTGCCCTTGTGGTGGTCATCTCCGCCCTCTCCCTCTTTTCCGGAAAGAGCGACTCCCTCCTCGCCGTGTTCTTCGGTGCTGTCTCCATGGCCGCCGCTTCCATGAGCGAATATCTGACTACCATCGGTTCAATCATCATCGCCGTCGTTCAGGGAAGCTCCCCCACCTCCCACAGCCCCCACCATCGCAGGAAACAGCAGGGAGCCATTCTCAAGGATTGTACGAGGCTGGAAAATGCCGCCTCTGCGGACACCATCGTGCTGGGGGACATTTCCCTTCTGAAATCGGGTGGGGTCTCCTTCAACTCCTTCTTCGCAGAAGGTGCACTGCATCCAAAGGATACCCTCGGAGACAATGCAAAAAAACTCTTCCCCCTCCTCACCCTTGCGGCGGAAGCATCGGGAACCTGGGCACAAAGTGAAGCTCTCTCAAAAATCGGATGGGAGGAAGGGCCCGCAGAGCGCCGCATCGTTCTCCGTCAGGCATTCCGCCTCTTCACCGAGATGACAGGGGAAAAGATCTCCCAGAAAAACTTTGTTGTCGATCATCTCCCGGGAAGCGCCGCCATGGCAGCCGGGATCGACACCGCCATTATCCAACCAAACATAGAAAAAAAAGTCTCATCGGAATCTGACGCCTACGTTACCGCGCTCAGCGATGTACAGAGCATCCTCAACTGCTGTACTACATACAAAACCGCAGACGGAGAGGCTCCTCTCACCGATGAAATACGCCGAATCATCTTCACGGAGACCGCACGTCTCGAATTTGTCGGTGCAAGAGTCCTCGCCGCAGCAACCCGTCCCTCCCCCTTCCTGACCCTGAACAAGATCGCCACCATCCTCACGGGAATGTGCTTTGTAGGGTTCTTCTCCCTTTCCGAAACTCCCGAAGAAGGTGCCGCGGCAATGATTAAACAGCTCAGATCGGCAGGAATGCGCGTCGCCCTCCTCTCCTCCGACCCTGACCACGACCTTTACTACGGTCATGACCTGGGCTTGTTCGGAAAAGAAACGAAGATCGTCCCTCAAACGGAATGTACCGAAGCCCTGCGGACGGAAAAAAGCCTGATCGTCACCGTCCCCCCTTATACTCATACAGATACATCGGCTGACCTTACCGTATCCGCCCTCAGACGGCGCGCCCTTCGCACAGTAGGAGGCCCCCATGCCGCATTTCTCACAAAAGAACCCCTTGATGCCCGCGCTCTCGGAGAAGCAGACTGCGGAATAGCCGTAAGCCGTTCATCCCTGAAACCCATCCCCCAAGCCATGAAGAACAAGGCTGCCATCACGGTCTATCCCGAAGGTGAGGAGGAACACGGCGGCTTTACGGGGGGCATCACAGCCATAAGAGAGGCGCGCAGAGGAATGATCAACCTCAGCAATGCCTCGGCTTATCTTTCCGTTTCTCAGCTTACGAGACTCCTTGTTGTTCTTCTCGGTGTGATGACGGAATTGCCCATGCTCTCCCCTGCTGCCATTCTTGTGGGGGGACTCATTTTCGACTTCGGCATCACCCTTGTCATGGCATTTGAAAAGGCGCCCCGTGAGGTGTTCGCTATCCCCTGTGTCCCTCTGCCCGATTACGCGGAAGGACACAAAACCATGATTGGATTCGGGCTCTCGGCAGGCTTTCTCATCGCCCTCCTGCCCTCCCTTGTGAATGGGCTCGCCCCCATATTCCACGTTCATGCACTGCGAACATCCGAGGCTCTCTCCGTGGTCACCGCCGCCCTTTTCCTCACCCAGACGGCAATAGGCACCCAGTTCATGCGAAGAGGACCCTTGCTCCGACAGGGCAGCGGACTGAATTCGGCATACCTGTGCTGCCTCGGCACCTGTGTCGTCTTTTCCATGCTCCTTCTTTTTGAAAATCATACATCAGCCTTTATCGACGGCAGACCTGCCCCATGGTATGGTGCGATATTTGCGCTCCTCCCTCCCCTCATTCTGTTTTTCATTATGGAATTCAGAAAAAACAGGCGGAAGCCGGGGGAGAAAAAAAGAAAAAAATAGCCCACCCTGTTCCCAAAAATTTCCTTTTATAAAACCCCCGCAAACCGAAACTTTTCACCGCCCCCGTCGTCTATTGAGTGTAAGATAAACATTGTTCAATGGGAAAACGGGGGTGGCGTATTTGCGAAGCGGAAATCGAAGGGGAAAAAGGATCGTGGGCATTGCCGCAGTGTCCTGCGTGGTGTGGAGCGCGGTATTTCTCACGGACTACACCCGATGCGAAAATGGCAAGACACCCTTTTTTGCCGTTGAAATCTCTCACACCGGTGAGGGAAAAACCACGTTTATCGGGCCCGGGTACAAAATAGTGTCCGAGGATGCCGACGAGGGCGCCTCCGTTACCATGACCATGTTCGGCAAAGTGATATCATCAAGTACAGAATAAAAAGGAGATACCGACCGACTCCTCCGGTGAGTGCGGCAGTATCTCCTTCTTTTTCTCTCTTTTACTTTCCCTGTTCCATTCCATCCATATAAAAGGGGGTTCCGATAAAAGGCACCTGTACAAAGTCCTTTATGTTGTGTCGGATGATGTAATCTATGTAAGACACCACCATACGGGCGGTCAGCAGGTAGCCCATGGGGTTCATGTGGTCCACAAGATAGAATTTATCCTGAAACTCCTCATTATACACGGGAGCATACTTCATAAAATCCAGCACATAGGTATTGGAGAACAACTCAGCCATGTCGTAAAGAAGCTGAGCGTGCGCCTCGGCTCGGCGGATCATCTCAGAGTCGTCTCCCCTGTCGTGGGGCATGGTCATAAGGAAAAATTTTGCTTTCGGCTGAATTTCCCGATATCGACCGATGATCTGTCCGTAGTCCCCTGCAAAGGTAGGCTTGTTATTGCGGTAGTCAGCCGTATCGATGTCAGCCACAGTGCCCAGTTCTAAGCCGTCGTTGATAATGTCGTTCACACCGAGAGCGATAATATATGCCTGAGCCGCAAGGTCGTGGCTCCAGTAACCGTGCCTGTCGGCAAAGTAGTCCAGATAAATCCTCGCCGTCATACCGCCACTTGAGAAGTTGTACACCTTGCATCCTGCCATACGGGCAATGTACTGTCCCCATGAATAGTCGTACATATCGTGCCAGGATTTTCTCCCCTCACCGTTAATGGAAACAAATTCCCCCGAGGAAAGGCTGTCGCCGATGCAGGCAATTGTGCGGAAAATACCCACAAATCCGCCGTCTGCCGGAAAACTGTCAAGAGGCTGTTCGGCAGGATCGAAAAAAAGCTTGTTGATATCCATAAAACCTCCGAAATAATAAGTAAAAACTATCCTGTTTGTTTTAATTCTGCGTGATTTTTTAGTTTTTTATGTAAACCTGAGATATACTGTCCTTTATGTATCAAGTTTCATGTCTCCGAAGCGAATCCAGCCAACCTTCCGCATGATCTCACATACGGCGAGGGAAACCACGGCAGGAAGAACAATACAGCAGAGCGCAACCCCTGCCCATGTGACCCCCTCCGTTCCCGAATCGGTGATAATGCCGATGGGGCCCACCATGCCGCAGGTTCCCATGCCTGCCGAAACACCTGTACATTTCAGCTTGAACACCATGGTGGAAACGGGACCGCAGACCGCCGCTGCCAGTGTGGGAGGAATCCATATTTGAGGACGGCGGCAGATGTTGCCCATTTGGAGCATGGACGTACCAAGCCCCTGGGAAACCAGCCCGTTCCATTTGTTTTCGCGGAAGCTGCACACCGCAAAGCCAACCATCTGACAACAGCAGCCCACCGCAGCAGCACCACCGGCAATACCCGTAATGCCGATCATGGCACAGAGGGCGGCACTGGAAATGGGCAGAGTCAGCACAACGCCAACCACCACGGAAACGATAATACCCATAAAGAATGGCTGAAGCTCCGTTGCCGTATTGACAAACTCACCGAGATAATACATCAGATACGCAATCCCCGGGCAGAGGAGCCGTGCCGCACCGAAGCCCACGAGAATTGTCACTGTGGGAGTCACAAGGATGTCTACCTTCGTCCGTCTGGAAACCAGCATACCGATCTCTGCCGCAATGATTACAGCAAAAAACGCGCCTGCAGGACCTGCCGTGGGATTTTTGTCACCTATTGTAACCCCCAGCGCATTCGCCAGATAGCCAACCGCCGCCGATGAATAGATGACAAGCGGATGCGCCTTCAGAGAGTAGGCGATTGCCACACCGATGGCGGCTCCCGTCACCGCTTTTGCGGAATTGTTGATCTCACAGAGGAAATCAAGCCCCAGGTATGTGCCCAGCGTGTTAAAAATTGTGCCGATGAGCAGCGATGCGAACAAACCCTGCGCCATAGCCCCCATCGCGTCAATAAAATAGCGTTTCAAGTACGCCTTGATCTTTTCTTTCATGCCCTATCCTTTCAGAAAATGCTTTTTTGCTTTTCACATAATAATATTGAAAAAACACAGAACTCGCTCAGCGTATTTTTTCAATCCCCACCACTGTATAGCCTGCTCTTGAAACAATGCGGCGCAGGGTGTCGTCGGGAAGCTCCTCCTTCATGCGCACGAGAGCACTTCCGTCCTTCAGATCCACCTCAGCCCACACCGTTCCCTTTGCATTAAGCTCATTTTCCACCTTCAGCTTGCAGTGAGAGCAGGTCATGCCCGAAATGGAAAGACGAACACAGTATTTGTAATTATCGGGGTGCTTGTCTGTGACCTTGATCTTCTTATCGTGGGTGTCAGTGCCGCAGCACCCCTTCTTTTTGTTCGTACACACCGCAATGACAGCAGCGGCAATAATGATCGCCAATACAACAATGACCGCGATCGTTGGCAGATATTCCATCTGATACCTCCGTATTGTTTTCGGAAACTCCGAACTATCGGCTCGGGTCATGTACCGCAAAAACCGATAATAGTATATTATAGTCCTTCACCGAAGCCTTGTCAAGTATTTTTCATCATTTTAAAGCATTATTTTGTTAATTCAATAAAGCGAAAAAGCATGGCACTTTCCCTCATCCCGCATTGACATCTTCCTCTATCCTGTGGTATAATTAAAATGTTCGTGAAAAAATTTAAAAATAAAGGAGGCTGGCTGCCATCAAATATATTCTCAACTATATCAAACCCTTCAGGCTGAAAATGACCATAGGCTTTTCCATCAAGTTTGTGGGAACCATCATGGACCTTTTCATCCCCATGCTTCTGTCCTTCATCATTGACGATGTGGTACCAACGGGAAATATGGGAAAGATCTTCGCCTTCGGCGGCATCATGGTTCTGTGCTGCATCATTGCCATAGTCGGCAATATCGCGGCAAACCGCATGGCGGCAAGAGTGGCACGGGATACCACGGAAAGGCTGCGGAACGATCTGTTCAGGCGAATCTCTTATCTCTCCGCCCGTCAGCTTGACGAGTTCACCATCCCTTCCCTTGAAAGCCGCCTCACCTCCGATACATACAACATTCATCAAATGGTGGGCATGGTTCAGCGAATGGGTGTGCGCGCTCCCCTTCTCCTCATCGGCGGCATCGCCATCACCTTCACCCTCGAACCTGTGCTGACATTAGTGCTTGCTGCCCTCCTTCCCTTCATCGGATATTTTGTGTACACCATCTCCAAAAAAGGCATCCCCCTCTACAAGAAACAGCAAGAAGCCACCGATGGCATGACCCGTGTGGTCCGAGAAAATGCCCAGGGAATCCGCATCATCAAGGCGCTGAATAAGGAGTCCTCCGAGGAAGTGCGCTTCGATGGAGCAAATCAGGAGCTGAATCAATGCGAACAGCGCGCGGCTCTGACCATGGCGCTGACCAATCCTCTTATGAACCTGTGCCTGAATTTCGGTCTTGTGGCAGTCATCTTCGTAGGTGCTCTCCGCGTAAACAGCGGCATCACGGGCACGGGAACCATCATCGCCTTCATGTCCTACTTCACCATTATCCTCAATGCCATGATGAGCGTAACCCGCATTTTCGTCATGGCTTCAAAGGGTGTGGCATCCGCAAACCGCATCGGCGAGGTGCTGGATACCCCAACCGACATGACGGCAGAGGAAAAATACGCGGCAAAAAGCACCCCTTCTCCCACACCGAAAATTGAATTCCGTGATGTGTCCTTCTCCTACAACGGTGTTGTGAATAATATCGATAATGTCTCCTTCAAGCTCATGCCCGGACAGACACTCGGCATCATCGGCCCCACAGGTTCGGGAAAGACCACGCTCATCTCCCTTATGATGCGGCAATATGACGTTACAGAGGGGGAAATCCTCCTTGACGGCAGGGATGTGAGGGGACTCGGCAGGGACGAGATCTCCAAAAAATTCGGCGCCGCATTCCAAAACGATTTTCTCTTTGCCGATACCATCCGCGCCAATATAGACTTCGGCAGAGGTCTGTCCGACGATGCCATAGCCAAAGCGGTCGAACACGCACAGGCTGCCCCCTTCATTGCGGAAAAGGGCTTGGAGCATGAGCTTGCCATCAAGGGTGCAAACCTGTCGGGCGGTCAGCGTCAGCGAGTAATCCTCTCCCGAGCGCTGGCAGGTATGCCCGAGATCCTGGTACTCGACGACTCCTCTTCTGCTCTTGACTACGCCACGGATGCAAAGCTCAGGCTTGCCATACGCGAACATTACCTCGGCAGAACCACCTCCGTCATCGTGGCGCAAAGAGTCAGCTCCATCCGTCATGCCGACCTGATCCTTGTTATTGAGGAGGGGCAGATCACGGGACGGGGAACTCACGAGGAACTTCTTCTGACCTGCCCCCTCTACAAAGAAATCGCGGAATCGCAGATGGGAGGTGCCCTCCTTGAATAACGGACCAAAAGCAGGAAACGCCCGAGATATCGTAGTTGAAAACGTAAGCAAGCGAAAGCTGAAGGTGCTCCTGCGCCTCGGAAAATATATGTACCGCTTCCGCTTCGGTTATCTCGCGGCACTTCTCCTCAGCATCGGCTCCAATTTGTTCGCCCTCATCGGCCCCAAGCTGTCCGGCTTTGCCATTGATGCCATCGGGGACGGGCTGACTGTGGGAACGGTGGATTTTGACACGGTCATCTTCTACTGTGTGCTCATGCTCATCTTCTATATCCTCTCCTCCGTAATGCAGTACATCCTGCAATCGGTGATGATCCGCCTGTCAAGGGGCATTGTGAAACTGATGCGCGAGGATATCTTCAAAAAGCTCATGCGAATGAAGGCGGAATACTTCGACAAGACCCAGACGGGGGACATCATCTCCCGCATCTCCTACGACATCGACACCCTGAATGCCACCCTTTCAACGGACCTTGTGCAGATCGCATCAAGCATCGTTACGGTAATAGGCTCACTTGTGATGATGATCTCCATCTCCCCTCGCCTGTGCCTCATCTTCGCTGTCACCGTTCCTCTATCCATCCTCACCTCCACCAAAATGGCAAACCGCTTCCGCCCCCTGTTCCGGGCAAGATCGGGCAAGTTAGGTGAGCTGAACGGCTACGCGGAGGAGCTTTTGTCGGGTCAGCGAACGGTGCGCGCCTACAACCGTGAGGAAACCATGATCGAGCGCTTCCGTGAGAAGAACAAGATCGCCGCCGACGCCTATTTCAAAACAGACTACTACGGAACCATGGTGGGCCCCACCATCAACTTCATCAATAACCTGTCCCTTACTCTCGTCAGCGTATTCGGTTCCCTCCTCTACCTTCGCGGTGCCATCTCCATCGGCAATATTTCCACCTTTGTGCTCTATTCCAGAAAATTCAGCGGCCCCATTAACGAGACGGCGAACATCATAAACGAGCTCCAGTCTGCGGCAGCGGCGGCTGAGAGAGTGTTCCGCCTCCTTGACGAGGAGGAAGAGAGCGCCGATTTGGAAAACGCGGTAAAATTCGGCTTTGCAGATGGAGGGATGGCAGTGCAGGGTCAGGTGGAGCTTCGGGATGTGTCCTTCGGCTATGAAAAGGACCGTGAGATCCTTCATCATATTCAAATGCACGTCAAACCGGGCATGACCGCCGCCATCGTAGGCCCCACGGGTGCCGGAAAAACCACCATCATCAACCTTCTCATGCGGTTTTATGACCCCGATTCGGGAACGGTGTCCCTTGACGGGCACGATATCCGAGGGGCAGTCCGCGCATCCCTCAGAAGGTCGTATACCATGGTGCTTCAGGACACATGGCTCTTCTCCGGTACCATTGCGGACAATATCGCATACGGTTCCCCGAGAAAGGATATCTCACGGGCAGAAATAGAGGAAGCGGCAAAGGCTGCGGGAATCCACTCCTTCATCAAAAGCCTGCCCCACGGCTACGATACGGTTCTCACGGACGAGGGAGTAAGCATATCGAAGGGACAGAAGCAGCTTCTCACCATCGCACGCGCCATGATCTCCAATGCCCCCGTCCTCATCCTTGACGAAGCCACCTCCAATGTGGACAGCATGACGGAAATGCGTATTCAGCGCGCCATGCAGAAGCTGATGGAAGGACGCACCTCCTTCGTCATCGCCCACAGACTGTCCACAGTTCGGCGCGCCGATGTAATCTTTGTCCTTGTGGACGGCTGTGTTATGGAACACGGCAGCCATGAGGAGCTGATCGACAAAAAAGGTTTCTATTATTCCCTACACAATTCGCAGTTTGAGGGTTGATTTTTCCCGAAGGATATGATAGAATATTCACAGCAAAACTATTGTACATTAAATTTTTCACATACATGGAGGTATTCCCAAATGAAAGTTACAGTATGGAATGAATTCGCTCACGAGAGAGAGGACGAAAATATCAAGGCGATATACCCCGACGGTATTCACGCCGTTATCGCAAAGTTCCTCACAGAAGCAGGCATTGATGTTACCACAGCAACCCTCGATATGCCCGAATGTGGTCTTACCGACGAGGTTCTCGATAACACCGACGTTCTGTTCTGGTGGGGTCATGTCCGCCACGGTGATGTGCCCGACGAAATCGTTGAAAAGGTATACGAACGCGTTATCAACGGTATGGGTCTCGTAGTTCTTCACTCAGGCCACGCATCCAAGATCTTCCACAAGCTCTGCGGTACCACCACTGTTAACCTCAAGTGGCGCGAGTCCAACGACAAGGAGATCCTGTGGGCAATCGATCAGGGACACCCCATTCTCGAAGGTCTTGATGAGAAGATCATCATTGAGCATGAGGAAACCTACGGCGAACACTTCCAGATTCCTCAGCCCGATGAGCTGGTATTCATCAGCTGGTTCTCAGGCGGTGAAGTATTCCGTTCCGGATGCGTATTCAAGAGAGGCCGCGGTAAGATCTTCTACTTCCGCCCCGGTCACGAATCCGTTCCTACCTACTACATCCCCGAAGTTCAGAAAGTTCTCATCAATGCGGCAAAATATGTAAAGGGCACAAAGTCTGCCGATTACGATTACGGCTGGGCTGCTCCCACAGTAACCGCTGAGTAATCCCAAATAAACAATAAAAGGTGAGCAGTTCTTGCGTAATGTGGTCTGCCCACCTTTTCTGTACTTTGAAACAGAATAATCACTATTGTTTTTTTCTTTTTAATATGATATAATTCTGTTAAAACACAAGCAACAAGGAGAACAATATGAAACGAATTTTATCCCTCATTCTTGCCGCCGCCCTCCTCGCCCCTGCTCTTGTCTCCTGCGAAAAAGGTATGGGAGAGGGAGAGAGCGCAAATGAAACAGAGCTTCAAACCACCCTTCCCGAAACCGATGCCGCAGAGGCCGCCGATGCTCCCATCACCATTGCGGAAAACGGCACAGCCATGGCGAATATCCTCCTCTCCTCCACCGCAGGCACCACCGAGCAGTTTGCCGCGCAGGAGTTGGCATACCATGTATCAAAGGTCAGCGGCACTACCCTGTCCGTTGCCAACGATATGAACGAGGGCGGCCCGTCAGTGGTAATCGCCACCCCCGAAACCCTGCCCGAGCTTGAAGAACTGTTTGCAGATGACCTCCTGTGGCTGCGTGACCTCGGCGAGGGTAACACCCGTTACGGCGACGACGGATTTGCCATTCGTCAGGTTGGCGAAAAGGTGTACATCTTCGGCGCCACAGCAAGAGGTGCCCTCAACGGAGTGTACGATTTTATCGAAGAAAACTTAGGCGTCCTCTGGATCCGCCGTTCGGAGGATATCGGCCTCATCTATGACGAAATGTCAGTCATTAAGGCGGAAAAGGCAGATTACAGAGAAAAATCCCCCTTCCAGGTACGCGGTGTGTCAAGATACGGCGCGGATACGGACCCCTCCGCCACAAGCCTTTTCCAATCAAGGAACAGATTTAACTGCGGTGCTGCTCACGCGGGGGTCTGGGTGGATGCTATGACATGGGAAGCTTCCGTTGGCCTTGAACCCATCGTTTCCAATCACAATACAAAATGGTGGCTCATGAACAGCCCCATCTATGACTCCTCCGTTACAGAATATTGGGAAACACAAGAGGACGGCACACCCATGACAGCGGAGTCCTCACGTCAGATAAATTACTGGAGCGAGTTGACCGCAGACACCATTGCGGCAAGTGTAATCTATCAGCTTGATCTTTATGGAGAGAGCCTGTCACTCCGCCATGTGGGTGTCTGCATGGAGGATCTCGGCTTCATAAGCGGCGTTTACCCCGAAATGACCGAGCCCTTTGAATACGCCCCCGGTGAGTTTGTAGAACCCACAGACGAGGACTATCTCTCAACGGTCTACTTCTCCTTCATCAACCGCATTGCACGAAAAGTGAAGGAAGTGCACCCCGAAGCATTGATCAACACATATGCCTATTCTTTTGCGGAAACCACCCCCAGATGTGAGCTTGAGGACAATGTGGTCGCGGTATATTGCCACTACTGTGAGGATCTGAGCCGCGAAACACTCGATGACATTGTAGGTGAGGGCCCTCAGCTCAACTATGACCATTTCACGGCATGGGTGGAAAAAACACCTAATGTAATCAATTACAACTACTATGGCTGCTCCTTCGTCGGCGGCTGGTACGAACGTCCCTACTGGTACAGAATGCAGAACGACCTTCAGTATTACGCAGAACATGGTATGATCGGCATGACCCCTGCCATCTACAACGATGACCCCACCCCCTTCGATCTGTTCCGCGATGACTGGGGCTACACTCACAACAACATCTGGGAAATGAACATTCTGACCGGATGGCTTTACAGCAAGCTGGCATGGAATCCGTACGAGAACGTGGACCAGCTCATGGTGTATTTCTGCGACAAGGTATACGGCGAGGCATCAGCGGCAATGCAGGAATACTACCGCCTGCTGAGACTGGGCTGGACGGAAGGGGCGGTGCTCCTTGAGGATCAGTTCAACTCCGTTTACAAGTTCAACGCAACAGGGGTGCTCCACTATGACAATTTTATCGACATTGAGGTAGACGGGGTACATATTCTGACCGCAATTCAGGAGGCTCTTGAGGAAGCATGGAATCTGGCAGATGATGAAACAAAGGTATACATCAGCCGCCCGAGAGAATGCTTTGCAGATATGGAGACTTTCATCAAATAAACGGCAATTCAGCAATATACAGCCGACGGGCAATGCGTCTGTCGGCTGCTTTTTTTACAGCAAAAGCCCCAAACACTTTGCTCCTCTCTTCCACCGTAATTGACAAAACCACTTTCCCTTGCTATAATAATAACAATACCGCCATAATACCAAAACAGAGAATAATATGAACGAAGAAAATACCATCTCCGGCATCGTGGATGCCATCGTTTACCAGAATGAAGAAAACGGATACACCGTTTGTACCATTGAAACCTCCTCGAGCGATGTTATCACCGCCGTGGGTACTCTCCCCTATATCACCGAGGGTGACAAGATCACCGCATCCGGGGAGTGGATCAACCATAACGTGTACGGCAGACAGTTCAAAGTGACCTCCTTCGACAAATCCCTCCCCGTTGAGGAGAGCGATATCCTCCGCTATCTCGCCTCGGGTGCTGTGCGCGGAATCGGACCGAAAACCGCCCAGAAAATCGTGGAAAAATTCGGCAGAGACGCCCTGGAGATCATCGAAAACAACCCCGATTGGCTGACCGATATCCCCGGAATCACCCAAAAGAAGGCTCTTGCTATCAGTGAGAACTATAAGGAAATCTCGGGCGCACGTTCCGTCATGATGTTCTGCCGCGATTTTTTCACCCCCGAAACCTCCATGAAGATCTATAAAAAATGGGGCGGCGGTGCCGTTGACAGAATCCGCAATAACCCCTATTCCCTCTGCGGCGAATTCCGCGGCATCAGCTTCCGTCGTGCGGACAGGATCGCAGCGGAACTTGGGCTGGCTGAGGACTCGGAGGATCGAATCCGTCACGGCATCGCCTACGTCCTCTCCAACGAATCGGCAAAAATGGGGCACACCTGTCTTCCCGAAAGCCTCCTTATCCGCTGCACTGCCGAGCTTCTCTTCGGGGGCGATTCGCGCATGGAGGGGGAGATCACGGACTGCCTCAACTGCGCCATTGCCCAGAATAAACTGGTGGCAGTGACAAAAGACGGGGAAAGGCTCATCTATCTCCCCCCCTACTTCAAGGCGGAAACCTATTCCGCAAAAAAACTGAAGCAGCTCTCCCGAAACTGCGCCCGTATGGATGTTTCCGACATTGAGCTCATTATCCAAAAAAGCGAGGCAGAGTCGGGTATCAGCTATGCGTCACTCCAAAGACAAGCCATCGCCGAGGCATTGTCAAACGGCGTCATGCTCCTGACAGGCGGTCCCGGTACCGGAAAAACCACCATCATAAAGGGACTCATCTCCATCTTCAATTCCCTCGATTACGAGGTTTGTCTGGCAGCACCCACGGGACGGGCAGCCAAAAGAATGAGTGAGGCAACCTCCCACGAGGCAAAGACCATCCACCGCCTCCTTGAGATGGACGCCTCCTCGGGTGATGGGGAGTTCCGCTTCCTCAGAAACGACGGAGAACCCCTTGAGGAAGATGTGATTATCATCGACGAGGCATCCATGCTTGACGTTCTCCTCCTTGAAGCGCTCCTGAAAGCGATCCGCAACGGTGCGCGACTCATCCTTATCGGAGACGAGGACCAGCTTCCCTCCGTAGGTGCGGGAAATGTGCTTGCCGATATCGCCTCCTCCGAAGCATTCCGCGTAGTCCGACTGACAGAGGTGTTTCGCCAATCCGAAACAAGCCTTATCATAACCAATGCTCATCGCATAAACGAAGGTGTCATGCCCGATATCCGCAAAACAGACGCGGATTTCTTCTATCTCAATCGGGAAACGGAGGAAGGAATCCGTGATACGGTCATCGATCTTGTGAAAAACCGACTGCCAAAGTCATACGGTGCCCATATCGGAGAGAGGATTCAGATAATCACCCCCTCAAGGAAGGGTATGTCGGGTACGGAGGTGCTCAACGCAGGGCTCCAGTCGGCGCTCAATCCCCCATCCCCTCAAAAAAACGAACGTCGGCGCGGCGATATCATCTTCCGCGAGGGGGACCGTGTCATGCAAACAAAAAACAACTACGGCGTTGTGTGGGAAACCCCCTCGGGCAATGCGGGAATGGGTATCTACAACGGTGACATCGGCACCATCCTCTCTATCGACAGTGAAGAGGAAGTCATGGAGATCCGCTTCGATGACAGGCTCTGCGTGTACGATTTCGGAATGCTCGATGAGCTTGACCATGCCTACGCAGTGACAGTCCACAAAAGCCAGGGCAGCGAATACCCCGTGGTAATCATCCCCCTCTTCCGCTGTGCCCCCATGCTGATGACGCGGAATCTTTTGTACACCGCCGTGACAAGGGCATCAAAAATGGTAATCCTCGTGGGCTCCTACGGGGTGTTGGAACAGATGGTGAAAAACAACAGCCACTCGGAGCGATGTACCCTGCTTGGTGAATTTTTGAAAAAAGACTATCTCTGACCCCCTCAATGACAAAAAACGATAACTCCCAACGGAACAATATCCCCCGTAAACTCCGCTTTTACGGAGGATATTTCCTTTTTTTTCAAATCTGCGCGAAAAACACCGCCTTGTTCATAAAATCGCCTTGACTTTAGCGCGGTAATAGATTATAATATAGTGTGGTATGTTTTGACTCGGTTTTGTAAGATTCGTCAACTTTACATTTTACATATTGAGTGATAATATACAATCCAAACACACGGCAGAACAACAACATAAACAAAAAACTGCAGGTCAGCATATTTCCAGCCTGCAGATATAAAGTATATGGTTTTTGGAATGTCACACAACAAAATACTAAAAGGAGGTACGGAATGTTACCCATCATTCTGGCTGCCGTCATAACAGGCGCGATCTGTCTGGGCGGAGGCATCCTCATCGGCTTCAACTACCGAAAGCGTGTAGCGGAAGCGGAGATCGGATCCGCAGAGGAACAGGCACGAAAGATTCTGGAAGACGGCATTAAAACAGCGGAAAACCGCAAAAAAGAAGCACTGATCGAAGCAAAAGAAGAAATCATCAAGACAAAGAACGAATTTGAACGCGAGCTGAACAACAGGCGAAATGAACTTTCCCGTCAGGAACGCAGAGTCGCCACAAAAGAAGAACAGCTCGACAAAAAGACCGAAACCCTTGAGAAAAAGGACGAAACTCTCACAAAGAAGCTGAAGGAAACCACCGAGCTGAACGAGCAGATCGAAAAGATCAAGGAAGAACAGTTTGAGGCACTTCAGAAGGTGGCCGGCCTCACCGCAGAAGAAGCCACAGAACGGCTCATCGCCCAGCTTGAAAATGAGATCCGCCACGAACAGGCTAAGAAGATCGTGGAGCTTGAGGAACAGTTCAAGGCAGACGCAGATGCAAAGGCGAAGGAAGTCCTCTCCCTTGCAATTCAGCGCTGTGCCGCAGACCACGTTTCCGAGATCACCGTATCCGTTGTTCCCCTCCCCAGTGAGGAAATGAAGGGACGCATCATCGGACGCGAGGGCAGAAACATCAGAACTATTGAAACCCTGACAGGCGTTGACCTGATCATCGACGACACTCCCGAAGCAATCACCGTTTCCGGATTTGACCCCGTCCGCCGCGAAGTTGCAAGGCTGGCGCTGGAAAAGCTGATCCAGGACGGCAGAATCCACCCCACAAGAATCGAAGAAATGGTGGAAAAGGCGCAGCGCGAGGTTGATCAGGCAATCAAGCAGGCAGGAGAGCGCGCCACATTTGAAACAGGCATCAACAGCATGGGCCCCGACCTCATCAGACTTCTCGGCCGCCTGAAGTACCGTACCAGTTACGGACAGAACGTCCTCGCACACTCCATTGAGGTTTCCCTCCTCTCCGGCATGATCGCAGACGAGATCGGCGCTGACAGCACCCTCGCAAAGAGAGCAGGACTTCTCCACGATATCGGTAAGGCACTCACCCAGGAGGTTGAAGGCTCCCACGTTCAGCTCGGCGTTGAGGTTGCCCGCAAGTATAAGGAATCCAAAGAAGTTATTCACGCCATCGAAGCCCACCACGGCGATGTAGAGGCTCAGACCATCACAGCAATGATCGTCCAGGCAGCCGATGCCATCTCCGCTGCAAGACCGGGTGCGAGACGTGAAAATCTCGAAAACTACATCAAGCGACTGACCAAACTGGAAGAAATCGCAAACGAATTCGACTGTGTCGAAAAATCCTTCGCAATCCAGGCAGGCCGTGAGATCAGAATCATGGTCAAGCCCGATGCCGTTGACGACGACCAGATGGTGCTCGTAGCGCGCGACATCGTAAAGAAGATCGAAAGTGAACTGGAATATCCCGGCCAGATCAAGGTACACCTCATCAGGGAAAGCAGGACCATAGATTTCGCAAAATAATCCCCATCCCACGCGACAACAATCTGACTGTGAAAACAACGGCAAATGCCTTTATATAAATTCCTTTTATATATTCACCATGCAATGTCTGATTTAAGTCGTACCACCGCTTCCGTCGGAGCAATCCGATCGAAGCGGTTTTTTGATGCAGTGGAGAGGGAGACGCCAAGGGGATTTTTTGAAAAAAATTCCCCTTGGAACCCCTCAAAACTTTTAAACTGACTAACATATTTCGTGGGGTGACAAGCATTGGAACCCCTCAAAACTTTTAAACTGACCAACATATTTCGTGGGGTGACAAGCATTGGAACCCCTCAAAACTTTTAAACTGACCAACATATTTCGTGGGGTGACAAGCATTGGAACCCCTCAAAACTTTTAAAGTGACTGACAAATTCAGTAGGGTAACAAGATTTGCCTTACCTTCCCCCAGTATAAAAGTTTTTGAGGAGGGGCGCGGGGAGGTACTTTTTCCAAAAAGTATCTCCCCGAAAACTTCCTGCCATAGCATCATACAAGTCAAGATTCTGCAGAAAAATACTATTGCCTTTCCCACGATTATCATATATAATACTCTTATAACCATCATCAACGAGGTATCGCCATGACGGGAACCATATTCAATATACAAAAATTCTCCCTCCACGACGGGGACGGCATCAGAACCACGGTTTTTCTCAAGGGATGCCCACTCAGATGCCTGTGGTGTCACAATCCCGAATCCCATAAAACGGTGCCACAGCTCATGTTCTATGGCACAAAATGCACAGGCTGCACAAGGTGCATCGGCGTGTGTCCTGCCCGTGAAACTCTGCCGCCCAACCGCGAAAAATGTATCGCCTGCGGTAAGTGCACCGACCTTTGCCTCTCCGATGCCAACGAGATCTGCGGAAGGACGGTGACGGCGGAGGAAGTCATGGCAGAGGTGGTGAAAGACCGCGTATTCTATGAATCCTCTGGAGGCGGCATGACCGTTTCGGGAGGTGAACCTGCCGCACAGCCCGACTTTACCCTTGAGCTCATCCGTCTGGCAAAGGAGGAGGGTATCACCGCCGCAATGGAAACCTCAGGCTTCGGTACCCCTGATTTTTTCCGCGAAGCCGCAGAGCTAGGAACTGCCTTTCTCTACGATCTGAAGGCAATGAATCCCACCCTCCACAAGAAACTGACAGGGGTGGACAACGCACCCATCCTCAAAAATCTCCGTATGCTGCTTGATATGGGTGCCGATGTGACCATCCGTATGCCCCTTGTCCCCGGCCTGAACGATTCGGATGAGGACATCGCCGCACTTGCTGAGTTCCTTCGTGAAAACGAGGGCAGATACCGTATGGCGGAAATCATGCCCTACCACGCCATGGGTGTCAGCAAATCGGAAGCTCTGGGGCAGGATGACCACCGATACGAAGCAGGCGCCGACCATGCCGACCGTTGGGTACAAGCCTTCGCCGACCTCGGATGCAAGGTAAGCGCCGCAAAGTAAACTTGTTTCAAAAGCAAAGAGTGTGCATTTTTTGTAAATCATGCACACTCTTTTGTTTTTCGATCGTCATCGGCTAATGCTATTATGCCTCCGGAATAATACCGTTTTCCATAAGCCACGCCGTCCAGTCAGTATAATACTTCGCGTAAAGATGAACCCCGTCTCCGCTGAAATCCTCTTTCAGATACCCTTTCTCGTCGCAGAACAGCTCGTTGGCATCAATATAGAACACCGTCTCCCCGTCTGCAAGCTCGCTGAGTCTGCCGTTCAGCTCGCGTATCCGTTCCGCCGTCAGATACCATGTGGAGGAGGAAGTTTTCTCATCCACGGAAAGGCTTCCTTGAAGCACAATAATGGCATCGGGCTCCGCTTCCCTCAATTTTTCAATAACGGAAGCAAATTGCCCCACCAGCAGATCAAGGTTGGTGCCGATCTCGTTAATGCCGAGCATCAGGTATATCTTCTCGTAGTCCTTCTCCGCAAGAAGATCCGGAAGTCTCGTCTCACCGTCTCTTCCAACTTTGTCAAAGAGACCGAAAACCGTCATGCCCTTCCCCGAGAAGTAGTCGGCACCCTCGAATGGGCTGTAAAGATAAAGCCCGTCCGTTCTGGAGTCTCCGATGAACAAAGCATCCGCAAAATAATCCTCCGTCACCTTGCCTTTCACATAGGTAACATGAGAAATGTCCTCCGTCTCAGCTTGGTTTTCAACTGTTTCAGCCTCCCCGGGCTCTGTCTCAGCCTCCGTTTCGGGAAGAGATGTCTCAGCCCCTCCCGACTCCGCCTGCATCAATTCAGCCGCAAGCCGATCGTGATATGCCGAGTCAAAAAGGAAAATGTAAGGAAGGGCAGGAATGGGCGCGTCCGCATACATGGGATCCCCACGAAACACGAACTGCGAAAGCAGAAAGCCGAACAGGTATAGAAGCACCATAAAAACAGCAAGCAGCACCACAAGGGTCGCCGATGTTTTCTTTTTTCTCATGCCCATGCCTCCCTTCTTTAAAATCCAAAATACATAAACGGGTCGTTCTGCCCCAGTGCCACCGAATACATACAAAAAGTGAATACCACAAACAGAACCAGTGTGCCGAGAGGTGTATTTTTCACCCTTTCCTCGAAGAATCGCCGAACAGGGGATACGCAGAATAAAATCCCGACAGCCAAATATGCACCGTAGTCCTTCAGCGCCCCCACATAATCCATGGGGTTTACCCCCTCCGCACCAAATGAGAACAGCCTGATAAAATAGTCCAAAAGCTGCCCCACATCTGTCACGGCGAAAAGAAGCCAGCTCACAAGTATCATGGGAATCATGTAAATATGCCCGATGATCTGCGGCAGCACGCCCTTCCCTTCAAGATACCTCCCATACATCAGCTTCTCCGCACCGATCACAAGGAACAAAAAAGCTGCCCAGATCAGATAATTCACCGTGGAACCGTGCCACACTCCCGTCGCAAGCCACACAATGCCCATGTTGAGGAGCATCCGCCCTCTGCTGCATCTGCTTCCGCCGAGGGGGATGTAGATATAGTCCCTGAACCACGCGCCAAGGGTGATATGCCACCGCCGCCAGAAATCCGCCATGGTAACAGCCGCATAGGGATCTCTGAAATTCTCGGAAGACTGTACCCCAACAT
>SVSU01000135.1 GCA_015064135.1 Oscillospiraceae bacterium
ACCTTCCTCAGCCATAGCGAAATATCCAACATGGTGTCCCTTGATATAATAAGCAAAGGAACCAATGGAGATCTTGCAGCCTGTTTTGGGGTCAAGGATAGGGGCTGAGAAGCCGCCGAGGATCTGGTCGCCCTCCGCACTTCCCTCAACGGTACCGCGTCTGCCCGAATCCGCATCACGGTAAACGGTTTCCCATTCGCTCCATGTCCGTCCGTTATCGCGGCTGAAGCGTCTTTCCTGGTCGGAGTGATAGTCACATTCGGAGGCTAAAATCTTATCCTCCCAAAGCACACCTTCACTGTCGTAATGGCGGTGGTAAGTTTCCTCTGCATCGGGATTGACCGCACGCATTCTGCTTGTAATGTTGATCTTTGCCATTGTTTTGTACCTCGTTTCAATATCGAATTATCCTCTTTTTATTGTATTTTTCCGAACTCAGTTTTCGGGAAATTCAATGAAATACTCCCATGCCTCGGAATACCAGAAGCCTTCCTCCTGGGTCTTTCCGTTAAAGTTGATTTTCGTCATCCGCATCTCAAGTTCCTTTGTGTCGGGATCCTCAAGAAGCTGGAAGTTGGAAAGCTCCACTCCGGTCTGTCCGTCGCGGATGGTGTCTATGACGGTCAGCGTATCCTTGATGAGCACACCTTCCTCCTCATCCACCTGACAGATCTGCAGGGGATAGCGAGGCTCGTTGCCGTCGATGATGGAGGGGTCGTCTATAATGTTGCCGATCCAGTACAGCTTATTATTCTTCGGACAGCGGTAGAATCGGTGAATGGAGGCAGACGAGTAGATCACCTCGCCCGTATCGAAATGCCACGGCATAAGGGGGGCGAAAGTCCGTCCGCCGTCGTCGGAGAAGGTGTACCACTTATATCCGGGAGCGCTCTTTCCGATTCTCGTATTCCACACATCAAGCTGCATATTGGAACCGCGCACCACAAGAAGCCATCTGCCGTTCGGGAGAATGGTCATATGGGGTTCCATGATACAGCGTGAACTCTGCAGGTCGCTTAGCATGATGGGATTTGAATAGGTGAAGTCATAGTCGTCCTTTTCAGCGTTCCAATGGGCTCTTACCACGATCATAGCAACATGAAGATCGGGAGAGGAGGGAAAAAAGCCGTTCACATCCACTCCGCCGAGCTTGCAGGCAAGTCTTACCGTGGGGAACAGATTAAAACAGATGTCCCCGTCGGGAAGAGTTCTGATATCACCTGCAAAGCAGCGATTTTTATCAAGAAAACCGGGATTGCGGGGGTTTTTGGGGTCGTAATCGCACCCACCTTCCTCAAGCTCGAACATACGGGTCACTTCCCTGCCGTCGGGATGCTTGACGTACCAATATCCGTGTGAGCGAAGGTTGTCCTCACCCTTTCCCCACATGGCAAAATAGCCTTTGTTATGTCCCTTCAGGTAATATGTGGAGCCGCCCACACCGAATCGGCATCCGCTTACGGGGTCGGTAACACTGTTGAACGACAAGCCCGTGTATTCGTCGCCCTCGGCACTCCCCTCCACCTGCCAATGTCTGCCATCCTCGGCATCGTTGAAATTCTTTGTCCACTCGCTCCATGTCTTTCCCTTATCGGAGCTTGTTCTGTGGTAGGTCGCGCAGGCATAGTCGCACTCCTTTGCGTGCACCTTTTCCTCATGGAGAACACCGTCCCCGTCGTAGTTGCGGAAGAAGCTCTCCTCCATATCCTCACAGAATGAGCGCATCCTGCTTGTAATCTTTATCTGTGACATTGCAAAATCCCCTTCTGTCCACTAATCACTTTATTTTTCATCCACCGGGAAATCAATATAATACTCCCACGCTTCGGTATACCAGTATCCCTCTTCCTGAACCTTGCCGTTGAAGTTGGTTTTAGTCAGTCGCATCTCAAGGGTGCCCGTGTCGGGATCCTCCAGCAAATTGAAATTTGAAAGTTCAACGCTTGTCTGTCCGTCTCTGACAGTATCGATTACGGTAAATGTATCCTTCAGAAGGTAGCCGTACTCCTCGTCCACCTGACAGATGATCAGAGGGAAACGGGGATTGTTGCCGTCGATGGAGCTCGGATCCTCGATAATGTTGCCAATCCAGTACAGCTTGCCGTTCTGCTTTGAACGATAGAATGCATGGATGGACGCCGCGGAATATACCACCTCACGGGTATCGAAATGCCAAGGCATGAGGGGTGCAAAAGTCCGTCCGCCGTCGTCGGAGAAGGTGTACCACTTGAATCCGGGGGCAGCGGGGCTGATTCTCGTATTCCAGCAGTCGAGTGTCATGTTGGAGCCTCTCGTCACAATGAGCCATCTGCCGTTCGGAAGGATAGTCATATGTGACTCCATAACGCAACGGGAGCTCTGAACATCGGAGAGCATGATGGGGTTTGAATAGATAAAGTCATAATCTCCCTTCGCTTCATCCCAATGGGCACGAACCACAACAAGCCCGTTTGAAAAATCGGGAGAGGAGGGATAATATGTATTCACGTCCACGCCTGCCATCTTGCAGCAAAGTCTCACGGTCGGCTCAAGGAAGAAGCACAGGTCTCCGTCGGGGAGAATGTGGAGATTCCCTGCCGCAACACGGTTCTTGTCAAGGAAGTCGGGATTACGGGGATTTTCGGGGTCGTAATCGCATCCGCCCTCCTCAAGCTCGAACATCTTATTAACAACTCTGCCGTCGGGATATTTGATGGCATAATAGCCGTGGAAGCGGACGTTATCCTCTCCCTTTTCCCAGTAGTCGAAGTAGCCCTTGTCGTGTCCGTTTATGTAGTAGCAGGAGGCACTGACACCGAACCAGCATCCGCTTGCGGGGTGATACAGATACGGTGTGGCACCGCCTCCGCCGTATTCATCCGGGTTTCCGTCGTCCTTTGATGAAAGATGGCGTCCGTCCTCGTCATCATCGAATTGCTTGACCCACTCGGTCCATGTTTTTCCTTTATCACTGCTGGTTCTGGTGAATGAACCGCAGGCGTAGTCGCATTCTCTTGACAGCACACGGGTCTCGTGAAGCACACCGTTTTTGTCATAACTGCGGAAAAAGCATTCTTCAATATCGGGGCTTATGGATCTGAGCTTGCTTGTTACATTGATTTTTCCCATACCAAATCTCTCCGTTTTAATTTGCTGTAATACTATTACTCATCCACGGGGAACTCAAAGAAATATTCCCATGCCTCGGAATACCAGTCTCCGGGCTTGCCCATTCCCTGTTCCGCATCGTTGATGTTGATCTTTGTCATGCGCATTTCAAGCTTACCTGTATCGGGATCCTCAAGAAGATTAAAATTGGAAAGCTCCACCTTCCACTGACCTTCACGAACCGTTTCTATAACAGTCAATGTATCCTTAATGAGATAACCGTATTCCTCATTGACCTCACAAATCTGCAGAGGAAAACGGGGATCGTTGGCAAAGATAAGCTGAGGCTCAATCACATTGCCGATCCAGTAAAGTTTTCCGTTCTGCTTTGAACGATAGAAGGAATGGATGGAAGCGGAGGAGTATACCACCTCACGGGTATCAAAATGCCAGGGCATCAGAGGGGCGAAGGTCCGTCCTCCGTCGTCGGAGAAAGTGTACCACTTGAATCCGGGAGCTCGAGGACTGATTCTTGTATTCCATGGCTCATGCGTATAATTGGAGCCGCGGACAACAAGCAGCATTCTTCCGCTTTTCAGTGTTACCATATGGGGTTCCATAATACAGCGGGAACTCTGAACATCGCTGAGCATGATAACGTTGGAATAGGTGAAGTCGTAATCGCTCTTTTCGGCATCCCAGTGCGCGCGGACAACAATAAGTCCGCAGTGCAGATTGGGAGAGGAGGGGAAATAACTGTTCACATCAATTCCGGCGATCTTGCATCCCAGGGTAACGGAAGGATATATGTAGAAACAGAGATCGCCGTCGGGTAAAATGTGCAGGTCTCCTGCTTGACAGCGGTTTTTGTCAAGGAAGTTGGGGTCGCGGTATTTCGCCGGGTCATAATCTGCGCCGCCCTCTTCCAGCTCGATCATCTTGCTGACTTCTCTGCCGTCGGGGTACCTGATGGCGTAATAGCCGTGGAAACGAACGTTGTCCTCTCCATCCAGTGCCATGGCGAAATAGCCCACATTGTGTCCTTTCAAATAGTAAGCTGAGCCTCTGACACCGAACCAGCAGCCGCTGATGGGGTCATAGAGAGTAGGAGATGCAGGGCCGCCGATAAGCTCATCTCCGTCGGGACTGTCGGGAACCGCACCGTGGCGTCCGCCGGAATTGTCTTTGAATACCGTCTCCCATTCACTCCACGTCTGTCCCTTATCCTTGCTTGTTCGGTGGAAAGATTCGCAGGCATAGTCGCATTCATTTGCACGACCCATATATTCGTGAAGCACACCGTCGTTGTCATACTTACGGGTAAAGCCCTCTTCCATATCCGGATTAAAGGACCTCATTCTGCTTGTAATCCTAATCTGTCCCATCGTTTTCTCCTTGATTGTTTTCTGTTCCGGTTATCTGCCGAGCAATTTCTTGATCTTAATTTTCAGTATGTCGGAAAATCTGTTTCTCGTCAGATGCAGGATCTTATGAACCTTTTCACGGGAAGGAAGGGTGTGTTTTAAAACATACTGTTCAAACACGGTAATAATTCCATCTTCCTTTTCATTGGGAACATGAAGAACGGAAACCGCATTGTATTTATACGAGGTAGACATCAGGCGGAACGAAATGCCCGTCC
>SVSU01000009.1 GCA_015064135.1 Oscillospiraceae bacterium
TTCGCTTTATGCCCACTTCAAACCAAAGCCTAACTTTGGAGAATTTTCCGTCAGGGAAATTCTCGGGACAAGGGCAAAATCTCTTTCAATCAAGTTTCGCTTTATGCCCACTTCAAACCAAAGTCTAACTTTGGAGAATTTTCCGTCAGGGAAATTCTCGGGACAAGGGCAAAATCTCTTTCAATCAAGTTTCGCCGTATGCCCTTGTCAGTCTTCGTAGAAGGAGAGGCAGACGTCGATAGCGGCTTGAATCTTGCTTTCACCTTCCGCAAGGCTGGATGCCATGTCGATGTCGTTGTCGCGGATCTGGTAGCAGAAGAGATAGGGAACCTTGTAGGTGTCGATGAACTGTGCGATCTGGTAGCCCCAGTCATATACTCTGCCGTCCATGATAAGGTCGATAACCTCAGCGGTTGTAGCGTCTGCGGTGTATCTGCCCTTCAGAGCCTCGTCATAGTAAGCGGGAGATACGGTCTTCCATGATTCTGCCATGAGCGCTTCCATGATCACACCAACCATCTCGTAATCCTCAAAGGGAAGGGTTACGGGAACACCGTAAATACTGAAGTCGTATTCGGGAACGGTCATGTAGGTTTCCTGTGCGGTGTCGTACTTCGGGAAGGGAAGCATACCGTAGGAGAAGGTGAGGTCGGTGAATTCAACGAAGCAGGGATTGAATGTGGTGGGGAAAAGACCAACTGTTCCGTTCACAAACTCTGCCAGTGCTTCTGCTCTTGTGTTACGCGCTTCCTCCGGTTCTGCCTTAACGCTGTATGTACCGACAACATTGTGGTGGAAATTGATGAGCTTTTCAAGTGCCTGATAGGTCTTTTCGGTACCGAGTGTAACCTCGACACCCATGCCGTCCTCTGTCTTTGTGAAGAACTTCTCGCCGAGAGCAGTTACCCAAGGCATTGTACGGTCGCCCACGTCGCACAGATAACCAAAGACGTCGCCGGGGTCTTCCTGACCGTTTCCGTTTACGTCCTTGTACATGGAAGAACCAACTTCAATGAACTTATCAAGTGTCCATTCACCGTCGAGAACAAGCTGATAAAGCTGCTCGGATGTGTAGCCGTAGTCCTTGATCAGATCCATATTGAATGCAATCGCCCATGTGTCCTGCATTGCGGTTACGGCAAGGTCGCCGGTAACAGTCCACAGCTTGCCGTTGATGGTGGAGTCATCATTTGATTTCTTGTTCCACCAGGGCTTATCCCAATCCAGATGGGGGAGGTCAAGCCAGTTCAGAGACATGGCGTAGCAGGGGGGAGTCAGACCCATGCGGTGCCAGTGGTCAAATACTTCCGCAATGTGCTCTCCGGACTGTGCATAACTGTTGATAACGTCCTGAGACTCTACGCCGAGCTGATATTCTGCGGTGATCTTAACATCAAAACGCTCCTGTACTCTTGCGTTTC
Organism: Oscillospiraceae bacterium; assembly: GCA_015064135.1. Classification (GTDB taxonomy): domain Bacteria; phylum Bacillota; class Clostridia; order Oscillospirales; family CAG-272; genus UMGS1696. The sequence continues at coordinate 1,422 of SVSU01000009.1, forward strand.
TGTCGTAGATCACGCTCTCCAGACCAACACCTGTGTCATCGTCGGAAACAAGCTGGAATATCTCTCCTTCGTTGGCGTAAAAACGGAAGTCCTTTCCGCCAAATGTAATCTCGGGAAGAGAATCGGCAACGGAACGTCTGTCAAACTCCGTTTCCTCGGGTGCCTCAGTTTCTTCAATTTTGTTTTCTGTCTCGGAAGGGGTGGTTTCGTCTTCCGTATCGGAGCAAGCCACGCCGCTTACAAGAAGCATCTGAGCTGCCAGAAGGAAGGCAAGAACTTTCTTGAGATTCATATTTTCCTCCAGATTTAATTTATTTGGGTGCAGATTCCTTCCACAGTTAAAAATGCCAAAAGGAACCTACACTTACCCAAATAGTATTATAGCACATCGCGGCGGAAGAATGCAATACCAAAATGAACATAAAATTTTAACATTTTTCGACACTCCCCCCAAGGATATACATTAAAAGGCAGACCCCCGTATGAGTCTGCCTTTTTATAATATTAAGTATACGCCCGGGTCAGCCCAATTAAGCTATATTCCCTGCAGTCTCGGGGCGTCGGGGACGTCGCCCCCTACAAGAATGCCCTCGCAAAACTAAAGCCTAACTTTGGAGAATTTTCCGTCAGGGAAATTCTCGGGACAAGGGCAAGCTGCCTTTCAATTACGCTTCGCTTTATGCCCTTGTCAGTCGTCGTAGAAGGAGAGAACGTCCTGGATTCTCCAGACATTGTCCTCCATGCCGGCTGCCATTGTGGAAGCGAGGTCAATGTTGTTATCATTGATCTGGTAGCAGAAGAGATAGGGGAACTTGCAGGTCAGATAGATTGCAACCTGATAGCCCCAGTCGAATACTCTGCCGTCCATGATAAGGTCGATCATTCTTGCGGTTGTCTCGTCAGCGGAGTATCTGCCCTTCAGAGCCTCGTCATAATATGCAGGTGTAACCGTCTTCCAGGATTCTGCCATGAGCGCTTCCATGACAACACCAACCATCTCGTAATCCTCCATGGGCAGTGTAACGGGAACACCGTATACGCTGAAGTCGTATTCGGGAACGGTCAGGTAACGTTCCTGCGCCGTATCATACTTCGGGAAGGGAAGCATACCGTAGGTGAACTCCAGATTTGTGAAGTCAGTATAGCAGGATTCAAATGTGGTGGGGTAGAGTCCTACTCTTCCTTCAACAAATTCCTTTGTCGCAATCTGCTTGTTTGTCACAACAGCATCTTCTTCCTGATTTCCAAGGCTGTATGTACCGATTACATTGTGGTGGAAATTGCACAGCTTCTCAAGGGCAGAGTATACCTTTTCGGTACCGAGTGTGATCTCGATATTTGTGCGATCCTCGGTAATGGTGAAGAATTTCTCACCGATGGATGTTACCCACGGCATTGTTCTGTTGGTCGTGTCGCACATATAGCCGTAAATGTCGCCCAGGTCCTCCTCGCCGTTGCCGTTTACATCCTTGTACATGGAGGAGCCGATCTCAATGAGCTTATCAAGTGTCCACTCGCCGTCAAATACGGTGTTGTACAACTCATCCGCAGTATAGCCGTAATCCTTGATAAGGTCCATGTTGAACGCAATCGCCCATGTGTCCTGCATTGATGTTACGGACAGATCTCCCGTTACCGTGAACAGCTTTCCCTTGATGTACGCACTCTCGTTTGCTTCCTTGTTCCACCAAGGCTGTTCCCAGTTGAAGTGGGGGATATCCAGCCAACTCAGCCAGTGGAAATAGCAGACGGGGGACAGGCCCATGCGGTGCCAGTGATCGCAGACTTCCGCAATGTGCTCTCCCGTGGATGCATAGTTGTTGATGATATCCTGAGATTCCGTTCCAAGCTGGTAGTCTGCTGTGATCTTCACATCAAATCTGTCCTCTACCCGCTTGTTTCTGTCATAGATTACGCTGTCAAGGCCAACGCCGCTGTCATCGTCGGACACAAGCTGGAACATCTCTCCCTCGTTGACAAGAAAACGGAAATCCCGTCCGCCGAAGGTGATCTCGGGCAGCTCATCCGATACGGAGCGTCTGTCAAATTCCGTCTCCGCAGGCTCTGTCTCACCCGATGTCTCCACAGCCGCAGTGTCTTCCGAAACCTTCTCGGTTTCATCCACAGTCGTATCGGAGCAGGATGCAAAATTCATCACAAGCATCTGACTGACTAGAAACAGTGCTATAATTCTTTTGAAATTCATATCTCGTTTCCTCCTTTTGAATAAAAAAACGTTTGCATTTACGGATAATGTTATTTTATCACATTCAAAGCACTTTGTCAACACAAAAAATAAGTATAAAGTACAAATTATCGCACCGGGCAAATCTCCTGCCCTAATCGAAGCAAACCATCTCCCCAAACCTTGACAGAAATGCGGTTTTGAGGTATAATATAGCATAAGCGGGTGGGGCTGTCGCGTGCCATGTTGCCGAAAGGTATTGGTATGAGGAAAGTCCGGGCATCGCAGGGCAGGATAACGGATAACGTCCGCCGGAGGAAACTCCCGGGAAAGTGCAACAGAAATAACCTACCTAAGCGACGATTCTTCGGAATCTCGACGGTACAGATGGAAAGGCGAGGTAAAAGCTCACCGGCACGGCAGGCAACTGCGTGCAAATGTAAACCCTATCCGATGCAACACCGTATGTGCGGCGGGATCTCCCGGTGTCTGCCCGACATTTCCGCACGGGTGGCTTTAAGGTGTATGGCAACATACATCACAGATAGATGACAGCTGCATGGAGCGTCCTTCGGGATTCTCCGTGTACAGAACCCGGCTTACAAGCCCGCTTTTGTTTGGGAATTACTGGGGGTGTCGCGTTAAGCGGTCACCCCCACAAAATTTCTCCGAAAGGAGATATTTTTGTAAATTACGAAGTAATTTGACGCGGATGTTTGATGTTTTTGGACATTTTAATGTCCAAAATGGCGGTTTTCAGACCGCCAAATCAAACTCCAGGGCTGATGCATTGCAAATGCAGCAGGCCCAACCTCCCCCAAAAACTTTCGTACTACGACAAAATCAAGTGAGGATTGGTGCATTGAAAACAGTGCATCAATCCTCTTTTTCTTATTCGTTTATAAAGCGGAACTTGCCCCAGGGGATCTCCACCGCTTTTTTCTCCGTGAGAATCTCGTCAACGTGCATGAGGAGGGGGAATTCACCGGGGTCAACCTCTCCCTTTGCCGCCTTTCGGCGAATGGCACGGGCAACTCTCTCCGCCACAACCAGGGATTCAAGGGTAACACCATTAAGCTCCGCCTTCGCCTCATCGATGGTAAGCCCTCTGCCGAGCAGGATGCCCACCAGCCTTGTTCTGCCGCCGTACACGGTAACGTAAAGGTCTCCGGCTCCCACGGCAAGATTGTCGAGGGTTCCTGCCCCCTGAATCTCGAGAAGCTTTGCCATTTCACGGACACTCTGCCCGAACACCGCCGCCTGAGAATTGAAGTGGAGCACACTGTTGATGCCGAACTCGCGCTGATTGAGACCGATGGTAAGAGCAATACCGAGGGCATAGCCGTTCTTCAGTGCAACTGCGCTTTCGATGCCCACAACATCGGTGGAAAGACTGATGTGATAATAATCCGTTTCCATGATTCCGCGGAGTTTTTCGAGAATTGCCATATCTTTTCCGCAGAAAGCAACCTCGGTCTGGTCGTGGGCAACCAATTCATAACTGGTGCAGGGGCCGCCGATGGCATTGAGGGACAGCTTTTTGCCCATTCTGCGAAGCTTTTCCTCCCACACCGCAGGATAGGTGAGAAGCTCCCCGTCGGGGGTATCCATCAGACCCTTGGTTACGGTAATCACGGGGATATGCTCGGGAATCTCGGGCAGCACCACATCGCCGAACCACTCCACGCCGAAGCTGCTGACGCCGCCGATTATCATGTCAGCGCCTTCTATGGCAGACTTCATCTCCTCTATTTGATAATATTCAACCCCTTCGGGAAAATCCTTTGTGAATTTCGGGTGTCTGCCGGTCTCCCGACAGGTGTTGATGATCTCCCTGTCAAGATGAGTCCCCACAAGCCTTACGGTATGTCCGTTTTCTCTCGCAGGGAAAGCAAGGGCGGAGCCCATCATTCCGGAACCGATAATCGTTACAACAGCCATTGTCAATCTCCTCAGTATAATATTGCAATCATTATAGCATACCGGAATGAAGTTTGCAAGCAGAAAAGTTTTAACCCACAGCACTTGAAAAATACATTTCTGTATGTTACCATTATAATATATTAAAATGCAAGGAGGCACCATGAAGCTGAACGAACCCGTTACAAAACTGAAAAATGTAGGCGAAAAGCGGGCGGCATCCCTTGCGAAAATCGGGATATGCACCATCGGCGACCTTGTCAATCATTTTCCGCGCGCATACCAGAATCGGGGCGAGATACTGACCGTGGAAGAAGTGAAAAACCGCCTCCGCCAAAAACTGATGAACATGACCTATGACGCCATGTCGGGGGAGGCGACGAAAACTTCTCTTTATTCCGAGCCCTGTGCCCTGATTCTGACTGCGGCATCGGAGCCTACGGTGAGAATGGTTCGCCGCGGCATGACCCTTGTTAAATTCCGCGCCTTTGATGAGACGGGCACCTGCGACATCACCTATTTCAACATGGCTTACATGAAGGATGTGGTGCACACGGGCAGTGTTTTCCGCTTTTTCGGCAGGTTTTCTCTCATGGGAAACAGGCTTCAGGCGGCAAATCCCATTTATGAGGCGGTGCGCGAGGATGTCTCCCTTCCTTCCATCGTCCCCGTGTACCCCCTCTGTCAGAGCGTTACTCAAAAAATGATGGCAGGGCTTGTCTCCGACGCTCTTTATTATGCAAGAGAGGAGCTTACGGAGTTTCTGCCCCAGAGGATCCTTTCCGAAATGGAGCTGCCTGCCTATTCCTACACCATCCGCAATCTCCACCGTCCCGAAAGCATGGCTGTTCTCGAAGCGGTACAGCGGCGTCGCGTTTTTGAGGAGCTGTACTTCCTGTTTACCGCCCTTGCGGCATCGGGAAACAAGAAAAAACAGGAAAACCGACGGGTCATGGCAAAAACAGACCTTTCGGAATTCAAAAAAGCCCTCTCCTTTACCCTCACCGATGCGCAGGCACGCTGTGTTTCCGAGATTGCCGCCGACCTTTCGGGAGAATATCTTATGAACCGTATGCTGACGGGGGATGTGGGAAGCGGAAAAACCGTTGTTGCGGCGGCGGCTCTGTATCTCGCTGTGAAAAACGGCTATCGCGGTGCGGTTATGGTGCCGACGGAAATTCTCGCCGTTCAGCATTTCAACGACCTGTCCGCACTGTTTGAGCCAATGGGCATCCGATGCGCTCTTCTGACAGGCTCCACACCCAAAAAAGAACGTGACGCCATCCTCACCTCACTCTCATCCATCACCATGGAAGGCACGGGAACAGATATCGTAATCGGCACCCATTCCCTGATTTCGGATGGAGTGGAGATACACAATCTGGGGCTGGCGGTCATTGACGAACAGCACCGTTTCGGTGTAGCTCAGCGCGCCTCTCTCCTCGAAAAATGCGAGGGAATCCACAGCCTTGTCATGAGCGCAACCCCCATCCCCCGTACCCTGACCCTTGCGCTGTACGGCGATCTTGATGTGTCTCGAATCGATGAGGTGCCGAAGGGCAGACAAAAGATCGACACCTTTGTGGTGGACGAGGGGTACCGGGAACGGCTCAACGGATTCATAAAAAAGCAAGTTGACGAGGGGCATCAGGTGTACATCGTCTGCCCCACAGTGGAAGAAAAGAAAAAATCCCCCGAGACAGAGGATGCGGAGGAGATGGCAAACGTGGTGTTCGGGGACATCTTCTCTGCGGAGGGCGACCTTCCCCCTTTGAAAGCGGCGGAGACCTATGCTGTGGAACTGGCGGAAAAACTGCCCGAGCTCAATATCGCCTTTGTACACGGAAAGATGAAAAACACCGCCAAAGACCGTGTAATGCGTGAGTTTTCCTCGGGAAATGTGGATGTACTCGTCTCCACCACCGTCATTGAAGTGGGAGTGAATGTTCCAAACGCCACTTTGATGATCGTGGAAAACGCGGAACGGTTCGGGCTGTCCCAGCTCCATCAGCTCCGCGGCCGTGTGGGCAGAGGCAGTGCAAAATCCTATTTCATCCTTGTTTCCGATGCAAGGGGGGAAACAGCAAGGGAACGACTTGCCGCCATCAAGAGCACCGCGGACGGATTCAGAATTGCGGAATACGACCTTGAACAGCGCGGCCCCGGCGACTTCCTCGGCTCCGATTCCATCAAGCAGCATGGACAGATGCGCCTGAGCCTTGCGGCAGGATGCCGTGACAGAGGGCTTATTGAAAAGGCAGTGGCTCTTGCAAAAGAAACCGTGGCAGATGACCCCACCCTCTCGAAAGCGGAAAATGCAGGTCTTGCCGCGAGAGTCCGTGAGCTCCTGCGGCAGAGCGAGAACATCGTAAATTGATCCGTCCCAATTACGCACAAAATGTCGGGATTGTCCTCCGGTTCGGTGGTATAATCAAAGTACAGACAAAGGAGACGCAAGCATGGATCAGATCATCGGAATACAAAGAGCCATCGACTATATCGAAGCCCATCTCACGGATGAAATTGACTACGCTGCCGCAGCGGCACAAAGTTTTTCGTCAAGCTATCATTTCCAGCGTATGTTCAGTATCCTCTGCGGTTTTACCTTGGGCGAATATATCCGAAACCGCAGACTGACACTGGCAGGAGTTGAGCTTGCATCGGAGGGAACAAAAGTCATCGATATTGCGTTGAAATACGGCTACGAAAGTCCCGACAGTTTTGCAAAAGCATTTCGGAAATTCCACGGGATCCTGCCGTCAGAGGTGCGCACGGGCGGCAAAAATCTGAGATCCTTCTCCCGTCTCTGTCTGAAAATTTCACTGGAAGGCGGAAATACCATGGATTACAGAATCGAGACCAAACCCGAGATGCACTTCACCGGTTTCAAGAGAGGATTTACGGGAACTCCTGCAAAAAGAGCAGAGCAGGAATGTGACTTTTACCTCAAAACAAGAACCAACCAGTACATTCTCAAAGGGATGTACCATGATTACGACAACGAATACAACATTATTACGGGATTTGGCGATGACGGTTACGATTTCTACATTGCGGCACGCCACGAGGAAGAGCTCACAAATGACAATCTTACAAAAGAGTTGGGTGAGGAGGATGCAAAGCGTTTTGAAAGCATCACCGTCCCTGAACAACTTTACCTGATCTGCGAGACGGAACGCACAAAATATCCTACCATGCTCACAGAAGAACTTCGGAAACAGGCCGTCAGCGAATGGCTTCCCTCTCAAGGTTACGAACTCGCGGATGCTCCCGAGATCGCACTGGTGCACTGGTTCTTCAAAAAAGGTGACAATGCGCTGAACAATTCTCGCTACATTGAACTCTGGCTTCCCATCACAAAAACGGAATAAACCAAAACAGAGTACGGCAAAAACCCATGCCATACTCTGTTTTTTCGTAGTATAAAAGTTTTTCGGAGGGGTTTGGGGAACACTTTTTCCAAAAAGGGTCCCCCATCACACCCCCACCGCCAAATCACAGTCTCACATTCACGCCGTTGTCGCGGAGGGTCTTTTTGAGATCGCTTATTTGCACCTCGCCGAAATGGAAGATGGAAGCCGCCAGTCCCGCATCCATGGAGGGAATCTCCCGGAACAGGGTCACAAAGTCGTCGATGCATCCGGCGCCGCCCGAAGCGATCACGGGAATGGTCACCACATCGGAAACCGCGCGGAGCATTTCGATATCGAAGCCCTTCTTCACACCGTCGGTGTCGATGCTGTTGACCACGATCTCGCCGGCACCTCTCGCCTCACCCTGACGGATCCACTCGATAGCATCGATGCCCGTATCCTCACGGCCGCCCTTTGCAAAAAGTCGGAACCCACCGTCCACGCGCTTGATGTCGCAGGAAAGGACAACGCACTGATCGCCGTATTTTTTTGCCGCTTCCGTGATGAGGTCGGGATTGCGGATGGCACCCGAGTTGACGCTCACCTTATCGGCACCGCATTTCAGCACGCGGTCGAAGTCATCGATGGTGTTGATGCCGCCGCCTACGGTGAGGGGGATATAGATGGTGCTCGCCACTTCCTTGAGGATATCGCTGAACAGTACGCGCCCCTCAAAGGATGCGGTAATATCGTAGAAAACCAGCTCATCCGCACCGTTGTCGCTGTAAAATTTTGCCAGCTTTGTGGGAGAGGACACATCGGCAAGACCGAGGAAGTTGACCCCCTTGACCACACGTCCGTCCTTCACATCAAGGCAGGGAATAATCCGTTTTGTTATCATATCGTTACCTCCCTTCCCTTACTTTGCCGCCCGAATGGCTTCGGGGAGGTCAATGCCGCCTACATACAGGGCTTTGCCGAGGATGGCGCCGTAAATGTTCATCTCACGAAGGGCAGTCACATCCGCCATGGAGCTGACGCCGCCCGACGCCACAAGGTCGATGTCAAATCGGCGAAGCAGCTCACGGTACAGCTCCAGATTGGTGCCTGCCATGGCGCCGTCCTTGGAAATATCCGTGCAGATCACGGTTTTCACGCCCATGGACTGCAGCTCTTCCATGAAATCGAAGCAGTCGATGCCGCTTGTGTTCATCCAGCCGTGAGTCGCAACCATGCCGTCCTTGATATCCACGCCAACCGCGATACGGTCTCCGTATTTTGCAACCATTTCGCGGAGAAATTCACGGTCAGTCACAGCAATGGTACCGAGGATCACGCGGAGCACGCCGATGTCAACGTACTGACGAATGGTCTCCTCCGTCCTGATACCGCCGCCCACTTCCACCTTCAGACCGCTTTTTTTGATGATCTCGGAAATGAGGGCAAGATTCTCCGCCTTGCCGCTTTTCGCACCGTCCAGGTCAACGAGGTGAAGATATTCCGCCCCCGCCTCGCGAAAGCCAATGGCAACGCCCACAGGGTCGTCGGAGAAAACCGTTTTTTGGTCGTAATCTCCCTTGAAGAGACGGACTGCCTTACCATCTATCAGATCTATTGCAGGAAAAATATTCATATACCGCACCTCACATTTCCACAAAGGCGCGCAGGATGTTAAGCCCTACCTCGCCGCTTTTCTCGGGATGGAACTGGGTTCCCATAACATTTCCCCGCTGTACGGCCGCCGTCAGCTCCGCGCTGTATTCGCAGGTGGCAATGGTTGATTCCTCGCATCCCGACGCATAGTAGGAATGGACGAAATACACGCACTCACCCTCGTTCACATACTTGAACAGGGGGGATTTTTCGCCCTTGAAATGAAGGGCATTCCAGCCTATGTGGGGAATTTTATAATCCTTCGGCACAACGGGGGCAATGGGTACCACCTCACCGGGGATAAGAGCAAGACCCTTGTGCTCGCCGTATTCCATGCTCTTTTCAAACAGCATCTGCATCCCGAGGCATATTCCCATAAGGGGCTTGCCCTTTGCGCACTCATCAAGAAGCACTTCCCACATTCCGCAGGCACGAAGCTTTGCCGCCGCATCGGAGAAAGCGCCTACTCCCGGAAGGAGTATCTTGTCGGCGCGTCTCACTTCCGCCTCATCGGAGGTCAGCTTCGCGTCCGCTCCGATATACTTAAAGGAACTGCACAGGGAAAATATATTGCCGACGCCGTAGTCGATTATTGCTATCATATGTGTGGTTTCTCAGGGAAAACTTTTTTGAAAAAAATTTTTCCCGAACCCCTTTCAAAAAACTTTATACTGTATAGGTTTTTTATAATACGCCTTTGGTTGAGGGAATTTCATCGGCAAATCTCTCGTCAACGGAGCAGGCTTCGCCTATGGCTCTTGCCGCCGCCTTGAAGGCACCTTCGATAATGTGGTGGGAGTTTTCGCCCGATATCTGACGGAGGTGGAGTGTCATTTTCGCTGTGCGCACAAAGGCAAGCCAGAACTCCTTCACCAGCTCCGTATCAAAATCGCCCACCTTCTCGGAGGGGATGTCGAGCGCATACTCAAGATGGGCTCTGCCCGAGATATCCACAGCACAAAGAATCAGCGCCTCGTCCATGGGAATCAGCTTGTCCGCATAACGGCGGATGCCGCGCATCTCCCCGAGACATTCGGCAAATGCACCGCCAAGTACGATACCGATGTCCTCCGCTGTGTGATGGTAGTCCACCTCGGTGTCGCCCTCGCAGCGTACTGTCAGGTCAAATCTGCCGTGCTTCTTGAAAAGCACAAGCATATGGTCGAGAAAGCCGCATCCCGTTGCAATCTCGCCCTCACCCGTTCCGTCAAGACAGAGGGAAAGCTCGATTTTTGTCTCCGCTGTATTTCGTGTAATGATGGTTTCTTTTTTCATAATCAGACTCCCTGTAAAATCTTATCTGTTTCCGAAAGAAGGGTCATCATGTCCTCCATGGTTCCCACCGTGATTCTCACATAGTCGGAAATGCGCGGTGAGCCGAAGTATCTCACAAGGACGCCTCTTTCCTTCAAGCCGAGATAGTAGTCTTTGCCGCTGATTCCATTCGCTTTCGCGAACAGGAAATTCGCCTTTGAATCGGTGACGGTGAATCCGCGCTTTCTGAGCTCCGCTTTGGTGTATTCTCTCGCTTCGATGATGGCACTCCTGCACTTGTCGAAGTATGCCGTATCGCGGATTGCCGCCGCACCTGCAAGGAGGGTCAGTCGGTTTACATTGTAGGGATTGGTGGAGTATCGGATCGTCTCAAGATCGGCAATGATCTCCGCATCCGCCACGGCAAAACCCAGTCGGGCCCCTGCAAGGGAACGGGATTTTGAGAATGTGCCCACCGCCACCAGATTTTTATATTTTTTCACGAGGGGAACAACGCTCTCGCCGCCGAAGTCAACGTATGCCTCGTCGATTACCACCAGACGGTCGGGGTTTTCGGAAAGGATGCCCTTTATTTGTTCCACAGTCAGCACAAGACCCGTGGGTGCGTTGGGATTTGCGATAAACACAGTCTTGTCCGTGCCGCTGTAATCCCGTGGGTCGATGGAAAAATCCTCTCTCAGGGGAATGACTTCGCAGTCGAGCCCGTGAAGCTGACCGAACACCTTATAAAATCCGTATGTAATGTCAGCAAAAGCGGCTCCCTTCGGACACATTGCCATAAACAGGAAATTAAGCGCTTCATCGGAGCCGTTTGTCACGATGACATTCTCCATGCCGACACCGAAAACCTCTGCAATGGCAGTCCTCGTCTCGCGGCATACGGGATCGGAATAGAGCCTCAGGTCCCCCACCTCCGCCGAGTTTACCGCGCTGATTACAGCAGGGGACGGCGGAAACGGAGATTCGTTGGTGTTAAGCTTTATGTATTTCTTGTCCTGAGGCTGCTCCCCCGGAGTGTACGCCTCAAGCACATCAAATTTCGATGCTAAAAATTTGCTCATAATAACCTTTCGTGGGGGGAACGTTAGGGGATTTCATCCCCTAAAACCCCTGACCGGGGACTTTGCCCCCGGGCCCCAAACTATTGGAAATGGATATGTTGTATATAAAATGTTCGAAGAACTTTTAAATGTTCGAAGAACTTTTACTTGAATCTTACCACGGCACTTTCAGCGTGTGCACCGAGCTGCTCTTTTGATGCGAAGAGGTGCACCTTGTCCGCAACCTCGCCGAGGGCATCCTTTGTATAGTAAATGAATGAAGATTTTTTGATATAGTCATCCACGGAGAGAGGGCTTGAAAACTTCGCTGTTCCGCTTGTGGGAAGAACGTGGTTGGTTCCCGCGAAGTAGTCGCCCAGCGCTTCGGGGCAGTTCTTGCCGAGGAAAATGGAGCCTGCGTTCTTCACCTTGGAGAGGTACGCAAAGGGGTCGTCCACCATAACTTCAAGATGCTCGGGGGCGATCTCGTTTGAAATATCGATGGCCTCGTCAAGTGTTTCCGTTATGATGATCTTGCCGTTGGCATCAATGGACGTGCGCGCGATATCTGCTCTTGGGAGAAGGGGAATCTGTCTCTCAAGCTCCGCACTGACCGCGTCCGCAAGTGCCTCGGAATCCGTTACAAGAATCGCGGATGCCATTTTGTCGTGCTCCGCCTGGGACAGCATATCTGCCGCAACCACACGGGCATCGCAGGTACCGTCCGCAATAACAAGGATCTCACTGGGGCCTGCGATCATGTCGATGCTGACCTTGCCGAACACCTGCTTCTTCGCCTCCGCCACAAATGCGTTTCCGGGACCCACGATTTTGTCAACCGCCATAACGGTTTCCGTACCGTAAGCCAGTGCCGCGATTGCCTGTGCGCCGCCGGACTTGTAGATCTTTGTTACACCGCCGATTTTTGCTGCCGCAAGAATAGCGGGATTCACACTTCCGTCCCTCGCCGGAGGTGTCATCATAACGATATTGGGCACTCCCGCAATTTTCGCAGGAATGCAGTTCATAAGTACGGATGAGGGCAGGGGTGCGGTTCCGCCGGGCACATACAGTCCCACTTTGTCAATGGGCGTGATCTTCTGCCCCAGCACCACACCGTCACGGTCGTTGATGATGAAATTGTTTCTCACCTGACGGCGGTGGAAGGCTTCTATGTTCTCCGCAGCCTCGCGAAGTACCGCGATAAACTCGGGATCCATCGCCGAAAATGCTGCTTCGATCTCCCCTTCCGTTACCTCAAGAGAGTTGAGGGACACTTTATCAAATTTTTCGGCATAACGGTACAGCGCCGCGTCTCCGTTTGCCCGTACATCTGCGATAATGGCGGAGACTGTCTCCTCTACACCGCTTTTTGCCGCATCTGTCCTCGCTAGAATCTCACTGACGGGAATCTCGCGGCTGATATATTTTTTAATCATAAAAACTCCTTTATGGGGGAACGATAGGGGATTTCATCCCCTAAAACCCCTGACCGGGGACATTGCCCCCGGACCCCAGACTATTGGAAATGGATATAGTATAAAAGTTTTTGAGGAGGGGTTTGTCGTCCCCTCTTATCTCGTCGCCAGCCAGTCGCGGATCTTGTCGCTCATGGCGTCGATCTCTGCGCTTTTGAAACGGTATGCCGCCTTATTTGAGATGAAGCGCGCACTGATGGGTAAGATCTCTTCCTTCACCTCAAGGTTATTCTCAACCAATGTGGTGCCTGTTTCCACGATATCCACGATCACGTCGGAGAGACCGAGGATGGGAGCCAATTCAATGGAGCCGTTCAGCTTGATGATCTCGATCTCGCGGCTCTGTGATGCGTAATACTGCTTTGCGATATTCACAAACTTTGTGGCAATACGCAGAGTTCTGTCTCCTGTGGGAACAACACCCTTGATGCCTGCCACACACATTCTGCACTTGCCGAAGCCCAGGTCTACCATCTCATAAACGTCGGGGGTGTATTCTTCGAGGATATCCTTGCCCACAACGCCCACATCGGCAGCGCCTCTTTCCACATAAATGGCAACATCCGAGGGCTTTACCCAGAAATAGCGGACATTCCCTTCCTCAAAAATCAGCTTACGGGAGTTTTCCGTCACCCCTTTGCAGCCGTAGCCCAGCTCCTCAAGCATTTTGTATGCCTTTTCGCCGAGACGTCCTTTGGGGAGTGCAATGTTAATTACCTTTTCCATCGGTTTCAAGCCCCCTTTCGCTGAAATAGAAATGTTCGCGGCTTCTGATGCTTCCGTCATCGCGGCACTGGACTCTCACGCTCCGTCCGCCCCCTCTCAGGGTGTTCACCATTTTCAGAAGTGCGGCAGGATCCGCTTTTTCGTCGTATGTAATGAGTATATCCACGTCGTAACAGCTTCCCTTGTCAAAGTACAGATCAAGAAAGTTCATGTACATGGCAAAGCCGATTGCCCCCATGTGCTTGCCCATTCTTGCAGCCAGATTGTCGTATCTGCCGCCCGAGAGCACGCACTGCGCCACCCCTTCGATAAATCCCTTGAAGGTGATGCCGCTGTAATAGCGCATATCGTTGATAAGGGTGAAGTCAAGGCAGATTCTGTCACCTTCACCGATGGACACAAGGAAAGAGTAAATCTCGCAAAGCTCGTCAAGCGCCGCGGTCATGGCATCGTTGGCGCAAAGTGCTCTTGCATCCTCAATAACGGAATCAAAGGATCCGTATATCTTCAGCACACCGCAAAGTCTTTCCTCGGCCTCGGGAGCAATACCCCTCTCCTTGCAGATACGGGAGAGGTCATGGGCGTTTTTGCTTGCGATACAGTCGAGGATCATATTCCGCACATCATAGGGAACATCAATGCTGTCAACCAACCCCTGTGTAAACGCCGCATGAGACACGTCGAGGACGTAGTCGCCGCTGATCGTCGCCAGACTCTTTTTCGCCAGCATCAGCACCTCGCAGGTGGAGTATAAGTCGATGTCACCGATGCACTCCAGCCCAACCTGCATAAATTCGCGGTACTCGTGGTCAACCATGCGGTATACATTTTCATTATAGTATTCCTTAACCTGTCTGCCTTCCTTGGCATTCTTCAGGATGGAGAGTGTCACATCGGGCTTCAGCGCAAGGAGCTTTCCGTCCACATTGTTGAATGTGATAATATTTCCGTCGGGAAGGAAGCTCTTGTTTCTCGCATAGAGGTCGTATTCCTCAAATTTGCTCATCTTATATTTGCGGTATCCGAAATTCTCGTAAAGAGACCGCAGGTCAAAGACGGCTTTTTCATCATTTTTTAAAATTGTTTCGGTCATAACCTGTCTGTGAGCCCTGTCGAAAAACAACAGAGCTCAGCCTTTCTTTGTTTTCATGGGGAGATTATACCACACTTCATCGCTTTAGTCAAGTAAATTGTTAAAGTGAATTTGACTTCGTACAGGTGTACAAAAGGTGATGCGGATTGTCATAATGTGATGTGTAATATCACAATGATTTTACAGCTCCGGACATTCACGAAGAAAATTATATCTCTGTCTCTGAAATCAGAGCGCAAGACATTCACGCAGTTCCGTGATAGTCTCATCGAACATCTTCATGGCATTGCGGACCACCTCGGGGGAGGTAAGGTCGATGCCTGCCAGCTTCAGTTCGTTGATGGGATAATCACATCCGCCCGTGGAAAGGAATTCGAGATAGCCCGACGCATCCCCCGTTTCGAGAATGTGGGACGCGATGGCGACGGCTGAGGAGAAGCCCGTAGCGTACTGGTACACATAGAAATTGCGGTAGAAGTGGGGGATATACGCCCACTCATAGGCAACAACATCCTGCATTTCAGCCCCTGCGTAATACTGCTTCACCAGAGATGCGTACAGTTCGTTCAGCGCATCGGCGGTGAGGGGAGTTCCTGCGGCTTCCATATCGTGCGCCTTCCGTTCAAATTCCGCAAAGAGGGTCTGGCGGAAGACGGTGGTGCGGAAGCCCTCGAGGAAGTGATTAAGAATATATGCGCGGCGCTTTTTATCCTTTTCAATGGAGAGGAGATACTTTGTCAGCAGCACTTCATTGCAGGTGGAAGCCACCTCGGCAACAAGAATACGATAGTCGTGGTTTGCATAGTCCTGCTTCTCGGAGGAGAGATAGGAGTGCATGGCATGACCCAGCTCATGAGCGAGAGTGAAGGCATCGTCCAGCGCATCCGTATAGTTCAGCAGTACATAGGGGTGAACACCGTACACGCCGCAGGAGAATGCCCCCGATGTCTTGCCCTTGTTTTCGTAAACGTCGATCCACTTTTCCTTGTACGCTCTCTCAATGAGGGAAACATACTTCTCGCCGAGGGGAGCCACAGCTGCCTTGACCAGTTCGCAGGCATCGGCATAGGGCATGGGGTAATCCACCTCTGCCACCATGGGAGTATAGAGGTCAAACACGTCGATTTTATCAAGCCCCATGGCCTCTTTGCGGAGGTTCAGATACTTTGTCATGGTGGGGATGGCATCGTGCACCGCATCCACAAGGGCATCGTACACCGCCGTGGGCACATTGTTTGCTCCGAGGGCGGCATGGCAGGCGGATTCGTAGCCCCGAAGCTCAGCCAGCATATTGTCCTGCTTTACGCTTCCGCTGTAAAGGGAGGCGAAGGTGTTGATATACTTGCCATAGGTACCGAACATGGCATTGAACGCATCCTCGCGTACTCTGCGGTCGGCAGATTCACGGAACACGCCGAAGTTGCCGCTTGTGAGACCTACATCCTCTCCGTCCTCGCCCTTGATGGTGGGGAAAACAAGATCCACATTGGTGAAAGCATCGTAGGTCTGACGGGGTGTGCCTGCAATCTTTGATACTGCTGCCAGAAGCTCCTCGCTCTTTGCATCAAGGGTGTGCGCTCTCTGTCTTGTCACGTCGTCGATATAGTGGCGATAGGTGGTAAGACAATCGTTTTTAAGGAATTCGTTCAGCTTTTCCTCGGGAATCTCAAGAAGCTCGGGATCAACGAAAGCCACAGCCTTGCCAAGCTCCACCCCTACAAGCTGCACGCGCATCATCATCTCCTGATTCCGTGTATCGCCACCGTCTGCCGCATGGTGGAGAAAAGCGTACAGCGCCACAAGATCCGCGTGCTCGCTGACAGCATACAGTCTGTCAAGCCCTGCGGCGAGGGACCGGGCGGATTCACCGAGAGTGCCTCTCAATTCGGCAAGTGTGGGAATCTCCGCCGTAACTTTGGCGAATGCATCCTCCCACGCTTCGTATGAGGGAAAAATATGACTGCAATCCCACTGAAATTCGGGGGACAGCTCCGATCTGTTCTTCAGTTCCATTGGTATTCTTCCTTTCCGATTCTATATAAAACTATTATTTGTTTTCATCGTAATCATATCCGCACCAGGGACATTTGGGGTAGTCAATATCGTGCTTTTCACCGCATCCGGGGCAGGTTTTCTGCGCAATTCTCGCATATGTTGTGCCGCCCGTCCCTTTGATGCCGCCGTACAAACCCTCCACGACACCGAGAATAAAAGCGATCACACCGCAAACGGCAAAAAACACAGCCGCACCGCCCGCACCGACAAGCAGGAGAAAGATACCCACAAGAAGGAGCATGATACCCGTAAGCATGGCAACGACTTGTTTCACTTCAATTACCCCCATTTTTATCTGCGTTTCAGCATCCCTTTAAGCTCCGCCACCGTAACAGCGCGGAACACGAACAGCATGACCACATAAACGACACCTGCCCCCGCAATGGAAACAAGTCCGCCCAGCTTCACGCCAAGGCCATCGGCAAGCAGTGCATACAAGCCATACGCCGCGCCGCCCATGACGAGGGAGGAGAGAAGGACTTTCGCTGTGTTTGCTGCAACTGAGC
Source organism: Oscillospiraceae bacterium (assembly GCA_015064135.1). Taxonomy (GTDB): domain Bacteria; phylum Bacillota; class Clostridia; order Oscillospirales; family CAG-272; genus UMGS1696. Next base: position 18,706 of record SVSU01000009.1, read on the forward strand.
GTAGGTTGGTCATATATTTTCCGAGGAAGGCGAAGTTCATGGCGATCATCACCACATAGCAGACACAGGTTGCAATGGGTGCGCCCATGATGTTGATGGATGCCACACCGAGAAGGACGGCGTTGAGCACACACTTCACCACGGCACCTGTGCAAAGGCTGATGAGAGGGTAGTTTACCTTACCGAATGCCTGCAGAATGGCGTTGGTAATGGAAACTACGCTGTAAAGGATAACGGCAAGACCGAATACGGCAAGCATGGGCGCGCCTGCATTTGCTTCGTCGGGGGTGTTAAAGTAAATGATGTTCATAATGGGGTTTGCCAGCACCATGATACCAACACCGGCAGGCATGGACACCATAAAGGCAAACTTGAAGCAGTTTGTCATATTCTCGGCTATCTTCTCCTTGTTTTTCGCCGTGACAGCCGCTGTGAGAACAGGGAGAATGCTGACTGTAAAGGGAACGATAAACGCTGAGGGGAAGTTGAATATCTTCTTCGCATTGCCGAATACGCCGTAAAGCCAGTTGGCACGCTCGTAAGTATACCCCAGACCGTCCTGCAGTACACGCATGATAACCGCTGTATCAATAAGGTTTACTACGCTCATCACCGATGCACCGAGGGAAACGGGAACGGCAATGCGGAACAATTCCTTGATAATGGCACCATCGGAACGGATGGCAAGACCCGACGGTTCCCGATTTTTGCGCATCTTCCGCATATTGAACCAAAGGAACAGCACAGACAAAGCCGCACCGACGGACACACCGAGAATCGCACCTGCGGAGCCGCCTGCATAGGAAAGCTCCGTCGCCATAAGAACATAGGCAAGCGCACATCCCAGCACCAGCTTGCACACCGCTTCGATCACCTGAGAGACTGCGGTGTAGGTCATGATGGAGTGACCCTGGAAATACCCTCTCATGGAGGACATGATGAAGGAGAAAAACGCCGTGAAGGAAAGCACTCTGATGGAAAGTGCCGAATTCGGATTTTTCAAAAGCTCCGCTAAAATATCTGCCCCGAAAAACATGACAGCAGCAATAACGGCACCGATAACGGTAAAAATCCGCACGGATACTTTGTATATCCGATCCGCCTCATCACGGTTTCCGTTGACAAGAGTTTCACTGACCATGCGCGAAACGGCAACGGGCAATCCTGCCGAGGCAAGTACGGCAAGCATATTGTAAATATCATATGCGGTGTAAAAGTATCCCATGCCCGTTCCGCCCAGCAGATTGGCAATGGGTATGGTAAACAGCAGCCCCGCGATCTTCACAAGAGCCGTGGAGATGGTAAGAATGAACGCCCCCTGAAGAAAGGAGCCTTTGGTTTCGGTTTTCATCGTCAAACAACCTTTTCATTAAATATTATAATATTTTATTTTACCATGTATGGCATACCCTTGTCAACATCCGCACAACGATTTCCCCCATTCCCGATATTTTTTCTCTCCAAAACCCAAACTTCTCCCTCATCCGATAAAATAACACATAAATTCCATTGCAATTATCCGAAAAAAATGATACAATGGTAGTGTATGTATTTTTGAACCTAAGCAAACGGAGATATACTTATATGAAACAATTTTTGATGGGCAACGAAGCCATTGCCCTGGGCGCCGTTCGTGCCGGCGTTGATCTGGTATGCGGCTATCCCGGTACCCCCTCCACGGAAGTCCTTGAAACGGCGGCAAAGCATAACGACGGCTCCTACTATGTGGAATGGTCCGTCAACGAAAAGGCGGCTATGGAGGTGGCGGCAGGTGCGGCGTATGCAGGTGCCCGTGTGCTTGTTACCATGAAGCAGGTGGGACTCAATGTGGCATCCGATCCGCTGATGAGCCTTGCCTATGTGGGCGTAAAGGGCGGCATGGTCATCCTTGTTGCCGATGATCCCGGTCCCATTTCCTCCCAGACCGAGCAGGACACCCGTGTTTTCGCTCAATATTCCAAGCTCCCCGTATTCGACCCTGCCGACCCCGAGGAGGCTTACCGCATGATGGCAGACGCATACGCGCTTTCCGAAGCGTACTGCACTCCCGTTTTCATGCGTCCCACCACGAGAGTCTGCCACGGTTGCAGTGACATTGAGCTCCTCCCCAAAATCGAAAGAAAAAAGCCCGAGGGATTCATCAAAGATACCTCGCGCTGGGTCATTTTCCCCCGTCTCGCCTTTGCCAATCATCAAAAAATCGAAGCGAGAAACGAAGAGCTCGCCCACACGCTCTCAAAGAGTGAATATAACATCCTGAAAAAAGGCAGCATCCGCAAGGGTGTTGCGGCAGGAGGTGTATCGAGAGGATACGCGGCAGAGCTTCTCGGGGATGCAGATGTTTCCTTCCTTGAAGTGGGCATCCCATTCCCGTTCCCCGAGGATTTGGCGGTAGAATTCCTTCGCTCCTGCGACGAGGTACTGGTTCTCGAGGAACTGAGCCCTTACATAGAACGCGAGCTTACCTACCTCTGCGGTAAGCACCACATAAACTGCACCATCCGCGGAAAGCTGACGGGGGATGTACAGAACGCAGGGGAAAACTCGGCGGCATCCATTGCATCTCAGCTTGAAAAGTTCGCTCGTATCGGTGCAAAGTGTGAATCCGCAAAGCCCCTTGACATTGAAGTTCCCACTCTCCCCGTCCGTCCTCCCGTATTGTGTGCAGGATGTCCTCACCGCGCGTCTTTCTATGCGGTGAAAAAGGCTATGAAGGGACGCGAAGCCGTATTCTGCGGCGATATCGGCTGTTACACCCTCGGCAACGCAAAGCCACTTGACATGGTTGACACCTGCCTCTGCATGGGTGCGGATGTGACCGTTGCACAAGGACTCCACCGTATCGAACCGGACAAGGTGCACTTTTCCTTCATCGGTGACTCCACATTCTTCGCCTCGGGCATCACAGGTGTAGTCAATGCGGTATACAATCAGACGGATATCGTCCTCGTGGTTCTTGACAACTCCACCACAGCCATGACGGGACATCAGCCCCATCCGGGTACAGCAAAAACCATGATGGGCAATGTGAGCGAAAAGATCTCCATTGAAGCCGTTCTCCGCGCCATCGGTGTGTCAAGCATTGAAGTCGTGGACCCGGGCGAATTGACGGAAGCTGTGGAAGCGGTAAAGCGTGCGGCTGACATGACGGGTGTGCGCGTTATCATCTTCCGTTCCCCCTGCATTGCCGTCTCCAAGCCCACTCCTGCCTATATTGTAAAAGACAACTGCATCGGATGCCGTATGTGCATCCGCGAGATCGGCTGCCCTGCCGTGTCCCTCGTTTCGGCAGAGGACAAAAAGAGTCCCGTGACCATCGACGCATCCCTTTGCTACGGATGCGGACTTTGCGCAAAGGTATGCCCCACGGGCGCCATCGAAAGGGGAGTGAAGTAATATGTCAACCACAAAAAACTGCCTGATCTGCGGCGTAGGCGGTCAGGGTACCGTTCTTGCCTCCAAACTCATCGCACAGGCTGCCATTGACATGGGACTTTCCGCGAAAACAGCGGAGACCATCGGCATGGCACAGCGCGGCGGAAGTGTGGTAAGCCATGTGAGAATCGGCGAGAATCTTTCCGCCCCCATGATAGGCCCCGGTGAAGCTGACATTATCATCGGTTTTGAGCCCGGTGAAGCTGTGCGCTGTATTGATTATCTGAAAAAGGGCGGCACGGTCATCGTTAATACCAATGCCACCATTCCCGTGACCGCATCTCTCGGTATGCACTATGAAGGTGCGGAAATGATAGAATATCTCGAAAAACTGGAATCTCGCGGTCTCATCAACCTCATTAAAGTGGACGGCGAGGCGATCTGCCATGAACTTGGCAGTCAGAAGGTGCTCAATGTAGTCCTTCTCGGCAAGGCGGCATCCTCGGGTGTGCTGGGTATTGACACGGCGAGAATCGCAGAGGTTATCAAGGCAAGGCTTCCCGAGAAGTTCCACGAAATCAATCTGCGTGCGTTGAAAGTGTGATATGTGTGATTTTCGCCCTTTCCGCGAAAGCTGTTAGGTTTTAAGAACTTTTTCAAATGAAAGGATACAGGACTTATGTGGATCTTTATATCTATAGTGCTTCTTGTATTTTCAATATATATATTTGCCCAGTTTATAACAATCCGAAACCAGTATCTTAAGATAAAAAACCCAGCTGAATATTTACAAAAACTGAATGCTGATATACAACAAAAAGAAAACCTACGCCAATACTTAACCGGTATTAACTCTTCTTTAGAAAATGACATATCTAAGAAAAAGGCAACGCTCCAAAAATTCAAGGAATTATACAATTCAATTGCTTTTGCGATTGAAAACAAACAAAAGCTTTCCGCGGAAAAAACCATTTTCTATGACCAATTGTGCCCCTCTGTTATTTTGAATCTGCACTCAATGGAATGCAGGGATTTGAAGAAGGAATTCGTGGCAAACTCTAAACTGATTGATAAGCAAGTCGCAGAATCCATCGCCTGCTTCGAACAGCATTTTCAAAACAAAACACTCTCCTCCGTTTATAAACTGACAGTAATTGCCATGCAAGCAGAACTGCAGAATATTCTTTATACGATCCAATACAACAGACTGGATGATGCTGTGAAATCAGTAAAATCCATGTCAACTCGGTACTATTCGCTCGCATCGGAAGCATATCAATCCACTACAGGTGCCATTCAAAACCTGTTTTCAAAGTTAAACCATGGAAAAACAGTAGACGATGAACTTCGTGAGAACATTCTCCGTCTTGAATATCTCTTCACTGACTCTGTAAAAATTGAGCACAATTATTATGTAAAAAAGGAACAGGCAAAAGCAGAACAAGCCGCCCTCCGAGAGAAAATGCGTATCGAAACGGCAGAACGAAAAGCACTCGCAGAGATGCAGAAAAAGGTGGAGAAAGAAGAATTCAAGTACAGCAGCGAAATTGAAAAACTTGAAACCGCCTCGCTCTCCGCGATATCCGACGAAGAAAAAGAAAAATATCAACACCGCATCTCTGAACTGCAGATGTTACTTGCAGAAGTGGAACGTAAGAAAGAAGAAATCGCCACACTTCAGAACGGAAAAGCAGGTACGGTGTATATCATTTCCAACCTCGGGTCCTTCGGAGAAAATGTATTCAAGATAGGAATGACCCGTCGTATAGTGCCGCAGGAAAGAATTGACGAACTGAGTTGTGCAAGTGTCCCGTTCCAATTTGACGTACATAGTTTTATTTTCTCGGAAGATGCCCCTGCATTGGAAACAAAACTACACAACCTACTTGATAAAAACAGGGTAAACAAAGTAAACAGAAGAAAAGAATTCTTCCAAATCACAATTGACAAACTGCAAAAGTTGGTATATGAGATCGATCCGACTGCTTCGTTTACAACAACAATGGCTGCGGAAGAGTACCGCCAGTCATTATCAACAGATAGAGTTTATTCTTCGACCCAAACAAATTTTGATGATGAAGATTAAATACTAACCCATATCGTTTAGATAGCCCCAACACATACAGTCACACTCTATTGAACATTCGCATCCCATATTGTATAGTTTCCAAAAGTTTAAAAATTCAGATTTCAGAGGTTTTATTTATGAAAATGACGGAAAGACAATTCACCCTCATCAAGAAGCAGCTTGAAAAACTGACTTCTCAGGAGTGTTTTTATCAAAAAAAATTAGAAGGCATCGACATTGATGCAATTAAAGACCAAAGCGATTTTGAAAAACTGCCTTTCACATGGAAGGGAGACCTCCGCGAAGCATATCCCCTCGGGCTGAAGGCGGTCCCCGATGAGAAGATCGTGCGCATCCACTCCTCCTCGGGCACCACGGGCACTCCCGTTATCATCCCTTACACACAAAAGGACGTGGACGACTGGGCTGTTATGTTTGCGCGCTGCTACGAGATGGCAGGGGTCACAAATCTTGACCGCATCCATATCACCCCGGGCTACGGTCTCTGGACGGCAGGCATCGGCTTCCAGCTCGGTGCGGAGAGAATGGGTGCCATGACCATCCCCATGGGTCCCGGCAACACGGACAAGCAGCTCAGAATGATGATGGATATGGAATCCACCGTTCTCTGCGCCACCTCATCTTACGCCCTTCTTTTGGCGGAGGAGATCGCGAAGCGCGGCATCGGAGACCGGATCAAGCTGAAAAAGGGCATCATCGGCTCCGAGAGATGGGGCGAAAAGATGCGCCGCCGCATTGCGGATGAGCTGGGTGTCTCCCTCTACGATATCTACGGTCTCACCGAGGTATACGGCCCCGGCATCGGAATCAACTGCGACCATAACACGGGTATGCATTACTGGGACGACTATCTCTATTTTGAAATCGTTGACCCCAAAACGGGTGAACCTCTGCCCGACGGCGAGGTGGGAGAGCTTGTCATCACCACACTCTGCAAGGAAGGCGCACCCCTGATCCGCTACCGCACCCATGACCTGACCCGAATCATCCCGGGCGAGTGTCCCTGCGGCTCAAAATTCCCGAGAATCGACGTTATCCTCGGAAGAACCGACGACATGGTAAAAGTAAAAGGCGTCAATATCTTCCCCTCACAGATCGATGAGATGCTGAAGGATATTGAGGGCGCTTCCAGCGAGTATCAGGTCATGATTGACCACCTTGACGGAAAGGATATTCTGACTCTCTTTGTGGAAATTGAAAAGGATGCAAACGCATACGCCATGGAGCACATTCTCGGGGATGCTTTTAAGGCAAAAATCGGCATTGCGGCGATCATCAAGCCCGTTTCCATCGGAGAGCTGCCGAGAAGTGAGAAAAAATCCACAAGAGTGTTCGATAACCGCTATTGATTGTTTATGGGGTTCTACCCCATACCCCGGCTTAAACCTTTTTGAAAAAAGGTTTAAGAATCCAAAAACTTTTATACTGAAAGGATTTATGCTATGAAGCAGATCGTTTTGAAAGATCATGGCATTCTGCCGGGCTCGGAATGCACACTGGAATTGGCAGAGTTGTTCCGCAATAACCCCACCGATACGGAATTCGTTTTTGAAGCAGGCGATTACTTCTTCCTGCCGAAGATTCTCCGCGACATCCGCCTTTCCAACACAGATGTCCTCCCCACACGAAAGCTGGGTATTATTCTCGAAAACATGAAGAATGTCCGTCTTGCAGGTAAAGTGGACGGAAAGAAAAAGACCCGTCTCCTCTACGGCGGTCAGATGCAGGCTGTCACCATGCTGTTCTGCGAAAATGTGGAAATGAAGAATTTCATCATCGACTGGGAGAAGCCCCTCGTGTCCGAAGGCATCGTAACCGCATTCACCGACACCACCATCGACCTTTTCATCGACAGCAAGGTTTATCCCCACCGCGTTGAGAACGGCGTCATCGTCTTTGACATCGGCGGCGGCGAATGGTCCCCCTTCAACTGCGGACAGATCCAGTATGACGGCGAGACACGAACCATCCGCCGCATGAGTGGAGACGTATTCGGCATCGGCAGACTGCAGGAGGAGCTGGGCGGCGATATTTACCGTTTCGCGGCAGATCATCAGGACACAGCCGTGGGCAATGTGATCGTCCTTCGGCACAACGCAAGACAGCACGCAGGTGTTTTCACCGAGAAGTGCAAGAACATCACCCTTGAGGATGTTACCGTACACAGCTGCGGAGGCCTCGGCTGTCTGGCGCAGTTCTGCGAGGATCTCACCTACCGCAGAGTGCACTTCCTGCCCAACATTGAAGCCGGACGCAAGGTAGCAAACGGCCGTGACGACGGTATGCACATCACCTGCTGCTCCGGTACCGTTACCATTACGGAATGCAGCTTTGTGGGGCTCATGGACGACCCCATCAACGTTCACGGCTGCTGTGTAACAGGTGTGGAATGGCTGGATGCCAGAACCCTGCGCTGCCGTTATATGCACCGTCAGGCGTGTGCTTTCAAGTATTGGGCGGATGAGGGCGACGACATCGTATTCATCGAACGCCGTCACATGACCCAATCCGTTCACGGCACCGCCGCATCCTATGAGCTGGAAAGCAACGAATACTTCCTCCTCACCTTCAAGGAAGATATGCCCGAGGACCTTCGCGCTCTTGATCCCACGGGGCTCGCCCTCGATAATCTGACTCACACAGCGGCATTCGTATGCACAAAGAACCGCTTCGGAAGCTGCCGTGCGAGAGGTGTCCTCGTGTCCACACCCAAGCCCGTTCGCATTGCGGACAATCTGTTCCAGTCATCGGGCTCCGCAATCCTCGTGGCAGGCGACTCAAACGGCTGGTATGAATCGGGCGAGTGTCATGATGTGGAAATCTGCGGAAACACCTTCACCGACACCTGCCTGTCCTCCATGTACCAGTTCTGCGAGGGCATGATAAGCATCTGTCCCGTTATCCCCGAGCCCGATGTGAAGACGCCCTATCACAAGAACATCCGCATTCACCACAACATATTCGATACCCCCGACACCCCCGTTCTCTACGGTTTCTCCACCGATGGCCTGACCTTCCGCGACAACCGCATCTACCGCAGTACATCCTCCGAGAAGTGGCATCCCGGAGAGCACCTCATCAACCTGGACCACAGCCGCAATGTAGATATCGGCGACAACCTTTGGGTTGGACTCTTCTCCATTGATATGCTGACGGAGAACGAGTGCGAGAATGTACACTTTGAGAACTGATTTATAAGCGAAAACAAGGACTCATGCAAGAGGAAACCTGCATGAGTCCTTGTTTATTTTAATTTATAAAAATCCGAGAACGGTTCCCGTTTACCGGAGCACACAGCCGAGCCTGCCGAATCAGCTTGTCAAAAGAAGCAAAAGGCGGTTTCAGCTTAGCAAACGGGTGGACTGCATCAGATATTTTTATCGGGAATAATAACACCGTACGCTCCCGCATTTCTCTTGTACACAATGCAGGTATCTCCGTTTTCGGCATTTTCAAACACATAGAAATTGTGTCCCAGCAGATTCATCTGGAGAATCGCTTCCTCGACAGTCATGGGCTTGAGAACGAAGCGCTTGGTCCTGATATCAAAAACGCCCTCTTCCTCCACTGCCGCTTCTCCCACTTCGGGAACGGGGGTAGCAAAGGAGCTTCTCATCCGCTTTTCAAGACGGGTCTTGTTCTTGCGGATCTGCCCTTCGATGGTGTCGATACATCTTGTAAGGGATGTGCGGAAGTCGGGTGTGCTCTCCTCTGCGCGGAAGAGAGTACCGTTTACTGAGATGGTGATCTCCATGCACTCGTTATCGCGTACCTTTTTACAGGTAACGGAAGCATCCGCGCCGCCGGGGAAAAACCGGTCGAATTTGGCAAGCTTCTTTGCGATCAGTTCCTTGAGGTCGTCGTAAATTGTGATCTGTCTTGCATTAATCGTAACGTTCATGATTCTACCATCCTTTTTTGTATTTCGGCAAGCCTTCCTCCTCTGCCGATGTAGGAACAGGAGAAAGCGGTTTGACCCTGCATTTCCTCTGTGACTTTATTATAACACATTTCTCAGAGGAAAATATAGCCTATTTGTGAATTTTGGCGCAATAAACGAGTTTTTTTGCGCGATTTTTGTGTGTTTGGACTATGGACGGCAGATTTACCACCCTCACCCCCGACGAAACCGCCTCATAATTTCAAAAACACAAAAGGCAGGAGCCACAAACGGTTCCTGCCAATTTTTTGTATATAAACGTTTCTTTTAGTGAGACAAATTACACATCAAGGCGGAATTTACATTTCTTTAAAAACAAATACCCACACTTTTTGATTATCTCATTGTTCTGTTTCTTTATGGTTAAAGTCTTTGCCGAGGAAACAAGCATACGTCGCAATTCAACACATTGCTTTTGGAATTTTTGAAATTCTTCTTCGGTTATGCCATTTGTTTCGCATGGGAGGGACGAAGATATGAGGTTGGCGTTATGAATTTGGCTCCGCCAAATGTTATGACATGATCTTTTCTGCGAAACGATCATAGTTCTTGATCGATTCGAGCGCATCTCAAATCAATCAAGATATCCCTGTCTGTACAGCAGCTCCGCAATAAGCACCGCACCGCCTGCCGCACCTCTCAGTGTGTTGTGGGACAGTCCGACAAACTTGTAGTCGAACAGAGTATCCTTTCTCAGTCTGCCCACGGTTACGCCCATACCGCCGTAGATGTCGCGGTCCAGCTTTGCCTGGGGTCTGTTGTCCTCTTCAAAATAGGTGATGAACTGCGCCGGTGCATGGGGGAGCTCCAGAAGCTGGGGTACGCCGCGGAAGCTTGCCCATTCCTCAAGGATGGTCTCCATGGGGGGTGTATTCTCAAAGGAAACAAACACTGCCGCTGTATGACCGTCGGAAACGGGTACGCGGATGCACTGTGTGGTGATCAGAGGATCCTTCGCCTCAACGATAGTGCCGCCTCTTACCTCACCCCAGATCTTCAGGGGTTCCTTTTCGCTCTTTTCTTCCTCACCGCCGATATAGGGGATCACATTGTCCACCATCTCGGGCCATGTTTCAAAGTTCTTGCCTGCACCGCTGATCGCCTGATATGTGGTGACAACGATCTGCTTGATGCCATACTTCAGGAGGGGTGTCAGCGCGGGAACATAGCTCTGGATGGAGCAGTTGGGCTTAACCGCAATGAAACCTCTCTTGGTTCCCAGACGTGCACGCTGGCTCTCGATAACGGCAAGGTGGCTGTCGTTGATCTCGGGAATTACCATGGGAACGTCGTTTGTCCAACGGTTTGCGGAGTTGTTGGAGATTACGGGAATTTCTGCCTTTGCGTATGCTTCCTCCAGCGCCTTTATCTCATCCTTCTTCATATCAACGGCACAGAAAATGAAGTCAACCAGCTTGCCCACGGCTTCAATGTCAGCAGCGTCGATTACGGTCATTCCGCGAACCGCTTCGGGAATGGGTGTCGCCATTTTCCATCTTCCCTCAACAGCCTCTGCGTATGTCTGACCTGCGGAACGAGCACTTGCCGCTACTGCTGTTACTGTAAAATAAGGATGATTGTCAAGGAGTGTAAGGAATCTCTGTCCTACCATACCTGTGGCGCCGACTACGCCGCATCTCATTTTTTCACGCATTTCAATACCCAATCCTTTCTTCGCGGTGGAGTAAAACCTCCTATCCGCCGCCGTTTTTCGGCTATATAGATTACTTAGTTTTTGTCTTGAATATTTATGCAGTCAATATTGTGTGTCTGCATCTACTTTTTCATTATATCATATTAAAGTGTGAGTGTCAATTTTTTGTCATACAAAATAAAACCATTCTGGAGCACATTTTGTTGTGAAAAACCCCCAAATCTGTCTCTCTGTTTCAACCAAAGGAGAGAAATATTTATTCGTCCCTGCTTTTTTCCGCTATTTTTTCGTTTTTTGATGATACGGCTGCCTTCACGGTGTACAAAATAACGGGGGCGGCGATCATTCCGAACACGCCCCACAGCCGATATCCTACAAACACGGACGCGAGGGCAATAAGCGGATGCACACCGATAAAACGACCGATAAAACGGGGCTCAAGAAATTGTCGGACAAGGTACATACCCCCGAGAAGGACAACAAGCCCCACGGCAAATCCCGTATCCCCCCGAACAAAGGAAACCACCGCCCATGGACCCAATATGGAGCCTGCCCCCAGAACGGGAAGGGCATCCACTATGGCAATCACCAGAGAGAGCACAAACACATAAGGTGCATCAAGGATAGAAAGTCCGATAGCAAGTTCAAAAAAAGTAACCGTCATAAGGAGCAGATAGGCGCGAAGATATCCGAAAAGGGCGCCCGAGATACTGTTCATGGCAGACTGTGCCGCATCTGCCGTTTTCTTCGGCAAAAGAGACCGGAAGCTGTCGGCAACACCGTCTCTGTCGGAGGTGAGATAATAAAACGCGGCAGCAAAAACCACCAGGGAAAGCACACTGCCGGGGATAGCTGAAAACATTGCCGTAACAAACGAAGTCAGCTTACCGCCGAAGGACACTGCCGCTTCTTCAAGGGCAGATATGGCAGTATCGTAAACGGGAGAGTCGAAAAAATCGGCAGAAAAGGGGAGCTTTTCCTTCAGCATACCGAGAAGGCGGCCGATCCCCTCTCCCACTGTGCCGAGTCCGTCCACAAATGCGGACAATTCCGATGCCAGCCGTGCGGAAAGTGTCACAACAAGATAGCCGAAAGCGAAAAACACTACGGCAGTGACGGCGGCACCGCATATTTTTCTGCTGAGCCCTGTTTTTCTGCTGATCCACAGTGCGGCAGGACGGGCAGCGGCAGAGGCGATCCACGCGGCAAGAAAGGGGGTGAGGATGCCTGTGATGTGCTCGGTGGTGTTTTTCAAAAGAATGCACACAGCGGCGGCACCGATGAGCAATGCGGTGAGTCGGCTGAGACGATCGTTGGTCATATACACCTCTCGGAAGGGGATATAAGAACAGGATTGACCTGTTTTCGGCGGATTAAACCACTGCACCGTTTTTTTGGAATACCTTAGTTTAATTTATTCCTTTGCGTCGAGGTTCATTCCGAGGGGATTCCCAAGGGAGAGAAAAACTCCCCCTCGGGGTTGAGGAGGAGTTTGGGATATTCTGATGCTGTTATCAGAACAGGGGGTATACGTCGGGAAGCATACTGTGCTGGAAGAGGCGAAGTGCGTCGTCGATGTCAACCTCACCGTCTCCCGTGAAGTCCATGTAGCCGATGTATTCAACGGTGTACACGTCGGGGAGGATGCTGTTCTGGAAGAGGAGGAGAGCGTCGTCGATATTGAGTTCAGCATCTCCTGTGATGTCTCCCACCATATCGGGTTCACCAAGTGCAGCAAACATATGCTCATTCGCTTCGGCATATGCTTCGGTGGTGGAACCTGCGTAACCGTAGAGGATGAAGTCAGATGAAACTCCGTAGAAAACATCGGAACCGAATGTGGCAGTTTTACCGAGAACGGCAGCACTTGCCAGCTTATCACAGCCGTAGAATGCACAATCCTCAATCGCTGCATCCCTGCCGCTGATCGTTACCCTTGTCAAATTTACGCAGTAGCAGAATGCGAACTCGTGAATTGTTGTAACAGTACTCGGAATCGTTACACTCGCCAGCTTTGCGCAGTTGTAAAATGCTCCTTCGCCAATGGTTGTGACGCCATCGGAAATTGCAATCTTCATAATGAAAGAACGATAGGAATACCACGGAACATCAAAAGAATCCGTCGAACTGTTATAAATCCATTTATCCATCGCCCCCGTGCCGCTGATTACAAGCTCGCCGTCGTCGTACAGTACCCATGTGAGCCCGTCGCCGCAGGTGCCTGAAGCCATGGTAGATCTTTCCGGCTCAACGGGGTCCGGCTCTTCCTCGGCAAGTGCAGCAAACTCATGCCCGTTGGCTTCGGCATACGCTTCGGTGGTGGAGCCTGCGTAGCCGTAGATGATGAGGTCAGGGGAAGTATCGGGGAAAACACCGGTGCCGAAAGTGACAGTTTTACTGAGAACGGTAATATTTTTCAGATTATTGCACCAGTCGAATGCCCCTTCGCCAATCGTCATAACACTGTTGGGGATTGTTACGCTTGTCAGATTTGTGCACTGGAAGAAAACAGCCTCGCCAATAGTTGTAACACTGTCGGGAATTGCTATGCTTGTCAGACTTGTGCAGAAGCAGAATGTATGATCACCAATGCTTGTGATACTTTCGGAAATTGTTACGCTTGTCAGATTTGTGCAGTCGTAGAAAACAGCCTCGCCAATAGTTGTAACACTGTCGGGAATCATTACGCTTGTCAAGCCTTTGCAGCCATAAAATGCGTACCTGCCAATTGTTGTGACACTGTCGGGGATTGTTACATTTTTCAGACTTATGCAATCATATAATACAGACCCACCAATGGCTGTTACACTGTCGGGAATTGTTATGCTTGTCAGACTTGTGCATTCGGCGAATGCCCCATAACCAATCGTTGTAACACCGGCTCCGATATTAACTTTTTCAATATAACGACGGTTGGAATACCACGGAACACTGTAAGAATCCGTCGAACTGTCATAAGGCCAATCATACATCTCCCCTTCACCTTCAATTACAAGCTCACCGCCGTAGTACAGTACCCATGTGAGACCATCGCCGCAGGTGCCTGAAGCCATGGAAGGTCTTTCCGGCTTAACGTGGTCCGGCTCTTCCTCGGCAAATGCAACAAACTCATGCCCGTTCTCTTCAGCATACGCTTCAGCTGTGGAACCTGCATAGCCATAGAGGATAAAGTCAGACGAAACTCTGAAGAAAATGTCATCATCGAAATAAGCGGAACTGTTAAGAACGGTCGCGCTTTTCAGATTTTCACAGTTGTAGAACGCCCATGCACCAATGTATGATACGCTTCGTGGAATTATTACGCTTGTCAAACTTGTACAGCTATCGAACACCCAATCATTAATCCGTGTAATACTGTCGGGAATCGTTACACTTGTCAGACCTGTACAGCTGAAAAATGCACCATTGCTAATAGTTGTAACACTGTCGGGAATCGTTATGTTTTTCAAACTTTTGCAGCCGGAAAATGCTCTGCCGCAAATTGTTGTGACGGTGTCGGGGATTGTCACGCTTGTCAGACTTGTGCAGCCATCAAATGTGTTGTCGTAAATTGTTGTGACGGTGTTGGGGATTGTCACGCTTGTCAGACTTGTGCAGTAGCAGAATGCTTGCCGGTCAATCTTTGTGACACCTTCGGGAATCGTTACGCTTGTTAGGCTTTTGCAGTTATCGAATGCACTGTCACCAATCGTCATAACACTGTCAGGAATTACTATGCTTGTCAAATTTGTGCACATGAAAAATGTAGCCGTGGCAATCGTTGTCACACCGTAGGGAATCGTTACGCTTGTCAAACTGCTGCAGCTGTCAAACGCATATTTGCCAATCGTGATCACACTGTCGGGAATTGTTATGCTTTTCAAATTTATGCAATCGGCGAATGAACCACAGCCAATCGTTGCAACACCGTCTGTGATGTTCACCTTTTCAATATAACGACGCTTGGAATACCACGGAACAATGTAAGAAGCCGTCGAGATGTCATAAGCCCAATCATACATCTCCCCCTCGCCTTCAATTACAAGCTCGCCGTCGTCGTACAGTACCCATGTGAGACCGTCGCCGCAGGTGCCTGATGCTGTAACGCCTGCTTCCGCCGTCAAGGCGGTCTCCGCCGACGGCATTTTTTCTTCCGCAGATATGCCCACTGCGCAGAGCGTCATAAGTCCCGCAATCAGCACTGCTCCTGCGATTCTCTTGAATAATCTCATATCGTTTCCTCCTTTATAAAAGATGTTTATGTGTATTTCAGTCTCTTGTGAACAACTCCGAACAAACGGATAGATAGGAATATTTTTCACATTTTTATTTTAACACATTGCTAAATAAATTGCAATAGGTTGAGTGGGGAAAAATACTTGAGTCCTCATCACCGAAAGAAATATCCAAAAAAACAAAAAACCAAAAAAACACCCCACGGAAGGCAGGGTGTTGGAAGAAAAGGTTGGCGAATCCCTATTGTCCCGGAGCGTCGCCACTCAAGTATCGTCGGCACGACAGAGCTTAACCGGAGTTACCGAAGTATCTCCCGTGTTCGGAATGGGAACGTGTGGACGCTCTGCGTATTTTTCACGAACTGAAAGGAAAGAACCTCACCCAAAGGCAAGGTTCTTTTGAGGTCATAGTACAAAAATGCAACTTACCGCTTATTCATCCACAAATACTTCCTTGATCGCCTCAAGGTAACCGTATCCATACAGATCATCCGGTTCAAGATAACTTGTTTCTGTCCACTCATTCCAGGAATTGACCGTCACAAGCGGCGTAAGTTCGGGGTGAGAATCCAGATATGCCTTTGCCATTTTCATTCCCCTTTTTATGTTCTCCGGCGTATTATTTTTCACAATGCCTTCTCTAAATCTTCGGAATCTCGGATTGTTATCCCATCCACACGAAATATGAGGAAAATAGGGAATTGAATATTCGCTGTCGATTCGACGCCATTCATTCTTTACGTCGCAAAGAATATCGTTGTAATCTCTATCAATATTTGTAAAATGAGCGAACTGGTAATGCGTTACACTATCTGCGCCAAGCAAGGACACAATATCCTTGGTGGAGCCCTGCATATTGGAATCGAATCCACTCAAGTTGACAGCCTTTTCTCCCCAAATCGTGATCTGCAAGTGAAGATCGGGAAATCCCGCCTTTTGGGTTTGCTCACGAAACCAAGCAAGCGCTTCCCTCGTTTTTTCAATTCCACCGAGTCCAAAAACAAGATTATTAACATCGTATATCATAAATACGGGACAACTGTCAATTTTGTAATAATTCGGCTGCATGAAATACTTTTCAATGACTCGATTAGCAACCGTTTCAAAAGCATTCCGACCCACCTCGCCTTGCCAAATCACGGTATTTCCATGATCGTCGGAAAGGTCTATGTTCCAATAATTGTTGGCATCGTGATTCGCCCACATCAGATAAAATTGCATTTTATCTCTGTTTTCCGCCTTCAAAAAGCCGTCATTGAGGCAGTTTTCAAGAAATGGACGGTTGTCATACCAATACCAATCGTAAATAAACACATTTACCCCATGCCCAACTGCCTGCTCGATCTGTTCACGCATGACCTCCGGATCCGCCTCGTTCTGGTATCCCCAAAGCGGTTTTCTGTTCCAATGATACCCGTTTTCCTTCGGCTGCGAATTCTTTACAGATTGCCATTCGCCGATTCCCTCTTTCCAAAACATCCGAGTTCTCAGCTCGTCACCTGTATAAGCAGGCCATATATATGCCGCAATATCATACTTTCTGTTCAATTTCAACCTCCAAAACACATATAAAGTTGTTTGAGTCTGGTTTATGTTATTCTGAATTTATTATAATATAAAAAAAACAGTTTGTCAATAAAATGTGACAGGAGACGGTTCTATGTGCGATCAAGCGTGTGAAAAACGACACATACGCCCCGTCGGACCGTTGAACATTAAATGCAAGCATTTGCACCCCATGAGGATTAAAAAAAATTGCCCCGCTACGCGTGCAGGTATCAGTCGCTTCTGTCTTTTACGTGAATTCCGCACACACGATATCAAGGAAAAATGAAGAGGAAAAGGGTAATAAGTAAAAAACCGTACACAAATGTGTACGGGATTTTTGGGCTCGTAGTACAAAAATGCAACTCATGCATTTTCAATATGCGACAATGTTTTTTCCACGCAGTCCGATATATTAACAGTTCCAATACCAAAGATA
>SVSU01000010.1 GCA_015064135.1 Oscillospiraceae bacterium
AGCAGTACCGCCACCCGAGGTTGGGTGCGGCACCGCCTGACTCTGTTCGGCAAAAGCTAACGCCACACTCGGGGGATGGGCGAAAAAAAAGCAGTACCGCCACCCGAGGTTGGGTGCGGCACCGCCGATGGACCATCAAGGACTCGAACCTTGGACCAACCGGTTATGAGCCGGTTGCTCTAACCAACTGAGCTAATGGTCCGCATACCACTTGCTTATTATAACATGATCGCACGGTTTTGTCAAGTATTTTGTTCTATATCCCTTAAAATTCCCCGTATATTTCCTCTGTTTCTTCGGGTTTTCAACACCCATCTGTGGAAAACTCAGCCGGTTTTTCGCGGTCTTTTTTTGTCGTTTGGAATCTATCCTATTTTATCATTTTTGGCACCTGTCTAAATCGAACAAAGGCTGTTTTTGCCCTGTTTCCCCTGTGTTTTCAACAGCTTTTCGCGCCGTCTGTGGAAAACTCGCTTTGTATATTTATGCAATACAACGGAATATTTATCCGACAGCAATTTCTCCTCCTATTTGCTTTATCTACGTCAAACAACGAATCTATTGTTTGATATTTTCACAAACAAAAAGATTATCAACAGCACCTTGTGGAAAAGTCCGTTTTTTCTGGGACACAATATTTTGTTGTTCATCTTATAGAATAATCCTTCCTCTTGGTTCTTTTTGTGTCCACGAAACACTAAATCACATTTTAAAAACAAAATTCCACAATTTATTTTCCACAGCCCGTTGTTGAAAAGTATCTTTCAGGCGCTCAGATATTCTTTTCCCCCCAAAAAAAGAATTTGAATAACCATGAACCAAAAATATTCAGGTTCATTCAAACAGCTCTTAACAATCAAACCGGAGTTTTCAACAAGCGCGTGTGGAAAACTGCCCATAAAAGACGACTGTATAAAATAAAATCAGTCAAATCACGACATTCGCCAAAAAATGACCGGCGGCACCGCATGGAAAAAAACTCCACACAACACTTTTCAACAGCGCTGTGTGGAAAACTTTTTATTTTGATTTTTGAGTGCAAGGAGGATTCCTCATTCTATTTTCCAACGCAGAATCGGTGGAAAATTCCGTCCACGATCTCCTCGGTGATCCCTCGTCCGTCGGTCTCACTGAGGGACGCTGCTGCCGCCTCGACAGTGGTACATACCGCATCTACACTGTCCCCCGAGGCAAGGGCCGCCGATGCCTCCCTGAGCCATTCTGCCGCCCTCGAAAGGGATGCCTGCTGGCGAACGTCCCAGATCACCGCATCGTTCGTCAAGTCGATCTTATCGCTTCCGTAGAGCTCAGAGACTGCCTGAGCAAGTCCGTCAATACCGATGTCGGTTTTCATGCCCAGTTCGTCAAATCTGCCCTTTAGCGCTGCGCATACATTTGCTTCATTTCCCGTACAGGATAAAAGCACCACACGGTCAAAGGAATCTTTGAGATAGGAGACAAAAGCAGGATGGGGGGCCTCTCCGCCATAGAGATCGGATTTATTGATAACGGCTATCTTGGGGCATGAAGGAAGCTCTGTCGGTGGATATCCCGTCACGCAGTCCTCTGCCGTATAAACCGCCATCACCAGCTCTGCTTTGCCGATCTCGTCGTTGGCGCGATCAATTCCGATCTTTTCCACCACGTCGTCAGACTCATGAAGCCCTGCCGTATCGGACAGACGAAGGGTAATACCCCCGAAGGAGACGCTCTCACGGAGAATGTCCCTTGTTGTTCCCGCAACACTTGTGACGATGGCGGAGTCCTCCCCTGTCATTCGGTTGAACAGAGAGCTCTTTCCTACATTGGGTCTGCCGCAGATCACGGTCTTTACCCCATCGCTGACCGCCTTTCCGGTTTTGTAGGTATCCAGTATACGACACACATCGGCAAGGGCACCATTGACAACCCCTTCGATCATGTCCTCCCCTTCGGTTCCGATATCCTCATCGGGATAGTCTATGGCAGCATACAGTGCTGTCATTACACCGATCAGGGAGTCCGCTATCTTCTTAATCTCACGTGATACATTTCCCCTCATAGCCCCCGAGGAAAGGCGCATCCTCTCCTCAGTATCGGAATCGATGAGCTTCCCCACCGCTTCGGCTTCCGTAAGGGATAATTTTCCGTTTATAAATGCGCGCTTGGTAAACTCCCCGGGCGCTGCGGGAGAAGCACCGTGTGCCAGTGCGGATGTCAGCACGGTCATGGTAACATATGTTCCTCCGTGGCAGGAGATCTCGCAGGAATCCTCCCCCGTAAATGAATTGGGGCCGCGGAACACTACGCAAATGCCGCTGTCGCATATATTTCCCGATGCGTCAAGAATATCACCGTAAATAGCAGATCGGTTTCTGCATTCTGCCAAAGCCTTTCCCGATCTCGCCCTGAACATTCTCTCAGCAACACCGATGGCATCATCTCCGCTTATTCTTATCACCGCAATGCCGCCCTTTCCTCTGGGCGTCGATATTGCCGCTATGGTTGACATATGTTTCTCCTTTCCGGGGGAGCAACGGGGGATCCTCCCCCACACCCCCTGCCGGGGACATTGCCCCCGGACCCCAAATTATGGGGATTTTTCTTGGAATACAAAATACAGAAAAGGGGTGCCGCATCAGTAGTGCGAGCACCCCATATGGTTTGATTTGGCAGCAAATGCCCACGACGGTCTGTTAATTCGGTATATCAAAATCAGACAGCAAATTTAAATTCCACTTGCAAATCCAACTGCAGCGTATGCGTGATTAAATCCAACCTATACCTCGGAGTTTTTTCCGTCAGGGAAAAACTCGGTTAGTGAGCCATCTTCACCTGCAAATCCGGCTGCAGCGAATGCTTTATCAAACTCAACCTACACCTCGGAGTTTTTTCCGTCAGGGAAAAACTCGGTTAGTGAGCCATCTTCACCTGCAAATCAAGCTGCAGCAAATGCTTTATCAAACTCAACCTACACCTCGGAGTTTTTTCCGTCAGGGAAAAACTCGGTTAGTGAGCCATCTTCACCTGCAAATCAAGCTGTAGCAAATGCTCACGTAATCAGTCTTCAATACTGAGGACTTCGTCGGGTTCGGTGCTGTTTGCTGCAAGGAAATCGGGCAGCTGCTCGATGGGCATCTTCTGAGGCTTCTTGGGTCTGGGTCTGTCACCGGAAGGTTTCGCCGCAGGCTTGGGGGTGGATCTTTCCTGCTTTTCCCCCTTCTGCCCCTCCGCCTTCGCCTTCTGAGGCTTTCTGCGGGAGTTTGAGGGCTGCTTGTCCGGTCCTTCGTATGTGATAATGATCTTGCGGTTCTTGTCGGTGCCTACGCTGTGTGTGGACACGTTCTCGAAGTTCTGCAGCTCGCTGTGAATAATGCGGCGCTCGTATGCGTTCATAGGTTCAAGGAATACATTGCGCTTATTCTTCACCGCACGGGCAGCCATTCTTCTCGCCAGAGTACGGAGTGTTTCCTCTCTCTTGCTGCGGTAGTTCTCTACATCAACCACGATCTTCACATAATCTCCGTGGCCGTTTGCCTTGCGTGACTTTCTTACAGCGGACAGATTTACAAGATACTGGATCGCATCCAATGTCTCGCCGTGGTGTCCGATGAGAATTCCGCTTCCGTCCCCCACGATCTCAATTCTCGGGTACACAGTCGCGTCCTCCGTTGTCTCAAAGGTCTCACCCTCGGGACACACTCCTCTCTCGGCCCTTGCATCAATCTGCATATTGCGAAGCAGAGTGTTGGCAAATTCCAGTGCAAACTGCATTTCCTCTTCGGAAACCGCTACCTTGAGTGCGTCCTTTGCCGATTCTGCGCCGGAGAGCTCCTCTTCCGCTTCAAATACTTCGGGAGCTGCTTCCTTTTTCGTATCAGCTGCCTTGCCCCACTCATTTGATGGAGCCTTTTCGGGAAGGTCAAAAAGTCCCACAGGCTCGGATACGATAACCTCCGCATGGTTCTTCGGCAGAACCTCCTCGGTCTTTTCGGATTTTGGCTGAGACTTTGCTTCGTTTTTCGGCTGATTCTGTTTCTGCTGGTTCTGCTGGGGCTTTTTCGCTTCCCTCTGCTCGCCGTTTTGTCTGTTCTGCTTCTGTTGAGGCTTATTTGCCTCGGGCTTTTTATCGGCAGGCTTTTGATTCTGCTGATTCCGGGGATTTGCCTGCTTGTTTTCTGTCTTTGCTTCATCGTTCTGCTTACCGTCGCGGTCAGTGTGAATCTTCATACTTTTGAGATCGGATACGATAGAACCGAGATCCACATCCTTGACTTCGTTTACGGTAACTTTGAGCATGGCATCCTTTGCGCCGATTCCGAGAAATCCCTTTTTCGGCATTTCCAGAATATCGTAGGAGATCTCATGCTCGTCATCTGCATACAGCTTATTTGCCTTTGCAATGGCTTCATCAATTGTCTTGGCTGTTACAATATATGTGTCGCTCATAATACTGCGTTATCATCCTTTCGAGAGTTTTACTTTATTTCTCGGAATTTTCGGTATTTCCCTTGTCCTCGGGGTGATTTTTTCCCTCATCCTTCATGGGCGCGGGTCCGAGTTTTGTCTCCTTCTTTGCAGAGGGTACGTTTGTAACCTCGCCCTTCAGATCCTCCGCATGACGGGCAAGGTATTCCTCGTCGTCAATATAGTGGAGGCTGCGCACAAACTTCTTTTCGCCGTTTTCCTTCATCTCGCGCTTTTTCTGCTTGTTCGACATATTCGCTTGACGTTCCGCTTCCTTAAAATCCTCCTCCGTGTACTTTGGGGTCGGGATCAGCTTCGCGAGAAGGATCCTCTGAAGTGTGGAAAGGATGTTTCTGAATACCCAGTAAACGCCGATTACGGCAGGCATCTGGAATTCAAAGTAAACGGAAAGGAGGGGCATGGTCCATGTCATGATCTTCATGGACATATTATTCTGCGCCGCTTCATTCTCGGGACTCTGATATGTGAACTTCTTCATGATGTACTGCGATGCGATCATGACAACGAAGGTCAGAATCGGAATGATGACCAGCCAGTTCAGGGGTTTGAAGCTGGGATTCTGGGAAAGGTCGATGGAGCCGATGGTAAAATCGGGCAGCATAATGTTCTCGAGAGAAGGCGCGTGATTATAATACTGAGAAATATCTGTCGTATGCAGATAATTGATCAGATTATACTGAGGATAGTGAGATGTTGCGGGCACCTTATCTCCCAGGGCTGTGGTAAGAGCCGTAATTTCCGCGGTCGGCATATTGCAGATATACCGCAGAGGATTGGTTACCACGTTGAACAGAGCGAGAATGATGGGAAGCTGGATAATGAGGGTGCCGCATCCGCCTGCCGGATTGAAGTTTTCCTCCCTGTACATCTCCATGATCTCGTTCTGCATCTTCTGCTGTGTTGCCTGGTCATTTCTTCCTGCATACTTTTTCTTGATCGCCGCCACTTTCGGCGCAAAGGTTGCCTGCTTCACCTGATTCTTCTGCTGTTTGATACCGAGGGGAAGAAGAAGGATCTCCATTACCAGAGTAAACAGCATGATGGCGAGCAGATAGTTGTCCGTGATCGTATACGCGATACGAAGGATAAAGCCCATGGGTATGAGCAGTATGTCAAATAAACTTTCCATTAAAAACCATCTTTCGTTTCATCTTGAATTTTAAAAGAACTATTTTGGGAGCTCGTCCTCTCCGATATGCCATGGGCAGCGCGGAACAGGGTCGTCCCCACCCTTTGAAAAGGGATTGCACCGCACCAGCCGCCATATGGCAAGCACCGTACCTGCAAGGATCCCCCACTCCATGACCGCCTCCATTGCGTAGGCAGAGCAGCTTGGGGTAAATCGACAGGAGGGCACCCCCTTTGCGGGAGATAAATATTTTCGATAGAGCTTGATCGGTATCAGGAATGTCCGGCGAATGGCAAGAATGGCTTTTTTAAGCATGATCCTCCTCCGCTGTTCTTGAGGATGAATCCGCTTCCGTCAGCATATCCAGCTTGCCGAGACAATATCGCAGGTCTCTGTAAACATCCTGCATTTTCAACTCCGCCGCCTGCGGATAGGGAGTAATCACAATGAGCCAGCCCTGTTTGATTCCGTATTCTTTGTCTATCTTACGGTAGGCTTCTCTGACGACTCGCTTCGCTCTGTTCCGGGCAACGGCGCCTCCGACTTTCTTTGAGGCCTGAATCCCGATCCTGTTGATCGTTTTCTTTTCCGGATTCGCCTTTTTGATGAGCCATGCCTTCTTATCCTTCAGCACATAGACTCCCACACTGCGTGACGATTTGCGCCGTCCGTTTTTGAATGCATTGTGGTAAAGGTGATTTTCCGATATTGCATAGAATTTCATATTATTTTTCAAACCCCCTTTTATCAGGGGAGCATTTTCTTCAAACCAAATAAAAGGGAAACGACCTTTTTCGGTGTTTCCCCTTACTCTTTGTTTTGAAAGCCGTACCTTTCTCCCGATTAGTGAGTAAGGCGAGCGCGGCCCTTATCGCGTCTTCTCTTCAAAACCTTGCGTCCGTTTGCTGTGGACATTCTCTTTCTGAAGCCATGTTCCTTGCTTCTCTGTCTCTTCTTGGGCTGATATGTTCTAAGCATATTCGCACCTCCTTCTATATTTAAAACTTTTTTGATCTGAAATCAAACATTACCGCATGGTAACACACCGTTACCGATCGGTAAAGATAGACACCGATTATTATATACTATCAATCCCTTGTTTGTCAAGAGTTATTTGACAAATTTACGGGGAATTTTTTTGTTTTTTATATTTCTGTGGTTGAGGGAAAGGGGAGGGGGTAAGGGGGAAGGGGATTTTCTGCTGTGGTTGTGGTTTTATCTTTCATAATCGTTACTGTCGATTATGAAAAAAACGACAAACGACGTGCATTCAATACGTCTGTAATAAACACCACATCCGCTAAAGCAAAAAACAACCACCTCCCACACAAAGAATCTTGTTGTTTGCTTGACAATTATCTGTTTTTATGGTATAATAAATTGAGTATTTTTATATTATAATGTAACATTTTCGGAGGAAAACATGCCATCCAAAAATTCAGGAGATCTACTTGTGATCTGGCAGCTCCTTGACAGCATGATGAGGCAGGAACTGAATATGCCGGAGCTTGCTTACAACCTTTTTTTCGGTAATCTCCATCTCATCTCCCTTGACTCGCAGACGGCTGTTTTTGTCTGTGAACATGAATCAAAACAGGATGTTCTGAAAAACAGATATTCCAATATACTCAGCAATACCCTGGAGCGCATTCTCGGATATAAGCCCGATGTGATAATCGAAGTTGACAATACCCTGGCGCCCGAGATCCCGGACAACGGATCGGTCAACTCTCCCGTAAAAATCGCAAAGGACAATATGGCAAAAAAAGACAGGGAAAACGATGCATTCAATTACAAAACCTCCGACAGAATGCCTGATTTTTCTCCTGCCGTAAATCCTGCTACCCCGAAATCCGCGGAAAGACGGCTGACATACAACGAGGACTATACGTTCGAAAACTTCTTTGTTGGAGATTCCAACAGTTTTGCCCACGGTGCCGCAGTTTCCGTTGCGGAAAATATCGGAAGAAAAATCAACCCTCTTTTCATTTACGGTGATTCCGGTCTCGGCAAAACACACCTGATGTATGCCATTGCAAACAAGGCTCTTCAGAGAGATCCCAACATGAACGTGATTTTTGTCAAAGGTGAAGAGTTCATGAATGAGCTGATTGAAGCCATCCGTGTACAATCAAATGCCGCATTCCGCGAAAAATACAGGAAAGCGGATATGCTCCTCATCGACGATATTCAGTTCATTGCCGGAAAAGAATCCACACAGACAGAATTTTTCCATACCTTCGATGCCCTGTACGAAGACCACAAGCAGATCGTTCTCACATCAGACAAGCCTCCGAAGGAAATGGCAGGACTGGAGGAGAGAATCCGTTCCCGCTTTGAAAGCGGTTTGATCGCAGATATTCAGCCTCCGGACTATGAATTGAGAACGGTTATCTTAAAAAGTAAAGCTGCTCAAAACAATCTTGATATTCCCATGGATGTTATCGATTTTTTAGCGCAGAACATTCAGTCGAATATCAGACAGATCGACGGCGTAATCAAAAAGCTGGGCGCAAAGAATCTTCTCTCCGGTATGCCTATTACCATGGATATGGTAGTAACCACCGTCCCCGAGTATCTTCGTGATACGGAGCCTGTTGGGGATCTTGTAAAGCGCATCGTGGAAACCGTTTCAAAGAAGCTGAATGTACCTGTTGCGGAAATTATGGGAGACTCAAGAAAAAAAGCAATCAAAAATGCAAGAAATGTCTCCATGTATATTATCCGCAGCATGACACAAATGTCTCTTCCTCAGATCGGCACCACCTTCAAAAGGGACCACAGTACTGTTCACTCCAATATTTCCATGATCGAGAACCAGCTGCTGACGGATTCTGCTTTTGAAGCATCGGTAAACGATATTATTAAAGAAATCAAGCGCTCTTAACATAATGTTGGGATTTTGGGGGATTTTTCACATTCTTCAACAACGTAATGTGTGTGTTTTCAACATTCTTTTCCACAACCTGTGGGAAACTTCATGGAAAAGATGTGGAAAAACTATGGAAAACCCCCGAAATTCCACAGGCCTATTTATGATACTCCGGACAAACCTGTTTTTTCCCCATTTTCTTACTTTATTTTTTCACAAAAACAAAAGTTTTCCTCAAAATTACCAACAGCACAAATTTTCATCTACCCTTTTGAAAAGTTTTGCATCAGGTTATCAAAAGGGATATTTCCCACCATTTTTCACGGGTTTTCAAAAGAAAGTTTTTGATTTGATAAACTTGTTGATAGTCGAAAGTTTTGTATAATCGGGGAGGGCGCCGTGAAAATATTGTCGATTTATGGAGAATGGGTGAGTTTTCAAAATTTCATAAACAGGAAAAAGAACGTTTTTTTTGAAAACTTCTTTTCCCGGCTTTTGAAAACTGTTTTGAGCTTATATTTGCTCCCGATGTGTCTAAAAACTCAATTTTATTTATTTTCATTATGAAAAGACGGCAAAAGAGGCTTTTTTTCACAAGAAAACAAAAGTCTTCCCATGAATAATTCTGATATTTCCTTGTTTTCCACAGTTTCCACACCCCCTACGGCGACTGCTTCTAAAAATATAATCTATATATAAATATATAAACTTACTTACATCGCGTCTGTCCGGCTACCAAACATTGGTTACCAAATATTGGTTACCGAATATATTCGGAAAGCGAAAATTTATCATGGCAATTAAGCGGGGAAAACCGTATTTTTTCGCTGTGCATATAAAATTTTCTCCTCCGAGAACAACTGATAAAGAAAGGTACGGCTTCAATTATGAAAGTTTCATTTGACAAGCAACAGCTCTTATCCGCCCTTACCTCCGCTGCGGGAATTTCTCAGGCAAAAAATACAATCTCTACAATTGAAGGACTTCTTTTTGAGTGTCCGCCCAATGAGGAATACGGCGAGTACGACGGTGAAAAAAATAATGTATGCCGTATCTCCGCGTTCGACCTCGAAAAAGGTCTTCGCATGACGGTAGACTGCAATATTTCCGAAGAAGGAACCTATATTATCAACACGAGCAAGATTCTTCAGATTGTAAGAGTTCTTCCGGACGGAGAAATTACCATTGAAATTGATGAAAAAAATAAAGTGACGGTAAAAGGCGGTCAATCGGGCTTTGAAATAACGGCAGCGAACGGTGTGGATTTTCCCGCTATGCCTCTGCTTTCCGGTGACAGAATGTTTACCATTCCTCAATACCTTCTCAGAGAAAGAATAGACGAAACTTCTTTCGCTGTGGCTGTAAATGATCAAAGACCTGCATTCAATGGTGCGCTTTTTAAAATCAGAAACGGTGAATTGACGGTTGTAGGATGCGATACGAACAGACTTGCTGTTTCCAAGTGTGTCCTTGAAAATTCCGATATTCCCGATACGGACGTGATTATTCCCGGGAAATTCCTTACTGAGTTATCAAAAATGCTGAAGGATTCTGAGGATGAAGTGACTATTATCATCGGAAGAAAGCATATAATATTTAAGATAGATTCCGTCTGGTTCTTCACAAGAATGATAGAAGCGGAGTATATGGATTACGAAAAAGTTCTTCCCAAATCCTACATGACTCAGGTATACGTCAATCGCCGTGACCTCATCGCCGCCATTGACCGTGCATCCATCATTACCGAGGACAAGCTGGGCGGTAATACCAAACCTCCGGTTAAGATAGATTTCAAAAACGGATGCATTGAACTGTTTTCCATTTCCCAGGGAGGCAGCGTGTTTGAGAAAGTTTCCTGTGCCATGGACGGTGCCGATCTGACCATCGGTTTTACCTGCCGGCTTCTTCTCGAATCGTTAAAGAGCTGCCCCGAAGATTGTGATACTCTCCGCATTCGTCTCAACAAGGCGACTATGGGTATCGTAATTGAGCCTACCGAGGGCTCGGGACTTATTAACGCTGTTCCCGATCCCGAGATTTTCGGGGATCGAGCTCTTGATGTGAAAGAAGAACGAGAGGACGATAAGTCAAGTTTCCTCTATTTTGTTATGCCGAGAAGGCTGTAAAAGATATGTTGATACACATCGGAGCAGGGTACCTTGTGAAAGAAGAAAATATCATCGGATATTTCGACATGGACGGCAAGGTTGACTCTGCGGTAACAAAAGAATTTTTGAAAAAAATGGAAAAGTCCGGCTGCTGCGATACGGCAGGCACCGATCTTCCGCGATCCTTTGTTCTGACTGCCGAAAAAAATCGGAGTGCAAAGAAGAAAACGGAAAAACGGAGTGACGATAAAGTTATATTCACTCATATATCTACTCAGGCGCTGAAAAAACGCTGAGGGAGAAGTGAATATTTTGTAAGTAATTATTTTGCGATAAAGTAACGTAAAAAACGGTTCTGTCGTAGAAAAACAGGGCCGACTGGAGGAAATACATGGCAGAAAACAGCATTGACCTGTTTGGTGAAGAAAAGATTCCGAACAATGAAAGTACAGTAGAATACAATGAAGATTCCATTCAGGTACTGGAAGGACTTGAAGCTGTCCGAAAAAGACCGGGTATGTACATCGGTACCACATCTCAAAGGGGACTTCACCATCTTGTTTACGAGATCGTTGACAACTCCATTGACGAAGCTATGGCAGGACGATGCGACAAAATCGACGTTGTTCTTTATCCCGACGGAAGCGTATCGGTACAGGACAACGGACGCGGTGTTCCTTCTCAGATGCATCACCAGATGAACAAGCCCACCCTTGAGGTTGTGTTTTCAGTGCTTCATGCAGGCGGTAAATTCGGCGGACAGGGGTATAAGATCTCAGGCGGTCTCCACGGTGTGGGCGCATCGGTTGTAAATGCTCTTTCCGAATGGATGGAAGTAGACAACTGCTATGACGGAAAGAGATATACCATGCGTTTTGAGCGCGGTGCCATTGCCCGTCCCTTTGCCTGTGTGGGTGATGCTGAAGGAAAACACGGTCTTTTTGTCCGTTTTAAGCCTGACCCCGAGATTTTCACCGACACGACCGAATTTGATATGCCCACCCTTCTCACCAGACTTCGTGAGCAGGCTTTCCTTAATGCCGGAATCAGAATCGTTCTTCGAGACGAGCGAAAAGAGATCGAAATTGATGTCAGTGAAGAAAGTTATCTGAAGGATGATGAAAAGAGAGACATCAACCGACTTCTTGAGGCAGCGGAGGCGGAAAGTACGGATACATCAGCGGAAAACTCCGAGGAAAATGCGTCTTTTGATGTGTTTGAAGTGGATCCGGATGAAGAAGTTTCCGTTGACAACACTGTTCGTTTTGAAGAAGAGGTGCAGACGGGCAAATCAAAATTCGTTGAGTATGACTTGAAATACGACGGCGGTATCCGTTCTTTTGTTGAGCACTTGAACAAGGCAAAGCACGTTGAGCTGATCCACCCCGAAGTCATCTACATGAAGGCGGAAAAGGGCGATATTACCGCTGAAGTTGCCATGCAGTATAACGATAGTTATACCGAGACCATCGTTACCTTTGCCAACAATATGTCAACCATCGACGGCGGTACACATGAGGTAGGCTTCAAGAGTGCTGTAACAAAGGTAATGAACGCCTATGCAAAAAAGTGCGGCGCCCTCAAGGACGGAGACAAAAATCTGTCCGGTGAGGATGCAAGAGAAGGTCTTTGCGCCGTTGTATCCGTAAAGCTGCCCGATGCACAGTTTGAAAGCCAGACTAAGGCGAAGCTCGGAAACTCCGAAGTCAGAACCATCGTTGACAATATTGTTTCCGAAAAACTGGCGGAATATTACGAGGAACACCCGGCTGTTGCAAAGGCTATAATTGAAAAATCACTTACCGCACAGCGCGTAAGAGAGGCGGCGAGAAAGGCGAGGGAGCAGACAAGAAGAAAGGGTATTCTTGACAGCGGCTCAACTCTCCCCGGTAAGCTTGCGGACTGTCAGGAAAAGCGCACGGAGCTGACAGAGCTCTATCTGGTGGAGGGAGACTCCGCGGGCGGTAGTGCAAAAAGCGGACGTGAGAGTTTATTCCAGGCGATCCTTCCTCTTCGCGGTAAGGTATTGAATGTTGAAAAATCCCGTCTTGACAAGGTTTACGCAAACGCATCCCTTATACCGATTATTCAGGCTCTCGGATGTGGTATCGGTGAAGATTTCGATATCACAAAGCTCCGCTACGGTAAAATCATTATCATGGCCGACGCCGACGTTGACGGTTCACATATCAGAATCCTTCTTTTGACATTCTTCTTCCGTCACATGAGACAGCTTATCGAGGACGGACATATCTATCTTGCACAGCCACCTCTTTACAGAGTGCACAAGGGCAAGCAGGAGCGTTACGCCTTCTCGGATGCTGAAAGAGACCGCGCCATTGCCGAACTTGGCGGTGTGAATGTGGAAGCCGAGAGATACAAAGGTCTTGGTGAAATGGATGCGGATCAGCTTTGGGACACTACAATGAATCCCGAGACCCGTACCATTCTGAAGGTGGAGATCGAGGATGCCATGGCTTGCGATGAAATATTCAGTACACTCATGGGTGATAAGGTTGAGCCGCGCCGCGAGTTCATTGAGCAGAACGCAAAGTATGCGGAAAACCTCGATACCATCGGCTAAGTTATGATTATTACCGTAACAGCGAATCCTGCGGTGGATGTGATATATTCCCTCAGAGATACCATTGTGTGCGCCGACCTCAACCGAGCATATGAGTCTCGTGTTTTTGCAGGGGGCAAGGGGATAAATGTTTCAAGGGCAATCAAATCTGCAGGCGGAGATTCCGAAGCTGCAGTTCTGCTCGGCGGTTATGTGGGCGGAATGCTTGAAAAGATGCTCTTATGTGAGGGAATGTCGGTGTTAAAAGTTCCCTCATTATGTGAAACAAGGGTTAATATATGCGCTGTATCCTCCAATGGAGATGCAACGGAAATAAATGCTCCGGGCGGTCCTGTTTCATTTCAAGAACTTGAAAATCTTGCTTCGGTTGTAGTGGAAAAAGCGTCTTTCGGTGATGTTGTGATTCTTGCCGGAAGCCTTCCGAAGTGTGATAATTACGATAAAAATCTTTTTTTGACAAACTTTATTTCCGATTTAAAGTCAAAAGGCTGCAAGGTCATTCTTGATTGCTCGGGAGATGCGCTTCGTGCTTCCGTTGAAGGTTCCTGTCCTCCCGATATTATCAAACCGAATTTTTGCGAGCTGATTGAGCTTGTTCCTGAGTTATCGAACGAAGATTTGTCAGATGAGGATAAAGTTTTTGAGATAACCGAAAAGGTTTGTGAAAAAATTGCGAAAAAAGGTATTTCTGTTCTTGCAACCTTGGGTTCTGCGGGTGCTTTGTACACTTCAAGCAATGCACCGTCCGTTCATATAAGGCAGAAATCCTTTCATGTAGATCACATTTCAAATATAAAAGGGGCAGGGGATACCTTCCTCGGTACATTTGTTTATCATAAGTTTATCCTGAACAATGATGAAAAAACCTCCATGAACCATGCCGCAAAAGCTGCAGCGGATCATGTGGGCGGAAATTATAATTTAAATTGATATCATCCCGATTTTTAGTAAAATTATCTTATGTTTTCTCCATAAGAGAGGTATAGAATGGCAGATAAAAACAAGACTGTTAATATTGAATATCCCGATCAGAAGATCGTGCCGATCAACATGGAAAAAGAAGTCAGAAAGTCCTTTATTGAATATTCCATGTCCGTTATCGTGTCCCGCGCTCTTCCTGATGCCAGAGACGGTATGAAACCGGGTCAGAGGCGCATCCTTTATGCTATGTATGAGGATAATCTCACCTATGACAAGCCCTTCCGTAAGTCCGCTACCACAGTAGGTGACGTGCTCGGTCGATATCATCCCCACGGTGATACTGCGGTTTATCACACTATGGTCCGCATGGCGCAGCCTTTTTCTTACAGATATACACTCGTAGAAGGTCATGGTAACTTCGGATCCGTGGACGGCGACGGACCTGCGGCATACCGTTATACTGAGGCGAAGTTGTCCCGTCTTTCCAACGAGATGATGCGTGATATTGATAAGGATGTTATCAAGTGGGATATGAACTTTGATAACAGCCGCAAGGAACCCTCTGTGCTGCCTGCCAGATTCCCAAATCTTCTTGTAAACGGCGCGGTAGGTATTGCAGTCGGTATGGCTACAAATATCCCCCCTCATAATCTCGGTGAGGTTATTGACGGTACTATTTATCTTATGGACAATCCCGATGCCGGAGTCAGCGAGCTGATGCAGTTTATCAAGGGACCCGATTTCCCCACCTGTGCTTCCATTTACGGTACATCAGGTATCATTGAAGCATACACCACAGGCCGGGGAAGGGTGATGGTTCGTTCCACTGCCGTTGTTGAGGAGGAAAATCACCGCATTATCTTCACCGATATTCCTTACATGGTCAACAAATCCGAGCTTATCAAGACCATGGCGGACAACGTTCGTGAAAAGCGCATCGAGGGTGTCACCGATATCCGTGACGAAAGCGGACGAAACGGTATGCGTATCGTTGTAGACTGCCGCCGTGATGCAAATCTGCAGATCGTTCTGAACCAGTTCTACAAGTATACTGAATTGCAGAGCACCTGCGCTGTTAATATGCTTGCCCTTGTAAACGGAGAGCCTAAAGTGCTGAATCTTCGTCAGATTCTCAACGTTTACATTGACCATCAGGAAAAAGTAATCGTAAACCGTGTCAAGTTTGACTTGAACAAGGCACTTCACGAGGCACATATCAATGAAGGCTACAAAATTGCCATAGACCACATTGATGAAGTGATCTCTATTATACGAAATTCTCCCGACACACCGACTGCAAGAGAAAATCTGCGTGTACGATTTGAACTTTCCGAAGAACAGGCACAGGCTATCGTTAATATGACCCTCGGCAGACTTTCAGGTATGGAACGTCAGAAAGTTGAATCAAAGCTGGCTGAGCTTTATGCTGCCATCGATGAATACAGGGGCATCCTTGCCGACGAAGGAAAGATCAAGCAGATCATTAAGGATGAACTTACCGAAATAAAGAATCGCTTCGGTGATGAAAGACGGACTACCATTGAAACAGTTGAAAATGAAATTCTCCTTGAAGATCTGATCGAACGCCACAACGCGGTAATTACCTTGACTCATCAGGGATATATCAAGCGTCAGCCTTCCGATACCTATTCCGCACAGCGAAGAGGCGGCAAAGGTATTATCGGCATGACAACAAAGGAAGAGGACTATATCGAACGCGTTGTTGTTGCCGATTCTCACTCTCACCTTATGCTGTTCACTTCAAAGGGTCGGGTTCATGTGATGAAAGCATACAGGATTCCCGAGGCGAGCAGAACGTCCAAAGGGTCGAATATTATCAATCTTATAGAAATTGAACCGGGTGAGACCATCACCGCCATGCTTTCCGTAGCTCAGCTTAATGCGGAATCGGAAGAAAACGATTTCCTTGTTATGATAACAAGAAGAGGAGTCATAAAGCGCACTCGACTTTCTGAATATGCAGTTCAGCGCCGCGGCGGTAAGATCGCACTTACCCTTGATGAGGGCGACGAGCTTATCTTTGTTGCCAATACCAAGGGTGAATCGGATATTATGATCGCCACAAAACAGGGTAATGCTGCAAGATTTGATGAAAACAGAGTTTCGGTTATAGGAAGAACAGCTCGCGGCGTCAAGGGTATTACACTCAGAAGCGACGATGAGGTTGCGGGTGCCTGCATTATTGAAAAAACACCCGGATGGGCTGATACACACAGCCTCCTCTGTATAACCGAAGGTGGTTTCGGAAAGAGAATGTCGCCCGATCTCTTTGAAGCAAAGGGAAGAGGTATTATGGGTGTTATTTGCCAGAAGGTATCCGATAAAACCGGCTGCCTGACGGGAATTGCTATTGTTACCGATAATGACGATATTCTTATGATAACAAACGACGGTACCATGATTCGTACTCCTGCTGATGGAATCCCCATGTATGGCAGAAGTGCTTCGGGTGTAATTGTCATGCGTCTTGCTGACGGCGCATCTCTTGTGAATTTTGCTCTTACCGAAAAGGAATCGGAGGAAATTGACGAGGAGTACGGTGATGAAGGTTCCGAAGAGGTGGAGAAGGACGATTCTTCTGAGATTGAATCCGTCGGATCTGAGGAATAACTTTTTGATGGTGAAAATTATGGTTTCACGTGAAACATTATTGTTTAAGAAGTTTGCTTGTGCGATACTTGCATTTCTTTTGTGTCCTTTATTCGCATCGTGTGATAAGGCTGAGTATACCGACGAGGATGTAAAAAATGCCATATATGAGCTTCTGCCTCTGTCTTTTGAATTGAACGATATTTACTTTGGCGAAGGACTTCCCATTTCTGATGACAGAGCAGATGTTGAACGATTTTATGCATCTTTTGCCAGTGATATTGAAGCTGTAAACTATCATCCTGTGGCGGAGGATTGTATTTATCAAAGCGAATCGGATATCAAAGAGGCAACCGAGCGTGTTTTTTCAGAGCAATACTGCAGTTACCTGTATGAGCTTGCCTTTACGGGAATCAGCGCTGTATTTAATGAAGGAACAGAGGAACAGATCACATCAACGGCAGCATATGCGAGATATATGCAATCAGGAGATGTTCTGACTGTCCGTTTGGATCTTCCCTATGAAGCCATGGAGCTTGGAAGAGTATATGATTTTGAATCCATGGAAGTTGTGGAAAAGACAAAATCATATGCCATCGTAAATATATCAAGCGAAATGAACGGAATCAATGCCGATGTTGAGCTGAAGCTGCTTGTTACCGAAAACGGTTTCAGACTTGACACTCCCACATACTAAAAAAATGCAGCTGCATGAAGGAGATTTCCCTATATGCAGCTGCATTTGTATTTCTTTAATTATTCTGCGTTTGTTTCTGTTTCCTCAACAGTTTCAGTTTCGGTTTTGTTTTCTGTTTCGGCTCTTACGATAACTCCGTTTTCAAAATATCCGGTGTACTCTCTTCCGGAAGGCCATCTGTATGTTCCTGCTCCCGACATCATGTTATTCATGAATTCTCCCTCGTAGGACTCACCGTTTGCCCAGGTATACATACCGATACCTTGCCTCATATCGTTTTCGTAGCTTCCTTCATAAACATCGCCGTTTGCCCATGTGTATATGCCGTTTCCGTGTTTCATGTCATCTTTGTAGCTTCCCTCGTAGGAGTTTCCGCTTGCATATACATATTTTCCCTCGCCGTTTTTCTTATCGGCAAGGAAGCCGCCTTCATACCATGATCCGTCGGAGTAGGTGTATTTTCCTTCACCCTCCTTCATTTCATTGAGAAAATCACCTTCATAAACGTCGCCGTTGTTGTATTTGTATACACCGTAACCGGAGATTCTGTCCATGAGAAATTCGCCTTCGTAAACATCACCGTTTTCGTAGGTGATCTTTCCTGTACCGTCCTTCATGAGATTGTCAAGCTCACCCTCGTAAGTATCGCCGTTTGAATAAGCGATCTGACCGGTTTTAACATTCAGATTTGCAGACAGTCCATCGGAGTAAATGATCTTTCCGCGAACAGGGTCACCATTATCGTCAACGGTTCCGAAGAATTTCACATAACTGTTGTCCGTTATATTGACCTTCATGTATCGAATACCGAGAACGTGGATTCCGACGAGTATGGCTGCTGTACATATAACAGCGGCAATGACGATGGTAAGCATGACGGAAAACAGACTTTTCTGCTTTCTTCTGCGTCTTTTTTTGTTTGTAGCCATGGTTATTAACCTTTCTGTTTGATTTGAATATTGTGATTAACCTCAATTTTTCAGTGTGCCGATAAAGTTATCAAGCATCTGCAGCAATTCCGGCGCCGCATATAAGGAAAAGTAAGCGGCGGCGATGAGCAGAACAGCTGTGAATATAAAGCTTGCCGCAGGTCTTTTGGCTTCGGAAAAACGAATTTCCGCTTTCGTTCTGTTTTCCTCAGGCAGATAAAATTTTGCTTTATCCATGGGGAGGTCTGCTTTTTTACCTATATTATCCTGCTCCTTCGGGTCAAAACCAAGCAAATCTTTTTCATTGGCACAGATGACATATCGTCTTATCGGTTTATAGGGTGATTTTAATGCTGATCTCAGATACCATTTTCCTTTTGCTTCCGCTTCAGAAAGGGTAACGGCTTTTTCCTCGTCTGAGATGCCTTTCTTCACTAAAGTTTTAATAAACGATGAGGTTATGTTTTTGTATATGAGAGATAGAAAGATCCCTGCTATGATTCCGCCACAGATTCCCCAGACGACAAGACCGAGGGATCCGGCAGACAGGGAAGAAAGATCAAGATGGGCGTAATTGTACACGGTACAGAGCATATAATAACTCCATTCTCAAAGATTTTATTCCTGTCAATTCCGAGTTATGCTTTTTTATTAAAGATTGTCAAGAAATCCTTTGCCTGCAAGAATTTCCAGCAGTTCACAGAGGTCCTCATTGTCCCTGTATTCGATCTGAAAAGTCTTTTTCTTTTTTGTGTCCGTTATCTTGCATCTTCTGCCTGTTGTTTCCGTGAATTTGGATTCAAGGGAGGAGTAGTAATCTACATTCAGTTCCTGTCGTTTGCTTTCTTCTTTTTTATTCTTTTTTTCAAAGGCTTTGTTAGCGGATTTTACGGCTTCTTCAAGTTCTCTTACAGAAAGCTCTTTGCTTATGCATCGTTGTGCAAGAGGGAGGATGAGGGATTTATCCGTTAAACCGAGAAGTGTCCTTGCGTGTCCTTGTGAAAGAGAACCGTCCGCCAGCAATTTTGCAGCCGCTTCCGGAAGATCAAGCAGACGAAGGGAATTTGCAACGGCACTTCTTGATTTTCCGATCTGTATAGCGATCTCCTCCTGGTTCATGCCGTAGCCTTTGATCATTTCGCGGTATGCCTTTGCTTCCTCGTATGGGTTCAGATCCTCGCGCTGTATATTCTCAATGAGTGCGTATTTTGCCGCTTCAAAGTCCGTGGCATCAACAATCACAACGGGGACTGTGTTTAGTCCTGCCAGTTTTGAGGCTCTGAATCTTCTCTCTCCTGCAATGATCTCGTATCTTTCTCCGATTTTTCTCACAAGAATGGGCTGAAGAACGCCGTTTGCCGAAATGGAATCCGCAAGCTGTGCCAGGGCTTCGCTGTCGAATGTTTTTCTCGGCTGATTTGCTTTCGGGTCGATATCATATATGCTTACTTCGGTTACTGATTTTCCTTCTGTTTCCCCGGAAAACGTGTTTTCATCGAAGATGGCATCCAATCCTCTTCCCAGACCTTTGTTTTTTGCCATTTTTTTATTTTGAGGGATCTTTCTTTTCCCCCAGAGAGCAAAACTCCCCCTCCTATTACAAAGCGTTTATAAAATGATCCCGATTCTGTGCAGTATTTCCTCTGCCACTTCGTCGTATGCCTTTGTTCCTTTGTTGAATTTATCGTGATACATGGCAGGTGTGCCGAATCCCGGTGCTTCCGAAAGTTTGACAGCACGGGGAATCATTGTTTTAAATAGTTTATCAGAATAGTATTTTTTCAGCTCGTCCAAAACCTGAACCGATAAATTCAGACGCGGATTATGCATGGTGATAAGTATTCCCAAAATGGATAGTGTGGGATTATAGTGCTGTTTTACTTTTTTGATGGTGAGCATCAGCTGTGTCAGTCCCTCGAGGGCATAGTATTCGCTCTGCATTGGGATGATTACCCCGTTGCTTGCAGTCAGTGCGTTGACAGTAAGCATACTGAGGGAAGGGGGACAGTCGATCATGACAAAATCAAATCCTTCTGCCTCCGAAGCCTCTGAGATGAATCTGCTGAGACATTTTTCTCTTTGCTCAATATCAAACAGCTCAAATTCCGCACCTGCCAGATTGATTGTAGCCGGGACAACGTAGAGATGGTCAAATTGCGTTTTTACAACGCATTCAGCAGCAGGAATTGTGCCGAGGAGGGCATCATAAACGGAATGCTGAATACTCTTCTTGCTTATTCCCACACCTGTTGTGCTGTTTCCCTGGGGGTCGCAGTCAATGAGAAGCACATTATATCCCTTCGCTCCGATGGCTGCCGCAATATTGACGCACGATGTGGTTTTTCCAACGCCGCCTTTCTGATTGGCAAATGAGATCACATAAGGTTTTTTACTCATTATAATGTCCGCGCTGCTCCTTCGCTGTTGAAATCGTTGTTTGATAATATTATAACCTTATTGCGCGAAAAAGTCAACATGGTATAGTGTTTCACGTGAAACATTTTCATGAACCGAATCAAAAAATAAATTCTATAAATGTAAAATAGACCAAAGAAAAGGCGGAGTTTGCCCATCCTTTTGCCTTGCCCCTTGACGAAACTGTGCACATGGGGTATAATATTTCTAACAAACAAACGGAGAATAATAATGATAGAAAACATATCTTTTGATATTGCCGTAGTTGGTGCGGGTCATGCAGGAGTGGAAGCGGCTCTTGCCTGTGCGAGAACGGGAATGAAAACAGCGCTGTTTACCTTATCCCTCGATGCGGTGGCAAATATGCCCTGTAATCCTTCCATCGGCGGAACGGGAAAGGGACATCTTGTTTTCGAGATTGATGCAATGGGCGGAGAGATGGGCTATGCAGCGGATGCTGTTACCATTCAATCGAGAACGCTGAATACAAGCAAAGGTGCGGCTGTGCGTTCAAAGCGCGTGCAGGCGGACAGAAGAAAATATTCGGATTTAATGAAAACCGTCCTTGAAGCTACACCCAATCTGTATGTCATTCAGGCAGAGGTAACCGATATTGTCACCGAGCCCGACGGAAACGGTCAGCTTACCGTAAAGGGAGTGAGCTGTGAGCCTTTCGGTGACTACACCTGTCGTGCGGCTATCGTCTGCTCGGGAACGTATCTGGGGGGTACCACCCATGTGGGCGATGTGATGAAGCGCTCGGGCCCCGATAATTCTCTCCCGGCGGAATCGCTGACGGAGGGTTTGCGCCGTCTCGGAGTTGAGCTGATGCGGTTTAAAACGGGAACACCGCCGAGAATCCATAGAAGAAGCATTGATTTCAGCGAACTGGAGATACAGTACGGTGAAGAATATATAACGCCCTACTCTGTCCGTACGGATGAGGCTGAGTTGAACTCACGAGAACAGGTGCCCTGCCATGTGGTGTACACAAACGCAGACACCCACAAGATCATTCTTGACAATCTCCACCGTTCTCCCTTGTATTCGGGAAGAATCCACGGCACAGGCCCCAGATATTGTCCGTCCATTGAGGATAAAGTGGTGCGTTTTTCGGATAAAGAACGGCATCAGCTTTTTGTTGAGCCAATGGGGTTGGAAACGGAGGAGATATATCTTCAAGGATTTTCGTCCTCTCTTCCGGCAGACGTGCAGCTGAAGATGCTTCGTTCCCTGAACGGTTTCCACCATGCGGAGATCATGCGAAGTGCCTATGCCATTGAATACGACTGTGTAAATCCCCTTGAGCTTGAGGCGACACTGGAATTCAAGAAGGTGAAGGGACTTTACGGCGCAGGACAGTTTAACGGAACGTCGGGCTATGAAGAAGCGGCGGCACAGGGGCTTCTTGCAGGTATGAATGCATCACTGAAGCTCCGCGGCATGGAGCAGATCATTCTCCCTCGCCACTCGTCTTATCTCGGCACCCTCATTGACGATCTTGTAACGAAGGGTACAAACGAGCCATACAGAATTATGACGGGACGGAGCGAATACCGCATTCTCATCCGTCAGGACAATGCGGAAGAGCGCCTTTCCGAGTACGGACACTACTGCGGTCTGCTGTCTGACGAACGGTATGAGGCAACGCTTGAGAGAACACGGAAGGTCAAGGAGGAAGCGGAGAGACTTTCCCATGTGAATGTGGGCCCATCCTCGGGAATCAACCGACTCCTTTCGGAAAAGGGAACAGCGGAACTGAACTCGGGTGCGAATCTATGCGAGATCATCCGCCGTCCCCAGTTGACATACGAAGATACAGCCCCCTTTGATCCCGGCAGACCCCAGCTCCACCGTTCCATTAAGGAAAGAGTGGAGACAGAGATCAAATACGAGGGTTATATCAAGCATCAGTTGGATGAGGTAAAGCGCCAGTCCAAGGCGAACAACACCCTTCTTCCGACAGATATAGATTACAGCGAGATAAAGGGTCTCCGTCTGGAAGCAGCGCAGAAGCTGAGCAAGATCCGCCCGGCATCCATCGGTCAGGCGTCCCGAATCTCAGGGGTAAATCCTGCGGATATCACGGTGCTGATGATCTGGCTTCAGCTCAGGGGAGAACATTAGAGAGATTCCCCCCCTTGTCCGAGGCGGCCCGGGGACCTCATAAAATTAAAAAGGTTTTTTGGAGGGTTTTCAAGAAAAAAATATGTCTGATTTTAATAAAGAACATTTTACGGAATTGTACTTTCCTTTATTGGAATCTGCCCTTGCGGAATCTCCCGATGGGGGGCAGTGGAAGGAGATATTTTCGTCGGAGGATGTGGTCACACGGCTTCATTTGATTTGCGACAGTCTCCTTGACAACGCGAAGCGGTTCAATCTGACTGCCATCACGGAGCCTCAGGCTGTGGTGGAAAAGCACATTATCGACTCCATTCTTCCTCTTGTGTACATTGAGCATGAGACGGGATGCATTCTCGGAGGGGAAAATGCCTCGGGTGAGGATATTTCCCGAAAAATAACACCCCGTATCATCGACATCGGCGCAGGTGCGGGATTCCCCTCATTACCCCTCGGCGGCGTATTATGCGACAGGGGATTCAAATTTCTGGCAGTGGACAGCACCGCAAAAAAAGTGCGGCATATCACGGAAACGGCAGAAAGAATCGGCATTTCCCACGGTTTTCAGGGGATTTCCGCCCGAGCTGAGGATCTTGCCCACGGAAATATGGGAGCGAAGTCGGAAAAAGCGGCAAACGCCGCCCACAACAAACTCCGTGAATCCTTCGGAATCGCCACGGCTCGCGCAGTTGCCGCACTTCCGGTCCTCGTCGAGCTTTGCGGCGCTTTTGTCGAGGTTGGCGGATATTTCGCCTCCATGAAGGGAAAAAGCGACGAGGAGATCGCAGATGCGGCAAAGGGTGCGGCAAAAATGGGCTTTTCTCCTTGCAAAAAAATCGAATACTGCCTCCCATGCGGCGATACACGGTCCATTGCCCTGTATCAGAAAATCCGTCGGACGGAGATCATTTACCCCCGTCCTTTTGCAAAAATTACAGCAAAACCCCTTTCGTAACATTCCCCGTCTTTCCCTCCCCGAATCATGTATAATCTATCCCTTTCCCACAGCGGAAGGGGATTTTTCTTATTCCCCGAGAAAACATCCCAAAAGATTGCCCGACATTTCAGCATTTCTCCTGTCGGTGGGTGATGTATAATATATTTGCGTTCTCGGGAAACTGCTTTTTTCGGCAGAACGAATTTCCCGAGCCCTTCCCCAAAACTTTTTTAATATGAATACAGGAGGAAAAGCGGTGTTTTTTAAGAAAATCGAGGAATTGAGAAAAGTGGTCAGGGATATTGAGATCGACGAGATTATTGTTGGGACGGGGCGATTCAGGGTTCAGTTTGAGGGGGAGTCCATGCGTGCTCTTGCCGACAGTATAAAGAGCCATGGGGTCATTGAACCGCTTATCGTTCGGTTTGAGAATGGGCTTTACTACCTTGTGGCAGGGGAAAGGCGGCTTCGTGCGGCGGAGATGGCGGGTCTTTCCGTAGTACCGTGCATTTCGGTGGCGGCAACACAGATCGAGGCAGCGGTCATTGCCATTATTGAGAATCTGCACAGGGAGGATCTCAATATGTTCGAGGAAGCGTCAGCGATTCGCTCCCTTATCGAGCTGGGTTCCATGACGCAGGAGACACTTGCCCGTCGGCTGTCGGTGAGCCAGTCTTATATTGCAAATAAGCTGCGGCTTCTCAGACTGTCGGAGGACGAAAAGGAGGCGATCGTGCGCTGCGGCTTGACGGAAAGGCACGCGAGGGCACTGCTGAGAATTTCCGCAGAGGGCGAGAGACGGGAGATCCTCTCCATTATGATAGAAAGACAAATGAACGTGGCAGCGGCGGAGGAGTACATAGAGTCCATCCTCTGCGCGGAATCGAGGGCGAATGAGATTCGCTCAAAGCCCGACCGCAGCGAACAGAGGCACAAGCTGATTATAAAGGATATCAGATTGTTCTATAATTCCATAGATCATGCGGTGGATGTAATAAAAAAATGCGGAATCCCCGTGGAATCCACACGGAAGGAAACGGACAGCGGAACATTGATCTCCATCCTTCTCCCAAAGGAGTGGAGGGCGGCAGGCTGAGAAAAAGATGAAACGGGTGTAATTGTGAAGCGGTCCGCCTATTGTGCTTGCACTCAGAAAGGCGAAACGGACAGTGAAATAAGATACTCTGCTGCCAACCAAATATTTTGAAAAATCACTACATACAAAAAGACGGGCGTACCAACTGATACACCCGTCTTTTTTATGTTTGATTATTCAAGCAAGGAGCGAATCTCACCGAGGGCCTCATTCAGCGCCTCCGTAAGCTCACCCTTCAGGTCTCCGATCATTCCTTCCATCTCGTCTCTCACACTTTCCGCTTCCTCTCTTATCTCATCGATCATACATTCAAGATCATCAAAGTCATCGAAACGGCCTTCCAGTGAGCGCTTGATCTCGTTTACCTGCTCCTTGATATACGCCTTTTGCGATTGGTCTCGGTCAAGAGTCTGCGTGCCGCCGCAGCTTTCCTCTTCCGTGTCTGCGGCTGCATCATGAAGCATTCTCTGAAGCTCCTCCACTCTGCAGTCGGCAACGGAACGAAGGGTAATCATTCTTTCCTGATACTGCTCGGCAGTGCATCCGCCGCTGAGGAAGAGATTTGTGAGATCCCGTTCTCTCGATTGCAGGGATTCGCCGATGTGCGTGATCTGCCCGTCAACGTATTTCCACATAACGCCGTTTACGCGCTTCGGCACTCCGTTTTCCGTGGGGATCTTCGGTGTATTTCCGACCTTCGGCACATTCACATTAACTCTCACGGAACTCTGCTCGCCTGCAGCACTTGTACCCAGGTACTGTATGCCCGAAATATTCTCCGCCGTATAGAGAAGAAGCTGTGCCAGACGGTTCGCTCCTCCGTCGTTGTAGTTGAAATAGCGGAAGTATGTATAAGGTGTGGGGTCGGCGATCTCCTTTGTATAATACCTGCTGCCGGAGCTGTTGTAATTGAGGTAATCGTCGGCTGTGAACATAGCAAGGGTCGTCCAGTTCACCCCATCGTTCGAGCCCTGGAAATAGGAGCCGCGGATGGCGTGCCGTCTGTCACCGTTCTGAGTCGCAACGCTCACACCCTCAAGGGAAACAGGCTCGTCCGTCTTGATTCCGAACCAGTGATACACCCCTTCTCCCAGATTCATGGGGAGGTTGGTCTGTGTGCCGATGTTTCCGTCGAATGCGCCTATATACTCGAACTTCGATTCCGCGCCTGCACCGATGACTTCACCCCTGACGGAGCCGAAAAGGGACACGGAGCGAACTCCCGTATAGGTGATCTCACCGCGGTAAGTATTCAAATCGGAAAGAGTCTCACCCTTCCCATAGAGATAAAGCTCCGCAAGACAGTTGACACCCACACCCTCGCTGTTGAAATAGCGGAAATAGGTGTATGCCTCCTCGTCGGCTATGGTCTTGGTATAGTAGGCGTGGTCGGTATCGTTCAGGTAGGTGAGGTAATCCTCATCACCGAAATAGGCAAGTGTTGTCCAGTTGACGCCGTCCGTCGAGCCCTGGAAATAGGAATTGCGGATCACATGGCGGCGTTTTCCCTTTGGAGTGCCGAGGGTGATGTGACTGAGCGCTGTCGGCTCATCTGCCTTGAGTC
This sequence comes from Oscillospiraceae bacterium, assembly GCA_015064135.1. Classification (GTDB taxonomy): domain Bacteria; phylum Bacillota; class Clostridia; order Oscillospirales; family CAG-272; genus UMGS1696. The sequence continues at coordinate 26,454 of SVSU01000010.1, forward strand.
CGAACCAGTAATACACCCTGTTTCCGGGATTTACACCGAACTCCGATACAGTATCCCCTCTGCCGTCAAAGGCGCCGAAATAATCCGCCTCCGTTTTGCCGCCTGCACCGATTATCATGCCCTCAAGGGAACCGCACCGTGAATGATTGCGTACACCTGTCAGGGAGATCTCACCATGATATGCTTCAATGGTGCTCGCCTTTTCATCCTCACCGAAGAGAAGAAGGGATGCAATATTGCCGCCCTTGTCGTCGTAGTTGAAAAAGCGGTAGTACACATAGTCAACGGGACAGTCAATATGCTTCACATAGTATTCGGCATCCGAGTCGGCGTATTCAATGAAATCAGCCTCGGTAAACTCGCAAAGGGTCGTCCAGAGCTGACCGTTGAAGGAACCCTGGAAGAAGGAGCCGTAGATGCGGTGCTGTTTTCTGTACGTTGTCGCTACCATAACGGTCTTTACCGCGGTAGGCTCGTACATCTTCAGACCAAGCCAATAGTCCACCGCCTCGCCTCTGTTTTTGGAAAGGGAGGCAGTTGTATCTACTCTGCCGTCGAAGGCGGGAAGAATGGCATTTTTGCTCGCCCCTCCGCCGATTACAGAACCCACAAGGGAGCCGCAGACGGATTTTGCCTCAACTTTTGTATCGAGAATTTCCCCGAAATAGGAATTGATCGAGTTGAAATTATTGTTATCAAACATATTCATATCCTCCGAATATCTATCACTCGGCGGACACGCTTCTGTTTTTTCGGTTGTTTCGCAAAGGACAATGGTACATTCATCAATGAAGCGTGCCCGTCCTTTTTTCACGAGCCCCTGCGCCCTTTTCGGGTAGGTAGGCTCCAATTCGTTTCCGTTTTTATCAAATACTTTGATCATAAATTCATCCTCTATATTTTGTTATGGGCAGGATAAAATTTCTTCCCCCGGCCGTTTTTTGCTATGGGTGTTCACCGTCCCCTTCGGAAAATGCTCAAAGCAACACTTTCACATTATCATTATATCATATAAAATATGACAATGTCAATATGTGTTAATAATGACAACAAAAAGAGAACCGCATCACGAAAATGACACGGTTCTCTCGGTCGGATATTCCAACAAAAATCAGGAGAATTCCTCGTAAACTTCTTCCATTGTTTCCTTGATGTAGCGGATATGAGCCTTCGCCTTATCATCCGCCGCGTTCCATGCATTGTTCAGTGCATCTAATATTTGTGCGCCGATGTCCTCTTCAAAATCACTGTTGAAGAGACAGTAATCCGCATAAAAAACAAGCGTCTTGCCAAAGTAGATGAAATTATTGAACTCCTCGTAAACGGAATCACATCCATCAAGCCAGCCTTTTTCAAGAAGGCGGTAATACTCCTGCATATGGGGAGAGGCATCTCCGTAAACCTTATCGCAGAATTCGACGATCAGCGCATCCACATCCTCCCAGGGATTCCATACCAGCTTGCTGTAAAGCCAGAAGCTGAGCACACACATGGACCATTCGTCTCCCCTTGTGAATTTATCACCAATACCGCCGGGACCAAATGTGATCTGTCCTGATTCATCCACATCCCAGTTGTAGGCGGCGGTATCATCATCGGAAACGGCAGAAGGCATAATGCCTGTCAGACCCTGCTCCGCAAAGAACCGGAAATCCTTCTGCATCACATCCCACCAGGGACGTTCATACTGGGTGGCGGGTATATAGCATCCGTAGTAGGTGTAAAAGAACATCTTGTTGGTCTTTTCAATCCACGCCTGCAGAGCATTCCACATATCATTGGCACGTTCGTTCATTTCATTGGGCTCATAAATGGGTGCGGAGGGGTCTTCGTTGAAGGTGCAGAACTCGATTATCAGATTGTCCGCAAGCTCACATCTCGGCACCTCATTCACCATGTTGTAGCGGTAGGTGGTGACGTAAACATCGGGGTATTTTTCCGCTACCTTTTCGGCAATTCTGTTCATAAAGGAGATGATTACCGTAGAGATATAGTCCTTGTCCTCGGGGTTTACAAACTGCCCCGGCGCATATTCAAAGGGAAGCGTATCCTCGGGGTAATTTCTCGCCATATCCATATCGTTGGCATTGACACCAACATAACGGATAGGATCGCAGCCGCTTGCCGCATTTTCATCAAGAAGTCGAATAATACCTGCCGCAACGGTGTCGGCTGTCAGTGCGCTCCAGAAATTGACATGGGTTGAGGATTGGGAGGTACAAGGGTCACCCAAATCATTGGTATTCCAGTATTCGGTCACATTGGGATCATAAGCAGGACTATTTAAAACCCATGCTTTTACGTTATGACCGGAGGAAATGGGAGAGAGTCCCACATTCAGTCTTTGTGCACAAGCAGGCTCCCACTGTGAGCTGATATAAGCGGAGTTCATCTTATTTCGGGACAGCATAATCTCCGTAGGGAGTTCGTCTGTCCCTCCGAGGCCGCAGGAATATACACCCCGAATCTGGAAGGGGGATTTTTCTCTGTAATCGGTCTTCAGCACGGTAATGGTGGGCATTTCGTCGTAAATCAGACCCATCTCTTCATTGGCTCTGACCCAAATTACACCCATGTTTTCTTCAATAAAGTCATATACACCGTTCAGTGCTCCGCGTGCCGTTGCTCCGAAAATGTAGATCTTGCCGTCAAGTGTGCGGATGGAAAAGCCGTCATCTGCCCATGTTCTGCCGTCCTCATCCTTTGTGGTTTCAAGCCACGCAACGTCCTCGGGAAACAGGTCACGAAGCTCGGGGAGGCTGTCGGGGGTGGCGATGACAATGGGAATGCTTCCTTCCTCGATAGCATTGGTTACGGAAATATCCGCGCCGCTTACTTTTTTGATGTGGTAAACAAGGTCATCGGCACCGTACTGCACCAGATATTCCGCATTCTCGGGGATGACGATATGCGCCTTTGCCACGCCGTTTTCGGTAAGGAGGGCGTCGTCGTAGGAGGGGGCGGGTGCTTCCGTTTCAACAGGCTCTGTTTCAACAGGAGCTGTTTCAACAGAATCTGCTGCGGATGTTGATGTGTCGGGAGCGTTGGTTTCGGACGGGTCTGTCCTGTCGCAGGAAACAACGGACGACACAAGCAGAAGCACCGCCAGAATCAAGGATAATGCTTTTTTCATTTTTTTCTCCTTTTGCTGATTTATGAAATCAAAAGATTACGGTAAGTATACATGATTTATTTACTAATGTCAATAGCAGAATTCATAAAAACAGCAAAGATGAAAAAATCTGTGCAAAAGCTGCAATGCAAAAAAGAGCCCTCCCATGGAAAAAACCATAGAAGGGATTTGTATGATATGAAAATACCGGCATAATCAAAATTTTGTGTTTGCGGCAGAGGCTTTATTCCACCGTCAGTCTTGCTTTCCGCAGTGCCAATACAATAGGCGGAACGATGGCAAGATGAAGAACGATACCGGGAACTGCCTCGACAAAGCTGCCCATGATGAACGCCGTAAAGCCATAGTTGATGTCAGGGTTGTTCATGGTAAACAAAGCGAAAACAATACCGTAGACGATGCGGCCTGCGAGCATTGCGGAGATCTGTGAGAGATAGAGATGACCGATGCTTTTGGGCAGATTCCGCTGAAGAATGCCGCAGACTGCCGCGTATGCCGCCATCTCAAATGCCATAGCAAGGGCTTTTGGGAAAAGTGGGGGCATGATGAAAATGAGGCTTCTCAAAATCGGAATAATAAAAGCACATAATCCTCCCCATACAGGACCTACCGTAAAGCCTGCAAGAAGGGCAGGGATATGTATGGGAGAGAGGGCACTGCCTACCTCGGGAATTTGTCCCGTGAGGAAGGGGAGCACCATGCCGAGGGCAATGAGGACGGCGCAGTAGGTGATTTTTTTGATAATTCTGTTTTTCATCAGTAACTCCGTAATATGTTTCAAGGAATAAAAAAAGCCGACAAGACCCACTTCATGTGAGTGTTACCGACACCTTGAGCATCAAATATATGTATATGGAAAACCCGAAACGGCTTCGTGCCGCAGATGCCAGCTCCATGCTGACTATAATATAATAACACAGTTTTTCGCTCATGTCAATATGGAGTGGGAATAATGTGCATTTTGATTTGCAGGCAAACTGGAATTTCCCTTACGGAAAATTCTCCAGGATGCAGACTTAATTTATTGCGGAACGATATTGAAAAAAGCGTTGATTTTATGTATAATGAAGGTATGATAAAAAAAATGATATAATCGGGAGAGAATCGGTGAAAAAAGTATTGATCGTGGACGGTCAGGGCGGCAGGATAGGCCGTCAGATTGCAGAAATCCTTCTTCCGTATAACGGAAAAGCCATTGAGCTGACTTTGGTAGGCACCAATTCCGCGGCAAGCGTTAATATGATGAAATCAGGGGTTGCCCGTTGTGCGACGGGGGAAAATGCGGTGATCGTCAATTCCCGTCGGGCGGATATTATCGTCGGCCCCGTTGGGATCGTCATTGCCGATGCCCTTCTCGGTGAGGTGACACCTGCATCTGCCCTTGCTGTGGGTCAATCGGATGCCATAAAAGTGCTGATCCCCGTCAGCCGATGCGATAATATGGTGGTCGGCGTGAAGGAAGTGTCTCTGTCTGCCCTTATTGCGGAGGCGGCAGAGGAGATAATGAAGCTGGTAAATTCTGAGGATTAACGGATATACATGAAAAAAGAAGATACTTTATTAAAGGAAAAACAAACCCGATGCATTGCCGTCAATGAGGTGCTGAAGGAGCTTTACCCCGAAGCCCTCTGTTCCCTTAAATACGATGGCGACCCGTGGCGGCTTCTTGTCATGGCTCGTTTGTCGGCACAGTGTACGGATGAGAGGGTCAATATCGTCTCCGTGGACTTGTTCCGGCGATACCCGACTCCGTGGGAAATGGCGGATGCGGATTTTGAAGAGCTGTGCGGTCTTGTTCGTTCCTGCGGTCTTTACCGAACCAAGGCGGACAGCATCAAAAAAATGTCCCGTATCATCTGCGAAAAATACGGCGGTCGTGTGCCCGATACCATGGATGAGCTGCTTGAATTACCCGGTGTGGGCAGGAAGATTGCCAATCTCATTCTCGGCGACGTGTACGGGATCCCCGGAATCGTGGCAGACACTCACTGCATCAGAATAAACGGACGGTTCGGCTTTTACGATGAGGAGATGAAAACCCCCGAAAAGGCAGAGAAAATACTCAGTGAGATCGTGCCGAAGGGGGAGCAGAGTGATTATTGTCACCGCATGGTCCTGTTCGGCAGAGAATACTGCATGGCGCGCTCTCCGAGATGCGGCGATTGTCCCGTTTCGGTATGTCCCAAGAATTTGAAAAAAGATTGAGGCCCTTTATGGATACAGAAAGATTCGTTCTCCCCGAGGCTGTGGATTTTGTTCTCGAGCGATTGAACAGCCGCGGCTTTGAAGCCTACGTTGTGGGCGGCTCCGTGAGAGATCATTTGATGGGAAGGGTGCCGTCGGATTACGATGTGACCACCAATGCCCGTCCTCATCAGATGAAAGATGTCTTTTCGGATTGCCGCGTGGTGGAAACAGGGCTTCAGCATGGAACATTGACCGTTGTGCTTCGGGGAATGAATATTGAGGTGACCACCTATCGCGTGGACGGGGCATATGACGACGGCAGACATCCGAATGAGGTTACATTTACGGCTTCACTTGAGGAGGATCTGTGCCGTCGGGATTTTAATGTGAATGCTATTGCCTATTCTCCCCGTGATGGTTTTGTTGACCCCTTTGACGGAAGGGGAGATATCCTTCGACAGCGTATCGCCTGCGTCGGTGACCCCGTGAAGCGGTTTTCCGAGGATGCTCTTCGCATTCTGCGCGCTGTACGATTTTCTTCTGCTCTCGGCTTTTCAATCGACAAAGATACTGCGGATGCGGTGAATGAAATGTACAGTAGCCTGTCCCTTATCTCGAGGGAGAGGATCTATCAGGAGTTGACAAAGCTCATCCTCGGGCAGTCGGCGAGGGAGGTTATGGAAGGCTTTTCTCATGTGATAGCCTATGCTATGAACCCTTCAGGCTCCTTTCTGACCTCAGAGGATGTGCGAAAAGCCGCGGGTTTTATGGAAGGGACTTCAGCATATGCCGAAATGCGATACGCAATGATTTTTGGGATCGGAAAGGATGAAGAAACCTCCCGTGCTGCCGCAAAAGAGGTGTACGGTTCTCTGAAACCATCAAGAAAGAGTATGAATGATGTAATGGCATTTATAGAGAGCCGTTTTGCCGATACATCGGATGAATATACGCTGAAAAAGCTGATGGGACGGTATGGCGAAGCTTTTCCCGAGGATCTGATCCTGTTCAGACGGACGGTGGGGTTTATTGACGAATCTGAGTATATCAAAGAAAAAGAAGCATATCGGATATTGAAGGAAATGAAACCATGTGTTACAGTCGGAGAACTGGCGGTAAACGGCGGAGATGCTTCAGCGGCAGGATTGAAGGGTGCGGAGATCGGACGGGCATTATCCGCACTTCTCGACGGTGTTATGCGCGGTGAATTTCACAACGAACGTGAGATATTGCTTCGGAAACTTGCGGAGTTCAGATAAAGTATTCGACTTTTCAACAAGCGGCTGTGGAAAAATCGACTTTATGTGAGATTTTTCGATGAAAAGGATAGTTATGGAAGAAAAAAAGAATCAGCGGAAGAAAAAAGCAGAATGCGCCTGCGAAAGCTGCGTATATTATGATATGGATAACGACGACTGCCGCGTTCAGTTGGATGAAGATGAACTTCTTCGTTTTGCATTCAGGAGAACAGGAGACTGCCCCTACTATAAGTTTTACGACGAATACAAGTCGGTGAGACGGCAGAACTGATATCGAAAAAATAAAGAAAGGTGAGGACTGACCATGAAAGCGGCTATTGAAAAGGAACCTGATATCATCGCTCTTCCGAATATAGCGGAGAGAAGACAGGTTCACCTCATCAATCCACACGCCTGCAGCGGCAAGCATACCGCTATGGCAAAACGATTGGCTGAGAGTACGGGCGGAGAAATTGTAATGTCCGAACACGGCGGATTTGCCGAGGAATATGCTGCGGAGCTGTTTACGAAAGACCGATTTGCTCATCTTGTGGTATACGGCGGCGACGGCACCGTGTGTGAGGCTGTCAATGGTATTATGAAGTCGGGAAACAACCACACCGCATCCTTTTCCGTGATTCCCGTGGGAAGCGGAAACGATTTTTCGGCGTACGCCAACGACGGGGGAATGTTTAAAAAAGCTGAGCTTGTACCCCTTGATATTTGTCGGGCGAATGACAGGTTTTTTATCAATATGCTGAACATCGGCTTTGACTGCAGTGTGGTGTACAGAACCTTGCGTTATAAAAAAAATCCCCTCATTCGGGGGAAGATGAAATATATTGCAGGGGTCGTGGGTGAGCTTGTGAATAAGAAGCCCATTTCCGTGAAGATCACCATGGACAGAGGGGATGAGCTTGATACGTCCGTTTTGCTGACCGCCTGTGCCAACGGAAGATTCTGCGGCGGCGGCTTCTGTGCGGCTCCTCTGGCAGACATGATGGATGGATTGATGGATGTTCTTGTGGTAAAAGATATCAGCCGCAGGGAGTTTATTTCCATGGTGGGAGATTATAAGAACGGAACATACATCGAGTCGGACGGCACTATGAAAAAGAAATTCGAGGATATTCTTATGTACCGCCGATGCCGTGAATACCGCGTATCGGGTATTGAACGATATTGCATCGACGGAGAGCTTATCGAACCCGATGACGGGACAGTGGCGGTAAGCTGCATCAAAAACGGAATTTGGTTTGCGGCTTTGTGAAAAGGAAAATTTGAAACTCAGCCGTTTCTCCGCTTGGGGATGAGAGCAACAATGACGGCGACCAGAGCAACGGCGATGATGATGGCGATCCAGATGGCAGCCCAGTTTGTGCCGCCGTCCTCCTCACCGGTCGTTACGGGAGAGTTTGTACCATCAGCGGATTCGTCGCCGAGGGTTCCGGTTTCGGTTCCGTTTTCGATAACGCCGTCGCCGTTGCCTCCATCGGCTGTTCTGCCGTTTCTCATGCCGTTCATGGATTCGGACATGGAGCCGTCCATGGAATTGCCTGTAGATCCGCCCATGGAATTGCCGGCAGTTCCGCCTGCTGTATTGCCTGTGGATCCGCCTGCTGTATTGCCGGCAGAATTGCCGTCAACGGAGCCTCTGTTGTTTCCGCTGTTTTCGGTGCCGCCCTGGCCGATTGGCGCATTGCTGTTTGCAGCGTTATTTCCGTTGTTGGAGGAGTTGCTGCCATTCGCGGCATCATTTCCGTTGTTTGCCGTGCCATTTCCAACCATATCATTTACCCCGTCGCGGATTCCATCTCCCATATCCTCCGCAGCACGGCCGAGATCTCCGAGAAATCCGCCGCCGCCGGAGCCTGTTCCCATGTTTCCTCCGTTGGAAGCGAAAGCGGAAAGGGAACAGAGTATTACGGTTCCCGTGAGCAGAAGGGCGGCAGTCAGTTTGTGAAGGTTCAGTTTTTTCATAATTAAATCTCCATTGGAAATAAAAATTTTACACTGATAGTTTTGTACCGAACCTGCGGGAATATTCAGTGGAACGAAAAAAGATTACACACGAAAGGTTTATTGCTTTGGAAAACAAGAGATTTACCAAAAATGATGATGGTTTTATTTGTGCCGGATGCGGAAAGGAGGTACCCCCACTCGGCTATACCTCAAGGAATCATTGTCCCTATTGTCTGACCTCTCTCCATTTGGATGTGAATCCCGGTGACAGAGCATCGGACTGCGGAGGGATCCTTCGGGCTGTGAAGGCAGAGCCTGACCCGAAAAAAGGTTTTATCATTATTCATAAATGCGAAAAATGCGGCGATATCCGAAGAAACAAAGCGGCAAAGGATGACGATACAGATCTTATTATCCGTCTCACCGCCGCGGAGCTGTGAGGAGCGATATGAACGAAAAAGAAAGATTCAGCCGAACGGAAATGCTCCTCGGCGAAGAAGGGATGGCGCGTCTGAAGGCTGCCCATGTTGCGGTATTTGGCA